>JAEVYS010000068.1 GCA_023392635.1 Actinomycetes bacterium | reverse complement strand
GCCGTGGCCGGTGCCCCCAGAAGTGCAGGTATTTGAACGTCTCGCCGGCGTCGAGCGCGGCGGTCAGGTCGGCGACGGAACGGATCGGCATGCCCGCAGTCTGCCCCCCCCCCCCCCCCCCCCCCCCCCCCCCCGGGGGGCGCCGCCCGGTGGGGTCGGGACCGGGAACTCAGTTGCCTTCGTTGAGCAGCGCGTCCAGGCGCGGCGTCGCGGACTCGGCGGCCGGCTCACTGAGGATCTCCGGAACGTCGGACGGCTCGATGGTCGCCTCGGTGAGGGTCTTGAGCTGGGTCTGCAGGTGGTTGGCCATGTTCGTCCGGAAGCTCGCCTCGAAAGCCCGCAGGTGGTCGACCTTGCCGCGCAGCACGTCACGTTCCTGCTCGAGGGCCGTGAACAGCTCCGCGCGGCGGGCGTCGGCCTGGCCACTGACGGCGTCGGCGCGCTGCTGCGCGTCCGTGGTGACCTTCTCCGCGTTGACGCGGGCCTCGGACTCGACCCGGTCGGCGCGGGTGCGGGCGTCGGTGAGGGTCTCGTGCGCCTTCTTGTTCGCGTTGTCGATCACGCTCTCGGCCTCGGCGCGGGCCGAGGAGACGATGCGCTGTGCCTCGACCTGGGACTCACCGACCAGGCGCTCGGCCTGCTCGGTGGCCATCTGCAGCAGCCGGGTGACGGCCGGGGACGCCTCGGCGGACGTGGTGACCACGATGTTCTCGACCTTGCCGATGGGGCCCTCGGCGGCGCGGGCGGCCTGCTGCGCCTTCTCCGCGGCAGCGGCCTCGCCGGCCTGGCGCAGCTGACCGACCTCGGCACGGAGGGACTCCAGCTCCGCCTGGGCTGCGGACAACTCGCCGCGCGCCTGCTCGAGCTCCTGGTTGCGCTGGTTCAGCTCCTCGGCCTTGGCCGCGAGCTCACCCCGGGCACCTTCGAGCTCGCTCTGGTGGCCCTTCAGGTCCGCCTTGAGCTTGTCGGCCTCGGCGGAGTCGCCCGGAACGAAGATGCTCGACGGCTCGCTCGAGCTCAGGGCGTCGACCTGCTGCTTGAGGGTGGAGTTCTCCTCGGTCAGCTGGGTGAGCGTCGCCTCGACCTTGTCGACGAACTGGTCGACGTCGACGGGTTCGTAGCCGTTCCGCCGGGCCAGGTGGAAGCGGGTCTGGCGGACCTGCTCGAGGGTCAGGGTCATTGCTCACCTCACGTGATTGGGTGCGGGATCCGATCCACCGGACCCCGACAGGGCGTTCTCAGGCTAATGCGAACGGTTTGCGGAATCCAAGAACCACGAACGACGCGTCGGCAGGAGTAAACCAGAGGTGGAGACTCTCCTACGGCAGGACGGACACAGCCGTGGCGACCGCCAGCCACAGCGCCGTGAGGGCCGTGCTGACGGTGAGGCCGCCGACCCGGACCGGTGGGAGGAACCGTTCGAGGAACCGCACCGGCGGGTCGGTCAGGGTGAGCACGAACTCGGCCACGACGCGGACAGCTCCCTTGGGCTCCCAGTCGCGGACCAGCACCGTGGCCAACGCCAGCAGCGCCCGCAGGAACAGGAGCACGAGAACGGCGACGAGCGCCCAGCGGAGCAGGACGAGCGCCAGGAGGAGTGCGCCCATCGGGCCGCCTTTCAGGACTGGTTGAAGAAGCCCCCGGCCAGGCGTTCCTTGTCCTCGGCAGCGACGGTCACATTGTGCGGCGAGAGCAGGAACACCTTGCTGGTGATGCGCTCAATGCTGCCACGCAAACCGAAGATCAGGCCCGCCGAGAAGTCGACCAGCCGCTTGGCGTCCGCCTCCTCCATGTCGCCGAGGTTCATGATCACCGGGATGCCGTCCCGGAAGTTCTCCCCGATCGTCCGTGCCTCGTTGTAGGTGCGGGGGTGCACGGTGATGATCCGGTTGATGTCGGCGACGCGGGAGTGCTCCTTGACCGGGCGGCGGGTCTCGAGTTCGGTCACGGTCGCCGGTGCCTGCGCGGGCGCCTCGGCGGTCTCGCGCCGGTCGAACACCTGCTCGGTCACGTCGTCCGAGTGGGGCTCGACCTCGGCGTAGTCGTTGTCGGACACCAGGCCCAGCCACACGGCAGCCTTCTTGAACCGATCAGCCATCGTTCCGCCTTTCTTCCCGTCCCGACGATGCTAACCGCCGCCGACGGCACGGCTTGGGAGGCCACGCCCCGACACACCAAGTCAGGGCAGCCAGACGATTCCCGCCTGACGGGCGGACCCCTGCCCGTCGCGGCGGTAGGAGTGAAGTGTGGGGGTGGTGCGGGTGCAGGGGTCCACCCGGACGACCGCGCAGCCCAGGCGGGCGAGCTGTGCCTCGGCGGCGGCGCCCAGGTCCAGGCTGGGCGTCCCCCAGCTCGTCGTGGCGACGGCGGCGGGGTGCGGACCGGCGAATTCCGCCCGCAGGGCCTCGGGCACCTCGTAGCACTTCCCGCAGATGTGCGGGCCGATCCAGGCCGTGATGGCGGTGGCGCCCAGCGACTCCATGGCGGCCACCGCGGCGGGCAGCACGCCGGCGGCCAGCCCCACCCGTCCGGCGTGGGCAGCCCCGGCGACGCCCGCCGCGGTGTCGGCGAAGAGCACCGGCAGGCAGTCGGCGGCCCGGACGGCCAGGCCGAGGCGGCGGGTCGTCGTCACCAGCGCATCGGCCTCCTCGAGGGCCAGGGCGTGGGCGTCGGTGTCGTCGTCCACGATGACGACGCGGTCGCCGTGAACCTGGTGCGCGTTCAGGACCGGCACGCCGATCTCGGCCTCGACGACGTCCCAGTCGGGAGCGCGCCAGGAGCCGGGCACCACCAGGCTGAGGTCGAGGCGCCCCCCGCCCGGCGCGACGGCGTCGCAGCAGGCGACCCCGACACCGTCGGTGCCGGGGTCAGTGCGGTAGCTGAACAACGCCCTACTTCAGGAAGTCGGGCACGTCCAGTTCGTCATCGTCGGCGGCCGGAGCAGCAGGACGCGGAGCCGGCACGGGCTGGTCGACCGGCGCGGCCTCGTCGACGGTCTCCACCTGCGCGGGGGCGACCGGGGCGGGACGGGGCGTGGACACGTCGGGCCGCCGCACCTCCGGGCGGGCCGTGGTCTTCTTCGGCATGCCACCGTCGAAGCCGGCGGCGATCACGGTCACCCGCACCTCGTCACCGAGGGCGTCGTCGATGACCGTGCCGAAGATGATGTTCGCATCCTCGTGGGCGGCCGCCTCGATGAGGTTCGCCGCGGCGGACACCTCGAACAGGCCCAGGTCGGAGCCGCCCGCGATGGACAGCAGGACACCGTGGGCACCCTCGATGCTGGCTTCCAGCAGCGGCGAGGAGACCGCCATCTCGGCGGCGGCGCGGGCGCGGTCCTCGCCCCGTGCCGAGCCGATGCCCATCAGCGCGGAGCCGGCGTTCGACATGACCGCCTTGACGTCGGCGAAGTCGAGGTTGATCAGCCCGGGCGTCGTGATCAGGTCGGTGATGCCGGACACGCCCTGCATCAGCACCTGGTCGGCCTGGCGGAACGCATCGAGGATGGCGACATGATGGTCGGTCATCTCGAGGAGCTTGTCGTTCGGAATGACGATCAGCGTGTCGACCTCTTCGCGGAGGTTCCCGATCCCGTCCTCCGCCTGCGTCGAGCGGCGACGGCCCTCGAAGCTGAAGGGGCGGGTGACCACGCCGATGGTGAGGGCACCGAGCGAGCGAGCGATCCGCGCGACGACCGGGGCGCCACCCGTGCCGGTGCCGCCGCCCTCGCCCGCGGTCACGAAGACCATGTCGGCGCCCTTGAGCACCTCTTCGATCTCGTCCGCGTGGTCCTCGGCGGCCTGGCGGCCCTTGGCCGGGTCGGCGCCGGCGCCGAGCCCGCGCGTCAGGTCACGACCGATGTCGAGCTTGACGTCGGCATCGCTCATCAGCAGGGCCTGGGCGTCGGTGTTGACCGCGATGAACTCGACGCCCCTCAGTCCGGCCTCGATCATGCGATTGACAGCGTTCACGCCGCCGCCGCCGACCCCGACCACCTTGATGATGGCGAGGTAGTTCTGGGACGCAGTTCCCACGAAAGCCACCCTTTGCTACGAGCTGGGCCGCCCGAGGACGGCTTGGTTCGACGAAACTGCGCAGCGGGGAAGGGCACGGCTTCGGCGTGAGCCCAAGGCTAGGCAACCCGTTTTGGGCTTGTCCAAGAATGGGGGGTGGCTCGGCGTGTCTCTCAAGCCGGGGTTCAGGGTTGCCCTTGCGGCCTCACCGCCGCGTGGGGAAGGCCGGCGCGGACACGTTGAATTCCGTGCCTCCCAGCACCATCAGGGAGTCCAGCACCCGGCTCTTCAGGGCCGACTCCTCCGCGCTCCCCCAGATCACCCGGCTGCCGTCGACCAGGCGCAGCTCGATCCCGTCGCGGCTGGGTGCGGCAAGCCGCGACACCTTCGCTGCGGTCTGCGGGCTGAGCGAGGAGAACACCGTGCCCACGTCGACCAGCACCTGCTGGTCGGCGGGGTCCGCGTCCACCGTGATCAGGCCGGACGGCCGGGCGGCCACCGCCTCGAACACCACCCCGGTCGCGTCGGCGACGAGGTAGCCGCCGCCGGCAGGGATGGCCAGCCTCGGCTCCCGTTCGGTGACCGCGATCCGGACAGTGCCGGGCCAGTCGCGCGTGACCGTGACGCCGGCCACAGGCGGCAGGCCGGCCACGCGGTCGGCCACGTCTGCGGTGTCGAGGCGCGCCAGCGGCGTCCCGATGCCGACCTGCGCCGCGTCCAGCACCTCTCCGCTGGAGAGCAGGTGCACGCCGGAGACGGCCACGGTGCGCGTCGCCAGCACGGGCGAGAAGGCGACCAGGTAGACACCCCCGGCGGCGAGCGCGAGGGCGAGGGTGACGACCAGCCAGCGCAACCACCGGCGGCGGCGATCGTCCTTCCGGCGCAGCCGCAGCCGGGCCGTGGCGTCCCTGACCTGGCTCACGACACGCCCGCCAGGAGGGTCGCGAGGGCCGGCCCGACCTTGGTCACGTCGCCGGCCCCCAGCGTGACCACGAGGTCGCCGTCGCGCACCAGCCCCGCGAGCACCGGTGCGGCGTCGTCGACCTCCTCGGCGTACCGGACGCGGCCCGGCGCGGCAGCGTCGGCCGCCTCGGCGACGAGCCGGCCGGTGACGCCGGCGATCGGGTCCTCCCGCGCCGGGTAGATGCCCAGCACGAGGATCTCGTCGGCCACGGCCAGGGCCCGGCCGAACTCTGTCGCGAAGTCGCGGGTGCGGGTGAACAGGTGCGGCTGGAAACAGGCCACCAGGCGTCCCTGGCCGGCCAGCCCGCGCGCGGCGGAGAGCGTCGCGGCCACCTCGGTGGGGTGGTGGGCGTAGTCGTCGAAGATCCGGACACCGGCCACGTCCGCGACCGGCTGGAAGCGGCGCGCCGTGCCGCGGAAGGTTGTGGCGGCGGAGCGCAGGAGTGGCCCGGGGACGCCGAGCGCCCGTCCGACCGCATAGGCGGCCGCGGCGTTCAGCAGGTTGTACCGGCCGGGCACGGCCAGCTGCAGCGGGCCGGAGTCGTCCGCGGCATGGAGCACCGCCCGGGCGCCGGCGACGGGGAACTCCGCTCCGCTGACCCGCACGTCGGCGTCCGGGGACTCACCGAAGGTGACCACGTGCTTGCCCGCCGCGCGGATGGCCGGGGTGATCGCGCGGGCGCCCGGGTCGTCGGCGCTGGTCACGACGGTGGTGACGGCGCCGGCGGTGGCCAGGTCCACGAAGCCTGCCGAGTAGGCCCGGGGCGTGAGCCAGTTGTCGAGGTGGTCGGCCTCGACGTTGGTGATGACGACGA
Organism: Actinomycetes bacterium; assembly: GCA_023392635.1. Classification (GTDB taxonomy): domain Bacteria; phylum Actinomycetota; class Actinomycetes; order Propionibacteriales; family Propionibacteriaceae; genus Propionicimonas. The sequence continues at coordinate 71,584 of JAEVYS010000068.1, read as the reverse complement.
CGCCCGCCGGGTACTGCCGGAAGGACCCGTCACTCTCGTCCGCCTCGACGACGAAGGCGTCGCCCGCGCCGAGGTGCCACGCCCGGCCGGTGGCCGCGAGCGGTGACCCGACCACCCAACTGGGGTCGACGCCTGCGCCGGCGAGCATGGTCGCCGTCATCGCTGAGGTGGTCGTCTTCCCGTGCGTCCCGGTGACCGCAACGCCGGCGCGGTCGAGCATGAGCGCGGCCAACGCTGCGCTGCGGTGCCAGACCCGCAGGCCCCGGCGCCGCGCCTCGGCGAGCTCGGGATTGGACTCCCGGACCGCGGAGGACACCACGACGGTCGTCGCTTCGCCCAGCTGGGCGGGGTCGTGGCCGACGTACGTGCGAATCCCGAGCGCCGCCAGCTCGGCCAGCGTGGCCGAGTCCGCCCGGTCACTCCCGCTGACCGCGACACCGAGGGCCGCGTACATCGCAGCGATCCCGCTCATCCCGGCTCCACCGATGGCGATGAAGTGCACCGCACCGAGCTCGGCGACCGGCACCAGCGGCACGGGTTCGATCAGCATGGGTTCATCCTCGCCGCACGGCGACCTCGAGCACCAACCGGGCGAGGGCGGCGGACGCGTCGGCCGGCACCAGCCGGCGGCACAGTGCCGACATCCCGGCCAGGCGCGCCGGGTCGTCCATGAGCGTGGTCACCTCCGACACCAGCCGGTCGGCGTCCAGTTCGGCGTCCGGCACGAGGATCCCGGCGCCCGCCTCGACGAGGAACGTGGCGTTGAGTGCCTGCTCGCCGTTGCCGTGCGGCAGGGGTACGAAGATCGTCGGGAGCCCGGTCATCGCGGTCTCCATCACCGTGCCGGCTCCGGAGCGCCCGACCATGAGGTCGGCGGCGGCGTAGGCGTTCTCCATCCCGTCCACATAGCCCACCGGGACGTACGCCGCGCCGGTGGCCGGGTCCACCCGGGGCGCGGTTTCCCCGGTGAGGTTCGCCGGGCCGAGCACGTGCAGCACCGAGATGCCCGCGGCGAGCAGGCGCGTGGCGGCGTCCGTCGTGGCCCGGTTGAGGCTGCGCGCGCCCTGAGACCCGCCGCTGACCAGCAGCACGGCGCCTTCGGCGGGGAGTCCGAAGAACGCCCGGGCCCCCGGACGCCGCTCGGCACGATCGAGCGTCGCGATCCCGGCGCGGACCGGAAGGCCCAGGTGCCGCGCGTGCGGCAGCCTCGTCCCGGGGAACGTCGTGACCACGTTCGGGGTGAAGCGGGCCGCGATCCGGTTGGCCAGGCCCGGGACGGCGTTCCCCTCGTGCAGCACCAGCGGCACCCCGGCCAGCCGTGCGGCCAGATAGACCGGCAGGGACACGTAGCCGCCGAAGCCGACCGCCACCCGGGCGCCGGTCGAGGTGAGGATGCGACGGGCCTCACGGACGGAGCGGACGAGCCGGGCGGGCACAGCGAGGAGCTCGGGAGTCAACCGCCGCGGGAGCGGAACGGGCGGGATCAGCTCCAGCGTCAGGCCGGCCTCGGGGATCACCCGCGTCTCGAGTCCCTTGGGGGTGCCCACGCACGTGATCCGCACGTCCGCCTGCGCGGCGAGCTGCGCCGCCGTCGCGATCAGCGGCGAGGTGTGCCCGGCCGTGCCACCGCCGGCGAGGACGATCGGGATCGCTCCCATCACCCGCGTCCGGCCGCGGTGGTGACCAGCGCCTGGTCGTGCCGGCGACGGCGGCGGCGCAGGAAGGCGCGGGACTGCGGCTCCTGCCGCGCGCACGCCAGCAGGACGCCGAGGGCCATCAGGTTCGCCATCAGCGCGGAGCCGCCGTACGACAGCAGCGGCAGCGGGACGCCGAACACCGGCATCATCCGCAGCACCACGGCGATGTTCACCAACGCCTGGATCATGAACCAGCTGGTGATGCCGGCGGCGGTGTAGCGGCAGAACCGGATGTCGGAACGCATCGCGATCCGGAAGCCCGCGTAGCCGAGAACGAGGAACAGGACCAGCACCATCAGCGTGCCGATCAGGCCGAGCTCCTCGCCGATCACGGCCAGCATGTAGTCGGTGTGCGACTCCACCAGGCCGCCCCACTTCTGCCGGCTCGCGCCCAGGCCGAGGCCCCACCAGCCGCCGGAGGCGAGCGCGAAGATCGCCTTGATGGGCTGGTGGTTCACACCGAGGGGATCGACGTTCTGGTTGAAGAACCCGAAGATGCGGGTCATCCGGTACGGCGTGGTCACCACCAGGCCCACCACGACGAGCCCGACCGCCCCGAGCAGCGATCCGATGACCTTCCAGGACGCGCCGACGTACCACAGGGCCGCAAGGACCAGGGCGCCCATGATGATGCCGGTGCCGAGGTCGTCCTGCAGCACCACCAGTCCGATCAGCAGCAGCGACACCGGGAGGAACGGGATCAGGAGGTGGCGCGGGTCGGTCAGGCTCCGGTGCTTGCGCGCGAAGATGTCGGCGCCCCACATCACGATCGCCAGTTTGGCGAGCTCGGAGGGCTGCACGCCGAACCAGGACACGCCGAAGCGCACCCAGTTGGTGTTGCCGTTGTTGGAGTAGCCCAGGGGTGTGAAGGTGAGCACCTCCAGGAGCAGCGACGCCACGACCAGCGCCCACGCGAAGATCTTCAGCTGCTTCGGCGAACGCTTGGCGAGGACGAACGCGCCGACACCGCCGATCACCAGGAAGATGAACTGCCGCTTCACGAAGTAGTACGCGTCGTCGTAGCGGACATAGGCGTAGACGCTGGAAGCGGACAGGACCATCATGACGCCGAGCGCCAGCAGCAACACGGCCGGGACCAGCACCAGGTAGAAGCTCGCCTGCGGATGGGCGAGCCATTCGACCACGAGACTGCGCCGGCGTCCCTGTGCGGGAGTGCCCGGCTCAGTTCCGCGGCGATCCACGGCGGGGGAAGTCAGGATCGCCACTTCTCTCTCGGCCTCCTATCCGGTCAGCCCGGCGACCGCGGCGGCGAAGTCGTCGCCCCTGGCCGCATAGTCGGAATACATGTCCTTGCTGGCACAACCGGGCGCGAGCAGGACGACGTCGCCGGGCTCAGCCTTCGACGCGGCCCATTTCACGGCCTGTTGCATCGCACCATGATCGCCGAGGTCCACGACGTTCACGGGAACCTGCGGCGCGTGTCGGGCCAGCGCGTCCGCGATCACCGCACGGTCGACGCCGAGCACCGCGACCGCCCGCAGCTTGGGAGCGACCGCGGCCACGAGGTCGTCGAAGGTGGTCCCCTTCGCCTGGCCGCCGGCGATCCAGACCACCGAGTCGAACGCGGCCAGCGACGCCGCCGCCGCGTGCGGGTTCGTCGCCTTGGAGTCGTCGACGTAGCGGACGCCGCCGATCTCGGCGACCGTCTGGATGCGGTGGTCGCCGAGCTTCAGCCGCTTGAGGCCTTCGGCCACGGCGGTGGGGTGCACGCCGAACGAACGGGCGAGCGCTGCGGCGGCGAGCGCGTTCTCGACGTTGTGGGGGGCGTAGGGCACGACGTCAGCGAGCTTCGCGATCTCGATCGCCGAGTCGCGGCGCTGGGGGATGAAGGCGCGGTCGACGAGCAGGTCGTCCACGACCCCCAGCATGGACGGAGCAGGGACACCGAGGGTGAAGCCGATGGCACGGGCGCCCTCGGTCACCTCAGCCTCCTCGACCATGCGCTCGGTCGCGGGGTCGCCGACGTTGTAGACGCAGGAGTGCGTGACGCGGCTGTAGATGCGGGCCTTGTCCGCGGCGTAGGCGCCCATCGGGTCGCCGACGCCGGGCGGCCACCCGGCCACGTCCGCGTACCACTCCAGGTGGTCGGGGGCCACGTTGAGGACCGCTGCCGAGTGCAGGGCAAGGCTGTTCGTCCAGTGCAGCTGGAAGCTGGACAGCTCGACGGCGAGCACGTCGTAGGCCACCTCGTCCAGGACGGCCTCGACGATCGGGCGCCCCACGTTGCCGACGGCCGACGTCCTCAGCCCTGCGGCGGTGAGCATCGACTCGAGCATGCCGACGGTGGTGGTCTTGCCGTTGGTGCCGGTGACCGCGAGCCAGGGCACCGCGCGATCCGGCAGGCTCATCCGCCACGCCAGCTCCACCTCTCCCCAGACCGGGATGTCCCGCAGTGCGGCCTGCGCCAGCAGCGGCGCGGACGGTCGCCACCCCGGCGAGGTGACCACCAGGTCGACGTCGGGGGGCAGGGTGGCCGTCGAGCCGGGACCCAGGCGCACCTCGACGTCGAGCATCTCCAGGACGGTGGCCCTCTCGGCGTTGGCTGCGCTGTCGGAGTCGTCCAGCACGATGACGGTGGCACCCAGGTCCATCAGGCCGTCGGCGGCCGCGAACCCCGATGTGCCCAGCCCGGCCACGACCACCCGGGCCTCGGGCCAGGGCGAGAGGCGGTCTGCGGCGGGGAGCCACGCCTTCACTGGCCGACCACCCATTCGGCGTAGAAGATGCCGATGCCGGCGGCCGCGCACAGCCCAGCGATGATCCAGAACCGGATCGTGATCGTGATCTCGGCCCAGCCGAGGAGCTCGAAGTGGTGCTGCAGCGGGGCCATCTTGAACAGGCGCTTGCCCTTGGTCAGCTTGAACCAGCCGACCTGGAGCACGACGGAGGCGGTGATGATCACGAACAGGCCGGCGATGATCGGCATCAGGAGCTCGGTGCGGGTCAGCACCGACATCGCGGCGATGGCGCCGCCGATGGCGAGGGACCCGGTGTCGCCCATGAAGATCTTCGCCGGGCTCGCGTTCCACCACAGGAAGCCGAAGCAGGCTCCAGCCAGCGCCATGGACACCACCGCGAGGTCGTGCGGATTGCGCACCTCGTAGCACTGCGGGCCGGCACTGCTCCAGGCGCAGGACTGGTTGTACTGCCACACGTTCACGAAGGTGTAGGCGGCGAAGGCCATCGCCGCTGCCCCGGTCGCCAGGCCGTCCAGGCCGTCGGTGAGGTTGGCGGCGTTCGACCAGGAGGCCACGAGGAACACGACCCAGACCACCGCCAGCCAGATCGGCAGCTGGAACCAAGGCAGGTCACGCAGGAAGGAGATGTACACGCTCGCGGGGGTAAGCCCGCGGGCGTCGGGGAACTGGAACGCCAGGATGGCGAAGGCCACCGCGAGCCCCGTCTGGAGACCGAACTTCGCCCAGGCGTGCAGGCCCAGCGATCGTGCCTTGCTGATCTTGATCCAGTCGTCGGCGAGGCCGACGAGTCCGAGCCCGGCGAACAACCCGAGCGCAAGGACGCTCGTGGCGGTCGGCTCGGTCCACGTCACCAGGTGGGCGACGGTGTAGGCCAGCAGGACGCTGATGATGATGACGATCCCGCCCATCGTCGGCGTGCCGCGCTTGGTGTGGTGGCTGGTCGGGCCGTCATCACGGATGAACTGGCCGTAGCCCTGCTTGACCAGGAACCGGATCGCGTAGCGGGTGCCGAGCAGCGTGCCCAGGAGGGCGATGCCGCCGGCGAGCAGGACGCTCCTCATCGAGGCCCGCCTTCCGGAGAGTTCAACAGCTGTTCGGCCACGGTCTCCAACGCTAACCCCCGGGACGCCTTCACCAGCACAACGTCCGCGGGACGCACCCAGTCCGCCACCGCCGCGACCGCCGCGTCCCGGTCGGGCACGGTGTCGGTGGAGCCGGCGAAACCCGCCGCGAGGTCGGGGGCGTACTCCCCGATCGCGACCAGTCGGTCCACCCCCAGGCTCGCGGCGAGGGCACCGACCTCCCGATGCTGATGTGCGGCGGTCGGGCCCAGTTCGAGCATGTCGCCCAGCACGGCCAGCAGGCGTCCACCCGGGCGCCGCAGCGACCCGAGCGCACGCAGTGCGGCCGCCATCGAGTCGGGGTTGGCGTTGTAGGCGTCGTTGACGACGAGCAGGCCGTCGCCCCGCTCATGGAGTTCCATGCGCCAGGCGGAGCGCGCCTCGGCCCTGCCCAGGGCGTCCGCCACGCCGGCGACCGGAAGCCCCTGGCTGAGCGCCACCGCTGCGGCGGCGAGCGCGTTGCCCACCTGGTGGGTGCCGGAGACCAGGAGCCGCACCGGGGCCTCGCCCGTGGCGGCCCCGCCCACGCGCAGGGTGAAGGCCGGGCGCTGCAGGTCGTCGGTGGAGACATCGGTCGCCCAGACCCGAAGATCTCCCCAGGCCGGCTCGCCCGCCGTGCTGAAGGTGGCGAGACGCGCGGTGGTCCGCGAGGCCATGCCGCTGACCAGGCGGTCGTCGGCGTTGAGCACGGCCCAGCCGTCGGCAGGTACCGCCTCGACGAGCTCGCCCTTGGCCTGCGCGATCGCCTCCACCGAGCCGAACTCGCCCAGGTGGGCGTGACCGACGTTGACCACGACGCCGACCTTCGGCGGAACGATGCCGCACAGCCAGGCTATGTGGCCCCGGCCGCGCGCCCCCATCTCACTGACCAGGTAGCGGGTGCGCCGTCCCACCCTGGTGGCGGTGAGGGGGACGCCGATCTCGTTGTTGAACGACCCGACCGGCGCGACGGTCTCCCCCGCGGTGGCGAGCACCTGCGCCAGCAGGTCCTTGGTGCTGGTCTTGCCCGAGGACCCGGTGATGCCGACCGTGACCAGGCCGCCGGCCACGGCGTCGGCGACGACGGCCGTGCCGAGCGCTGCCAGCGCGGCACCCGCGTCGCCCGCCACCAGCTGGGGCACGTCCAGCGACAGCTCACGGGTGCCGAGGACGGCGGCGGCGCCGGCCCCGACCGCCCGCTCGGCGAAGTCGTGGCCGTCGGCGTGCTCGCCCGGCAGGGCGACGAACAAGCAGCCCGGGCCCGCCAGGCGTGAGTCGATCACCACGTCCGGCCCGACCACGACCGCCGCGTCGCCGACGAGGCGGGCGCCCGTCATGCCGGCCAGTTCGGCGGTGGTCACCTCACGCATTCGTCCTGCCTTCCAGGTCGGCCCAGGTCGCAGCCACCACGGCGACGTCGTCGAAGGGAATCGTGCGCCCGGCGACCTGCTGGCCGGACTCGTGCCCCTTACCCAGCACGGCGACCCAGTCGCCGGGTTCGGCCAGGCTGAGCGCGAGCCGGATGGCGCCCGCCCGGTCGCCGCCGTCGAACACCGTGGCGCCCGACATGCGCGCCGCCTCCCTCGCCCCCGCCAGCACCGCAGCACGGATGGCCTCCGGCGCCTCGCTGCGCGGGTTGTCGTCGGTCACGACCACCACTGACGCGGCGGTGGCCGCCGCGGCCCCCATCGGTCCTCGCTTCGCCTGGTCCCGGTCACCACCGCACCCGAGGACGACGATCCGCCTGCCCGGGGGCAATCCGGCCAGGGCCGCCGTCACGGCCTCGGGAGTGTGCGCGAAGTCGACCACCACGCCGGGAGCGTCGGGGCCGAGGTCCACCCGCTGCATGCGCCCGGGCACGAACGCGGTGGCGAAGCCCGGCAGGGCCGCATCCAGGTCGACGCCGGCCAGTTCGAGCATCGCTGCCGCGGTGGCCGCGTTGCGCAGGTTGAACGCGCCCAGCAGCCCGAGCACGAACTCGCGCTCGCCGGTCGGGGTGGCCAGGCGCACCCTGCTGGTGCCGTCGGACGCCGGCTCGCTGCCCAGCGGGCGGTAGTCGCCGGCGGCACCGGTGGTGACGAGCCGGACGGCGCCGCCGGCACGCAGTTCGGCGGCGAGACGCCGTCCGTACTCGTCGTCGGTGTTCACCACGGCGCTTCGGCAGCGCCCGTCGCGGAACAGGCCGGCCTTCGCCTGGAAGTAGTCCTCCTGGGTGGGGTGGAAGTCGAGGTGGTCACGGCCGAGGTTGGTGAAGCCGGCCACGTCGAAGACCAGTCCGTCCACACGGTGCAGGGCGAGGGCATGCGAGGACACCTCCATCGCGACCGCGTCCGCCCCGTTCCCGGCGAGGTAGCCGAGGAGGGCCTGAAGGTCGGGCGACTCGGGCGTCGTCACCGTGGTGCGCGGGGACGCCAGCTGGCGTCCGTCGAGGGCGAAGCCGATCGTGCCGATCGTGCCGACGCGGTACCCGGCGGCCGCCAGGGCCGCCGCGAGCAGGAAGGTGGTGCTGGTCTTGCCCGCCGTGCCGGTCACCCCGTACAGGACGAGTCGCTCCGCCGGGCGTCCGTAGACCTCGGCGGCGATGCGGGCCATCTCCCTCCGGGGGTCGGCGACCACCGCCACCGGCACGCCGATGCCGCCGAGCAGCGCCGCCCCGGCCGCATCGGTGAGGATCCCGGCCGCCCCGGCGGCGACGGCCTGGGCAGCGAAGTTCGCCCCGTGCGTGGCCGTGCCCGGGAGCGCGACGTAGAGGTCACCGTGCTGGACGGCGCGGGAGTCGAGGGTGACCCCGGTCACGAGTGCGGGGCCGGCCCCCGGCACGAGCGCGTCGAGAGGCGTCCCCGGGGTGGCGGCGGGCCGCAGCGCCACGGGCGAGGTGGTCATGGATGGCTACTTTAACTTCGGGTCCGGGGAGATCGGCAGATGGGGCACCTTGCCGGTGGTCTGCGGCACGCCGTAGCGGGCCAGCGCGATCGACATCACGTCCTGGACCACGGGGCCGGCCACGGACGAGCCCGCGCCGCCGTCCCGGCGGGGGTTGTCCACGACCGTGTAGACGACCAGCTGCGGGTCCTCGACCGGTGCCACCGAGATCGCCGACGTGACGAGGCCTCGGAAGCAGTTGCAGGACGTGTCGAACTTCTTGGAGGTGCCGGTCTTGGCGCCGACCCGGTAGCCCTTCACGTCGAAGATGTGCGAGAGGCTGTGCTGCGCCATGGTCTCCATCATCGACAGCATGTTGGTGGCGGTCTCCTCGGAGACGACGCGGTGCGGCTGGGCGAGCGCGGGTTGCGTGACGCTGCCGTCGGCCTGGGTGGTCGACCGGATCAGGGTGGGCTTGTTGTAGATGCCGCCGTTGGCGATCGCGGCCACCGCCGCCGCTTCCTGCACCATCGTGACCGCGACGGCGCTGCCGCCGAAGGCGGCACCGTCGCGCGCGTAGTCGGGCATGTCGCGGGCCGGCAGGATGCCGCCGGACTCACCCGGGAGCCCGATACCGGTCTTCGCCCCGAGCCCGAAGCTCGTCCAGTAGTCGCGCAACGCGTTCTTGGCGGCCTTCCGGGACAGGATGATCGTGCCCACGTTGGACGACTTCGCCAGCACGCCGCGCGCGTAGAGCTTGATGGTGCCGTGGCGCTCGGCGTCACTCACGTACTGGTCGCCCGACTTGATCCGGCCCGGAACGACCACGACGTCGGACGGCTTGACCAGTCCCATGTCCATCAGGGCCGAGAGCGTCAGGACCTTCTGCACGCTGCCGGGGGTGTAGGGATCGGTGACCGCGCGGTTCGGGACGTCCTTCTGGTCGGCCTTGCCGCCGGCGTTGGGGTCGAACGTCGGATACTGCGCCAGCGCGAGGATCTCCCCGGTCCTGGGGTTCATGATCAGCACCATGCCGTTGTCGGCGTTGGTCTTGCGCACCCGGTCGGCGAGGATCTGCTCGGCCTGCCACTGCAGGCCCGAGTCGAGGGTGAGCGCGAAGCCGAGGCCGTTGACGGGCTCGACGAGCGCGTTGTCGCCCAGTGGGATGCGTCCGTTGGGAGAGTTCTCGTAGGCCTCCTTGCCGTCCTTTCCCGCCAGGAGCCCGTTCAGCGCGAACTCCAGCCCGCTCGCGCCGACGCCGTTGTCGTTGACGAAGCCGAGGATGTTCGCCGCGAGCGGGCCGTTCGGGTACACCCGGGTCGGCGCGCTGTCCTCACGCAGCCCGACCAGCTTCTGCGCCCTCATGGCCGCCTGCAGCTCGCGGAAGGTGGTGGCCGGGACCTCGTCCTTGATGAACTGGTAGGACTCACCCTTCCCGGTAGCGGTCAGCTTGGGCAGGTACTCCTCCACCGTCCCGCCGAGGAACTGGGCCAGCAGCGCTGCGATCTTGCCGGGCGCCGCCTGCGCCGCCACCTGGTCCGACGGCGTCATCGGGGCGTCGTTGCGCCCGTTCGTGCGGATCAGCTTCGCGTCCGCGTGGATCGTCACGGTGTCCTGGGTCTCTGCCAGCACCTCACCGTTGCGGTCGGTGATCGTGCCCCGGAAGGCAGGCAGGACGTGGCTCACGGTCATCTGGTCCGCCGCCTCGGCCGCGACGTTCGTGGCGTCGATCGCCTGCACCTGTACCGCGCGTCCGGCGGCGAGCGAGAACACGACAGCGACGATGATCAGCAGGCTGCGCACCCGGCCCACCGAACGGGCCACCGGGAGCCTGGTGCGCTTGCGTTGCCGGGTTCCGGGCTTCCTCGGCTCGAAGAAGCGGTCGAGCGGGCGGCTCACGGCCGCTTCCCCTTCTCCTTCTTCGCCCTGGCCTCAGCCTGGGCCTTCGCCTCGGCCTTGGCCTTCGCCTCCGCCTTGGCCTTCGCCTCCGCCTTCGCCTTCTTACGCGCCGCCGCCTCGGCCTTCAGCTTGGCCTTGCGCTCTGCCTCCGCCTTGTCGAGGGCCGCCTTCTGCAGGGCGGCCTCCTCCGGGGTGAGGTAGCGGACGCTGGGGATCTCTGACCCGGTGACAGCTACGGCTGTCCCGATCACGGTCCCATCGGGCAGCTGCAGTTGGGCGCCGTAGGGATTGGGTCGCATGCCGAGGTGCTGGGCGGCCACCGCCAGGTTCTGGACGGACCGCCGGTCGGCCAGGTCGGACTGCAGCGCCGACAGCTGGTCGGCGAGTTGCTCGGCCTCACGCTGCTTCTGCTGCACCGCGAAGGACTGGTTCTGCAGCGCGGTCGTCAGCACCAGAAGTGCCACCATTCCCGCGGCCATGACCAGGGCGATCACCATCACGAAGGGGATCGTGGCCATCCTGGTACGACGGGGGGCGACGGGTCGCAGCGGCGGGCGGGGCGACCGTTCCGGGCGGGGGGCCGGCAGAGCCGTCATCGGAACTCCTCCTGGTTGCGGACGATGGCGCGCAGCCGCGCGGACGCGGCTCGGGGGTTCGCCTCGACCTCGGCGGGACCGGGACGCTCGGCGCCCCGGGTGAGCAGGCTGAACCTGGCCTGGTAGCCGGCGGGAACGGCGGGCACGCCGGCCGGGACGGCGTCACTGGATGCGGCGGCGAAGGCGCGCTTCACCAACCGGTCCTCGCCCGAGTGGTAGGCGAGCACCGCCAGCCGGCCGCCGGGGGCGAGCGCGGCCAGCGCGGCGGGCAGGACGCCGGCGAGCGATTCGAGCTCGGCGTTGACCACGATCCGCAGCGCCTGGAACGTGCGCTTCGCAGGGTGGCCGCCGGTGTGCCGTGCGGCCGCCGGAATGGCGTCAGCGATCACCTGCACCAGGCGCTCGGAACTGCGGAACGGCTCGCTCTCGCGGGCCGCGACGATGCGCTGCGCGATCCGGTCGGCGAAGCGTTCCTCGCCGTAGACCCTCAGTATCCGCGCCAGTTCGGGGGCGGCCCAGGTGTTCACGATGGTCGCGGCACTGAGGTCGGAGCCCGGGTCCATCCGCATGTCCAGGGGGGCGTCGGCCGCGTAGGCGAAGCCACGCTCGCGCCGGTCGATCTGCAACGACGACAGGCCGAGATCGAGACAGATCGCCTGCACGGACGCGAGCCCGGCCTCGGCGAGCACGTCCGGGAGCTCGTGGTAGATGGCGTGGAACAGTCGGACCCGGTCCCCGAACCTGGCCAGGCGTTCCGCGGCGACGCCGAGCGCGGAGGGGTCGCGGTCGATCCCGACCAGCCGGGCGTTCGGACAGGCGTCGAGGACGAGTGCCGCGTGCCCGCCGAGGCCGAGGGTGCCGTCGACGTAGGTGGAGCCCGGGGCGGCGAGCGCCGGGGACAGGAGTTCGACGATGCGTCCGGCCAGCACGGGCACGTGGGTGGCAGCCACGCCGCTGCCGTCCGCTTCACCCATGCTCGACCCTCGTTCTGCCCACGTCCGGATGCCGTGCGGCGTGGACCCGGTCCGAATTGCTCGGTTCCTGGCACCGGGGAAGGTGCGCCAGGGACCGGCGACTCGGACCGGCTCCACGCCGCGCGGGCGCTTGTGCGGTCACGCCACCGCAGGTGCTCCCTCGTCCAAGGCCGCGAAGGCCTCTTCCTGCGCTGCCGAGTACTCCGCCCAGGTCGCCGCGTCCCACACCTCGAGGCGGTTGAAGGCCCCGATCACGACGATCTCCTTGGTCAGGCCCGCGTAGGCCCGCAGGGGTGCCGGGACGCTGACGCGGCCCTGGCTGTCCGGCAGTTCGTCCGAAGCGCCCGAGGCCACCATGCGCTGGTAGTCCCGCACCCCGCGGACGGTGGAGGGCCCGCTCGCACTGTTCGCCACCTCGGCGAGGAACGCCTCGGTGGGCCAGATCGCCAGGCAGCGATCCTGCGCCCGGGTGATGACCAGGCCGGCAGCCAGCTGCTCGCGGAACTTCGCGGGCAGGAAGAACCGACCCTTGTCGTCGAGCTTGGGGGTGTAGGTGCCCAGGAACACGGGTCCTTCCCTCCTCACTCTCCTCCACTTGCCGCCACCATACTCCACTTTGCTCCACCGGGCACCCCAAATGGTGCCGATTTCCTCCTGCCCGCTCACCTCCGCCCGCACCGGCTCTCGACGCGCCGCCTATGGTTGAGCGGCAGAGGGGAGACAGAGCGTGGACGCCAATCGCGAGCAGGAGATCGCCGAGGTGCTTGCCCTGGCCGGCGCCGTGCGGGGCGCCGTCGGGGAGGTCATCGAGGGCAAGCCCGAGGTGGTGGACCTGGCGATCACTGCACTGCTCGCCGAGGGTCACCTGCTCATCGAGGACGTGCCCGGCGTCGGCAAGACGATGCTCGCGAAGTCGCTGGCCCGGGCCATCGACTGCACGGTGCGCCGCGTCCAGTTCACCCCGGACCTGCTGCCGAGCGACATCACCGGCGTCTCGGTCTACAACCAGTCCACCGGGGAGTTCGAGTTCAAGCCAGGAGGGGTCTTCGCGAACCTGGTGATCGGGGACGAGATCAACCGTGCCTCGCCCAAGACGCAGTCGGCCCTGCTGGAGGCGATGGAGGAACGCCGGGTGAGCGTGGACGGCACGTCGCACGCCCTGCCGCGCCCGTTCCTCGTGATCGCCACCCAGAACCCCATCGAGATGGAGGGGACCTACCCGCTCCCCGAGGCCCAGCGGGACCGGTTCCTGCTGCGGATCTCGATGGGTTATCCGAGCCCTGCCTCCGAGGTCGCGATGCTCGACCGCCACGGCGAGTCGGACCCGCTCGAGCCGCTCCGTCCGGTCACCGACGCGCAGGCGGTGATGCGCTGCATCCAGATCGTCCGCCGGGTCTTCGTGCACCCCGGCGTCAAGGAGTACCTGGTCTCGATCGTCAACCAGACCCGGGTCCTGCCGCAGGCACGTCTGGGTGCGTCGCCGCGCGCGGGGCTGCAGCTGCTCAGGGCAGCGAAGGCGAGGGCGGCCATGGACGGGCGCACCTACGTGATCCCGGACGACGTCGCGGCACTGGCGACCCCGACGCTCGCCCACCGCGTGCTCCTCAACACGCAGTCCCAGCTCGCCGGCCAGGTGGCCGCTGACCTCGTGCACACCGCCGTCAAGGCCGTCCCCGTCCCTTCCGGACGCCACTGACATGAGCCTGACGGCCCGCGGCTGGGCGCTCCTTGGCGGCGGCGTCGCCTGGTGCGTGGTCGCGGTGCTGATCGGCCAGCGCGACCTGTGGTGGCCGGGGCTGTTCCTCGTCCTGCTGCCCGTGGTCAGCTGGCTCCTGCTCCTCCCCGGCTCGGCACGGCTCACCGTCGACCGCAGGGTGAACCCGACGCGCGTCGCTGTGGGCCAGGTCGCCCGGGTCGACCTCGAACTGGACCCGGGCGGGATGACCTTCGGCGGCGTCGCCCGGGTCCGCGACCGCCTGCCCGAGGCGCTCGGCGAGGCCCGCTGGTACGGCTTCGCCGCGGGACTGGGGATGTGGCGCCAGGCCGTGAGCTACGAGGTCCGGCCCCAGTGGCGTGGACGCCACCAGGTCGGCCCGATCGAGCGCAGCGTCGCCGACGGGCTCGGCCTGGCCCGATCCAGCCAGACCATTCCGGGACGCACGGAGCTGCTGGTCACCCCGCCCGTCGAGCCACTGGCGAACCTGCGCGGCGCCTCCGGGGTCGGCATCGCCACCGACACCACCCTGCTGCGCACCGGCCTCGGCAGCGCGGACGACGTGCTGATCCGGGAGTACCGCCAGGGCGACGACGTGCGCCGCATCCACTGGCGCTCGACGGCACGGACCGGGCAGATGATGGTGCGACGCGAGGAGCGGTCGTGGGACCCGAGTGCCGCCGTCGTGATCGACAACCGGGCGCACGCGTTCTCCACGCGGGCCCACGACCCGCGCTTCGAGTGGGCGGTGGCCGCGGCGGCGTCGATCGCCATCCACCTCCTCGGTGACGGCTTCGACCTGGTCATGGCGGAGGCCGACGGGTCGGTACTCAGCCCGCACCGGCTCGGGCCGGGACGGGAGGGGATGGTGCTGGAGCACCTCGCCGAGATTGGCACGGACTCCGCGCCGACCCTGCGCAAGGCACTCACCGCCTGCACCCGCGGCGCGGACGGGCAGCTCTTGGTGGCCCTTCTGGGACGGGTGGACGCCGCCGACGCCGCCGCCCTCGCCGAGGCGAGCCGGCGCGGTCGGGCGTGCTGGGCGCTGCTCGTCTCCGACTCTCCGGCCGTGGACGCCCGCCAGGCGGCCTGGGTGCGGGAGGCGGGCTGGCGGTGCGTGGTCGCCGGGCCGGGCACGCCGGTGGCGGCAGCCTGGCGAGAGCTCGGGTCGGAGGACGACCTGTGAACGGCCTCCCCCGGATGGGAGCGGCGACGGTGGTCGCCGCGCTGGCCGCCGGCGTCCCCCTGACCCCGCTCACCGAGGACCGGTCGTTCCTCCTGCTCGCTGCCGTCCTTGTGACCCTGAGCGCCGCCCTCGGCCTCCTGCTCCGGCGCATCGGGACGGGTGAGGCCCTCGTCCGGCTCCTCCAGCTGGCACCGGTCGCGCTGGTGCCCTGGCTGGTACCCGAGGTCCGCGATCCGTTGCGGCTGTTCGTGGAGACAACCACCTACGTCCAGGTGTCCTTCGCGCCGATGCCGTTCCAGATCGGTTTCGCCGTGTTCAGCGCCGTCGGGGTCTGGGCGCTCTACCTGCTGCTCGAGACCCTCACGATCGGGCTGGGATCGCCGGGCTGGACCTTCCCCGTGCTGGTCCTGCCCTACCTCGTGCCGACCCTGGCCATCTACTCCGAAACCAGCCCGTTGCTGTTCCTGTTCCCCGCCGCGGCGTACGCGCTGCTGCTGGCCACGGCCACGCGGAATTCGCTCGGCACCCCGAGCGGCGTGCACCAGGCCACCGCTGCGGGGTGGCGGCGCGGAGTGCTCACCACGGCGATCCTGTCCACCGTTCTGGCCCTCACCGGGTCCCTGGTCGCCTCACTCGCGATTCCCGAACGCACGAACCAGAACACCCCGGGCGGGCCGGGCGCCGTCCAGCTCGGTGACCCGAGCGTCGACCTGATCCGCAACATCACCTCGCCGAGCGACCGAACCGTGATCACCTACCGCAGCTCCGACCAGGCCGGGCAGTACCTCCGGCTCGCGGCGCTGCCCGTGTTCGACTCCTCGGGGTTCCACCTCACCGCGACCGACCTGGTGCCGCTCCAGTTCGGCGGCGACCTTCCGCGGGTCGTCTCCAACGCGACGGTGCGGACGTCGGTCCAGATCGGCCAGCTGGACGGGCAGTACCTCCCGATGCCGTGGTTCCCCATCAGCGCCAACGTCCCGGGCGACAACTGGCGCTATGACCCGAAGACGCTGGCCGTGGTGGCGATCGGGAAGGGCAGGGAGACAGCGACCAGGAACCTGACGTACCAGACGACGACGGCCCGGCTGCCCTCGGTGGACTCCCTGCTGCCGACCCTGGAGGAGGCCGGCGACCCCGGCGACGGCGGGCTGACCCTGCAGCTGCCGTCCGAGTTGTCCCCGGGCGTGCGGGAACTGGCCCGGCAGTTGACGGCGCGCACCGGCACCGAACACGCAGGCGTGAAGGCGAAGGCGCTCCTCGACTTCCTGCACTCCAGCGCCTTCCAGTACAGCACCACCGTCTCGCAGGGCACGACCCTCGGAACGCTCGACGACTTCCTGCTCGGCAGCCGCATCGGGTACTGCGAACAGTTCGCCGGTTCCATGGCGGTGCTCGCCCGGGTGCTCGGGATCCCGTCGCGCGTGGTCGTCGGCTTCCTTCCCGGCAAGCGCACCGGCGACCACTGGGAGGTCTCGACCCGGAACATGCACGCCTGGACCGAGTTGTACTTCGGGGAGGGGGTCGGCTGGATCCCGGTCGATCCCACCCCGAGCAGCGCCGTCTCCGGCGCACCGCCGTCCGCCAGTGCGACCCCGACCCCGTCGGCGAGCAGCGTCACACCGAGCGCCAGCGCGTCCACCTCGACGCCGAGCGCCACCGCCCCGGCACCGACGACCACCGACACCGACGGCGGGCAGCCGAGCCCGCTGCCGTGGGTGGCCGCGGCCGTCGTCGCCGTGCTCGCTGCAACCGGACCGCTGATCACGCGGGCGGTGCAGCGACGAATCCGCCTGCAGGCTGGGGGCGACCCACGCCGCGCCGGTGAGGGGGCATGGGCGGAGGTCAGGGCCGTCGCACTGGATCGCGGGCGGGCCTGGCCCGCCGGCACGACACGGCAGGTCTCCGCGGAGCTCGGCCCGGACCTCGACGAGGCCGGGCGGAGCGCACTGTCCTCGCTCGCCCTGGCCGTCGAGAGGGTCCGCTACGACCGCGAGCCGCTGGCCGATCCCCGGCTGGCCGGGTTGGTGGCGGAGGTCACCGGGGCAATCGAACGGCGGTGGGGCATGCCCACCGCCGGAAGGCTGTGGCCGCGGTCATTGCGGCCGGCAAGGTTCCGCGCCTGACGTCTCAGAGGCTGCTGTCGTCCTGGTTGCGGCGCCAGCGCTCCTCCATGCGTCCCATGAACTCGGAGTGGCCGCCCGACTTGCCCGCGCCCTGACCGTCCCCGGAGGCGCCGGACTGCTGCCAGGCCGTGACGCCGAGGACGGCGGCCGCCAGCATCACGACGAAACCGATCACGCTCACCACCGGGTGCACCTGCATCCCGCCGATGAGGGCGGCGACACCCACCAGGAAGCCGAAACCGGCGAGGACGGCGCGACGGCGTTGCCAACGGTGTGTGGTACCCCGCAAGGTGCTGGCCAGCTTCGGATCCTCAGCCGCCAGCGCGGCCTCCATCTGGTCGAGGAGCCGCTGCTCCTCTTCCGAGAGCGCCATGGCTGCCTCCCCTGGTTCGCGGGCGTCCTTTGCAGAACAACGCCAGTCTAGGCGGGCCGAAGCCCGAACGGAACCGGAGCCCTCGCGAAGGACGCCGTCAGGGGCGGTCACGCCGGGTGAGCACCGCACGCCGCACGGCCCGGGGCCCGAAGCGCTGGATGACGTCGTCAGCGGCGCGTTCGGCGTCCCGCCAGCCATGATCGGGGGCATCGAGCGTGGGCTGCAGGGCCACGGCCCCGGCATCGACGAGCCCGGTGACACGAATTCCGACCCGGCGGACCAGCCGTCGGCCCGGCCGCAGTTTTGCGTACAGGCGGAGGGCGGCGGCGTACACGTCCTCGGTGAGATCGGACGGGGCCGCCAGCGTCAGCGACCGGGAGGTGGTGGTGAAGTCCGCGAACCGGAGGTTCAGGGTGACCGTCCGGCCCAGCACGCACGCGGCCCGCATGCGCGAGGTCACCTTCACCACCATCCGCAGCATCTCCGCCTGGACCTTCAGCGGGTCACTGACGTCATGGCCGAACGTCTCCTGGTTGCCGACTCCCCGCTCGCCGGGACGTGCCACGACCCGGCTCGCATCGACGCCCCACGCCAGGTCGTGGAGGAGCGACCCGGCCCGGAGGCCGAACTCCCGCTGGACGCGGGCGCGCGGCAGGGCGGCGAGATCGGCCACCGTCACGACGCCCAGCGGCCGGAGCTTGGCCGCGGTGCTCTCGCCCACGCCGTAGAGGTTCTCGACCGGCTGCGGGTGCAGGAACCCCACCACATCCTCCGGCGCGACCTGGAGCAGCCCGTCCGGCTTGGCCGAGTTCGAGGCCATCTTCGCGACGAGCTTGTTCGGTCCGATGCCGACTGAGCAGGCGATCCCCTGCTCGTCGTGGACCAGCGCGCGGATGCGCTCGCCGAGGCGGGCCGCCGTCCCTGTGCTCCGCTCGGCACCGGTGAGATCGAGGAACGCCTCATCGATCGATGCGCACTCGACGCGAGCCGTGAACGTCTCGAGGATGGCGACGATGCCGGCCGACACCTCCCCGTAGGCGTCGAAGTCCGGAGGAGCGCAGACGGCGTGCGGGCACAGCCGCCGCGCCTTCGTCGACGACATTCCCCCGCGGACGCCGTACGCGCGCGCCGGGTAGTTGGCCGACAGCACGACGCCGCGGGTGGCACCGCCCACCCACATCGGCACGTCGCGCCACTCGGGGTGACGCCGCAACTCCACCGAGGCGTAGAAGGCGTCCATGTCGACGCACATCACCACCCGGACCGGCGAGGGTTCGAGGGGATCCCTCATCCTGCCCCCCGGTCCGCCCGCGTCGCGGCACGCCGTGCCCGGGCCAGCTTCCGGGCGACCGCGCCGTGGAAGGCCTGGGCGTCGCGGAGCAGGTCGTCGGCCTCGCGGTGGCTCACCAGGGTGACCGCGCCGGCCGCGACGGCCTCCCGCTTCGCCTGGGTGGCCCCGAAGTAGGCGGCCCATTCGGAGAACTCGGGCGCGATCTCGGCGACGAGCTGCCACGCATTCCTCAGCCGCGTTCCCGACGAGGCGTGGGCACGGGCAGCGAGCACCACGGCTGCGATCCTGAGCGCCGCGAGGTGCGCCATCAGGTACCGCTCCGCCGGCGACTCGGTCAGCTCCGCGGCGGTGAGCGCGGCCCGGGCCCGATCGAGGCCGTCGTCGGTCATCAGGTCCTGGCTCCTTCCAGAATTCGGCCCCGGCGCGGACGGCCCGTGAGGCGCTCCCTGGCGGGGGTCGAGTCCACCAGGGAACACTCACGGGAGCCGTCGGCACCGGGGCCGGCCGGGACCGCTGTCGCGGGCCCGTGCGAGCTTCCCCTACTCGCATTATCGAACAGGTATTCGATTGGTCACCATTCTAGGCCCGGCCACCGACAGTTCGTCAAGGGGGCCTGGGAAAGGGTGCTCCTTGCGTCCCTCGGGCGGCGCGGAGGATCGTCGTGGCATGGCCATCGACCTTCCGGCGCTGCGCCGGGCCACAGGCGAAGCCAGCCTCGGCTGGCAGCCCGGCGAGACGTCCCACAGCGGCCTGTCCCCCCTCGCGGCGCGCTCCCGGCTGGGAGCCGTGCCGCCCGGCGGCCGCCCCACGCTCGCGCTCCGGGAACAGGCTGCGACCGCGATGCTGGCGCAGGCGCGGACGGCAGCGGGGGGCAGCGCTGCCGCTCCCCCGTCCCACGTCGACTGGCGCGACGTCGGCGGGGCGAGCTACGTCTCGGCCGTGCGCGACCAGGCGGGCTGTGGTTCGTGCGTGGCGTTCGGCACCACGGCCGTCCTCGAATCGATGGTGCGGATCGCCGCCGAGGAGCCCGCCCTGCCCGTGGACCTGTCCGAGGCGTATGTCTTCTTCTGCCTCGGGCCGCACCACGGAGCGGGCGCCTGCCCGGAGGGCGGCTGGTGGCCCGACGACGCGCTGGCCGCGATGGCGTCGGGGGTGAGCGACGAGGCGAACTTCCCCTACACCGACGCCGACCAGCCGTGCGGGCGCGGGGCGGACTGGGCGTCCCGGCTGACCCGCTTTCGCAGCTGGACGCGGAAGACGTCCATTAGCGCGATGAAGCGGTACCTCGCCAGCGTCGGTCCGATGGCGGCCTGCTTCAGCGTGTACGAGGACTTCTACTACTACACCGGCGGCGTGTACCGGTACCACAAGGCCACGTCCGGGGACCTGGTCGGCGGGCACTGCGTCCAGGTCATCGGCTACGACGACGCGACGTCCTGCTGGCTCGCCCGGAACAGCTGGGGCACCGGGTGGGGCGAGGACGGGTTCTTCCGGATCGCCTACGGCACCGCGGGCTTCGACGCCGAGATGTGGGGAATCGACGGCACCGTGACATCGCCACTGATCCGCCGGACGCTCCAGGTGTTCGCGGTCGGCTCCGGCAACGTGTGGCGGACCCGGCGCACCCCGTCCGGCGGCTGGCTGACACCGGTCGAGCGGGTCGACACCGGGACGCCGGGCGACCCCGGCGCGTTCACCGCGGTCAGCGTCGCCGCCACCATCAACCGGCTGCACGTGGTGGGCCTGGTCGGCGGCACGCCCTGGTACACCCGCAAGCGCACGGGGGCCGGCTGGGCGAAGTGGGAGAAGCCCGGCTCGACGCGTCCGTCCGCGGCCGGGGCCTTCACCGCCGTGGCCTGCACCGCGGTCGGCGACAGCCTGCACCTCGTCGGGCTGGCCGGGGGCGGCCTGTGGCACACGTGGCGGACGCCGACCGGCACCTGGCAGAAGACGTGGGCCCGGGCCACACCGGCCGGGGGCGACCCGGGGCCCTTCACGGCCCTCGCCTGCCTCACCAGCGGCACCCGGGCCGCGGTGGTCGCAGTCGCGGACGCGCAGCTGTGGCTGTTGTCGCGGAAGAGCGACGGCACGTGGACCGCCCCCGACCTGATCACTGCCGCCGGCCCCGCGCCGGGCCCGATCACGGCGGTCGCCGCCGCAACGGTGGACGGGCTGGTGCATGTGGTCGCGCTGTGCCAGGGCCGGGCCTGGCACCTCCAGCGCTCCGCCTCGCGTGAGTGGGGGACGTGGCGCGAGCTCACCTCTGTCGACCCGGGCGTGCCGGCGACGTTCGATGCGATCGGGTGCGCCGGAGTCGGGCGCGACCTGCGGGTTCTCGCCCTGTCCGCCGGCCGGCTGTGGTACACCTCACGCCAGCCGGACGGGACGTGGCGGGCGAGCTTCGCCGACCTCGGCGCCCGCCTCACCGGGGAGCCGGCCCAGCTGGTCTCGGTGGACG
Source organism: Actinomycetes bacterium (assembly GCA_023392635.1). Classification (GTDB taxonomy): domain Bacteria; phylum Actinomycetota; class Actinomycetes; order Propionibacteriales; family Propionibacteriaceae; genus Propionicimonas. Next base: position 50,591 of record JAEVYS010000068.1, on the reverse strand, counting down.
GTGCCTGACGTGGGCGCGGACGACGTGCCGTCCGACCTCTTCCTCGCAGTGGGCGAGCAGCGCGAGCTGTCCCTTCCCGGGCTGGGCACGGCGGGCTACCGCTGGGAGGCGGAGGTGAGCGGCGAGGAGTCCGCGGTCACCCTGGCGTGGCAGCGGGGCGCCCCTCCTCCCGACGCCCCGCCGCGGGTCGGTGCGAGCGCGCCCGAGCGCCTCCGCATCACCGCGCACGCCCCCGGCCGGGTGGAACTCCTGCTGCGCCAGCGCCGGCCCTGGGAGCGGTCGGGCGCATCGCGGGCCGTCCACACCGTCGTGATCGAGGTCACGCTGCGCTGAGCGAGCCACGACTACCCTGTGGGCATGGACGTGGTGGCAATGACCTTCGCCAGCGGATGGGCCAGCGGCATCAACGCCTACGCCACCGTGTTCCTGCTCGGCCTCATCGGCCGGCTCGGGGGTGTCGCCGGAATTCCCGAGGGCTTCCAGCGCACCGACGTGCTGGTGATCATGGGCGTGCTCGCGCTGGTCGAGTTCTTCGCCGACAAGATCCCCTACCTCGACTCGGCGTGGGACGCCGTTTCCACCTTCATCCGACCGGTCGCCGGAGCCCTGATCGGCGCGCTGCTGGCCGGCGCCAACGGCGACCTGCTGCCGATGACCATGGGCGCCCTCGGCGGCGTCACCGCCCTGGTCAGCCACGTGGCGAAGTCGGGCGTCCGCCTGGCCGTCAACACCTCGCCCGAACCGCTCAGCAACATCGGAGCCTCGCTGGCCGGGGACGCGGCGCTGATCTCCGTGGTCTCGCTGGCCATCGCCTACCCCGTGCAGGCGGCCATCGTCGCAGCCGTGCTCCTGGTCGCGACGATCGCGCTCGCCGTGCTGCTCCTCGCGCAGGTGCGGCGAGGGTTCGCTGCGTTCCGCGCCTGGCTGGTCCGGCATTGATCGCGATCGTCGGCGGCGGCCTGCCCGGGCTCGCTGCCGCGGCCCGGCTCGCGCGCGTGGGCCACCGGGTGGTGGTCCTCGAACGCCTCGCCGACCTCGGTCGGTCCATCGAGGTGGCCACCGAGCCGGGCGGGACGGTCCTCACCCTGCCCGCGGCCTGGCGGGACCTGTTCCGCAAGTCCGGCCGCCCGCTCGCCGGCGTCCTGAACGGCGCCGGCCTGGAACTCGCCCCGGCCCCGCCCCGGTCGCACCGGCTGGCCGACGGGTCCGTGCTCGACCTGCCCGATGACCGGGGGGCCCAGTGGGCCACCCTCCTCGACGCCTTCGGCGAGCAGACGGCTGTCGCCTGGCGCAACCTCGTCGACGAGTGCGACGAGGCCTGGCTGGCGCTGCGGCCCCTCGGTCTGGAGGCGGAGTTCGCCGGGCGGCTGCGGGCGACCGACCGCGCGGCACTACAGCCCCGGCGAAGCCTGTTCGCGCTCGCCGGCCGGGTGCCCCCGCTCGAGGGTCTCGTGCTCGATGTGGCGGCCAGGCTCGGCCAGGACCCCCGGCGGCTGCCCGGCTGGCACGCCTTCCGGCTGGGGCTCGAGCGGACCTTCGGGCGCTGGCACCTCGTGGACGCCGGCGGGACGCCCCAGCCTGCCAGCCGGCTGGTGGGGCTGCTCGCCGACCGCCTGGTCGCGCGCGGGGTGGAGGTCCGGACCAGCACCCAGGTGCTGGCCATCCGTCCGGAGCGGGACGGCTTCCGCGTGCAGACCGACGCCGGCCCGCTGACGGCCGACCTGGTGATCAGCACCGTCGACCCGTTCGAGCACGCCGATCTCACCCGGGAGCGCACCGACGTGCGGATCGCCCGCCGCCTCCTTCCAGCCCCGGGCGGCGGACCGCGCTGGGAGTCGTGGCGCACCTTGCTGGACCTGCCACGGCTGCAGCCGTCTCGTCCCGGCGTGCTCGTCGCCTCGGCCTGGTCGCCCGGCGGGCCGGACTCGTGGGGCCAGCTGCTGACCGGCGCGCTGGCCGCCTACCGTGCGCACGAACTGTTGACCGGCGAGGACATGCGTCCGACCAACAAGGCGTACCGCTTCAGGCCAGGACGGTGATCTCGACCTCGACGAACAGTTCGGAGGACCGGGAGCCGGAGTACACGCCCTTCAACGGCGTCACGTCGAAGTAGTCGCGTCCCACACCGACCTCCACGTGGAAGTCCCCGGGAGCGGAGTCGTTCGTCGGATCCAGGCCGACCCAGGCTCCGTCCCAGTACTGGAACCACGCGTGGGACTCCCCGGTCCGCGCCTCCCCCACCACGGCCGACGCGCTCGGCATGACGTAGCCGGAGACGTAGCGCGCGGGAATGCCGATGCCCCGCAGGGCTCCCAGGCCGAGATGCACGAGGTCCTGGCACACCCCCGCGCGCGCGTCCCACGCGCTGGCCGCGCTGGTGTAGACCTCCGTGGAGCCGGGCACGTACGCCACCCGGCGGCGGATGCGCTCGACGATCGCATGGACCGCCTCCGCCGGACGTCCCGCCTTCCTCGCGGCGTCCAGGGCGAACCGCCGCAGGTCTGGCGGCGGCTCGATGTGGCTGTTCACCCCCAGGAACTCCACCTGCTGGTCGCACAACAGCGGGTCGGCGAGCTCGGCCCAGGTCGCGCCCGGGCCGGTGGCCAGCCGGTCGCCCACGTCGACGGTGCTCGTCGCCGTGACGTCCAGCCGGCTGTGGGGCTCGGCCACCTCGAAGGCGGTGACCGGCGTCCCCCAGTAGTCGACGAAGGAGTGCGCCCAGGCCACCGGCGAGATGTCGAGGCGGGTGGCGAGGACGTACTGCTCGCGGGTTGCCCTCGGCGTCATCCTCGCCTCGTTGTGGGACGCGCTGACCAGTCCGGCGTAGGAGTAGCCGGTGTGGTGGACGACGCGTAGCTGGCGGCCCATGTCAGTTGCCTCCGCTCCAGGTGGCGGCCGTCGCGCCGCTGAAGTACCGGGTACTCACGGTCTCGCTGACCTGGTTGCACGTGCGCTGCAGGTCCGTCATGCGCAGCGGCAGGTCCTCCAGCATGCGTCCGGGCGGCCGGTACTCCAGCGCGGCGCGGGCTGTGCCGAGCAGGCGGCGGGCCTCGTCGTTGAACCCGACCCTGCGGCCACCGGCGAAGTCGAGCTCGGCGAGGGCTGCCTCCGCCGCGCCCAGGTTGTGCACCACCGAGCGGGGGAAGAGCCGGTCCAGCAGCAGGAACTCCGCGGCGTCCTTGTCGGTGGTCACGCCGCCGTAGGTGCGCACGAACGCGTGGTGGGCGCCGCACCCGCGCAGCACGTTGTTCCACGCGCTCTGGCTGCCGGACGTGACCTGGGCGGTCGAGATGAGGCGCGCCGTCATGTCCACCCGCTCCAGGCTCCGGCCGAGCGTGAGGAAGTGCCAGCCCTCGTCGTGGCTCATCGTCTGGTCGGCGGTCCCCGTGATCACCGCGCACCGCTCCCGGACGTGCCGGAAGGCCGAAGCCGGACGCATGCGCTGCAGCCGGCCTCCCTTCACGGAGTTCCAGGTGGTGTTGATCGCCTCCCACATCTCGATGGAGACCGTCTCCCGCGCGCGGCGCGCCGCCTCCCTCGCCCCGCCGAGCGCCGCGGCCACCGAGCAGGAGGAGAGCGGGTCGTAGCACAGGGCGCGCAGCACCTCGTTGGTGTCGGCGCTCGCGCCCACCGGCGCCCCCATCACCGCGAGCAGGCTGACCGCGGCCTCGTCCTGGTCGACGGAAGGGTCGTCCAGCAGCAACTGCAGGTGCACCTCGACGATCCGCGTGGTGTCCTCGGCCCGCTCGAGGTAGCGGCCGATCCAGAACAGCGATTCGGCGATGCGGCTCAGCACGTCGCGCCCCCAGCGCCCGGACGGCACTGTTGCTGCTGCTGCGCCTGTTGCTGCTGCAACAGCTCAGCGCCAAGGTCTCCCATCGGCACACCGTCGATCGCTTCCCGGGGCCGTCGGCGTCGCCGCTTGCCGCGGACGCCGTCCGTGGCCAGCACCCAGGTGTCCTTGGAACCGCCTCCCTGGCTGGAGTTCACGATCAGCTCGCCCTCGGGGAGCGCCACCCGGGTGAGGCCGCCGGGCAGCACGTACACCCCGTCGCCGGAATTCACGGCGAACGGGCGCAGGTCGACGTGCCGTGGCGCCATCTTGCCCTCGATCATCGTCGGCACGGTGGACAGCTGCACCACCGGCTGCGCGATCCAGCCGCGCGGGTCCTTCAGGATCCGGGCGCGGAGGGCGTCCAGCTGCCGGGCGCTCGCGCGCGGCCCGATCACGATGCCCTTGCCGCCGGAGCCGTCCACCGGCTTGAGCACCAGTTCGGCGAGCCGGTCGAGCACCTCCTCGCGGTGCCCGGGATCCTCCAGGCGCCAGGTGTCGACGCCGGCCAGCTTCGGCTCCTCGCCCAGGTAGTAGCGGATCAGGTCGGGGATGTAGGTGTAGACGAGCTTGTCGTCGGCGACGCCGTTGCCGATCGCGTTCGCGACGGTCACATTGCCCGCCCGGATGGCGGTGACCAGGCCCGCGCATCCCAGCATCGAGTCCGAGCGGAACTGCGCGGGATCGAGGAACTCGTCGTCCACCCGGCGGTAGATCACGTGCACCGGGCGAAGTCCCTGGGTGGTGCGGACCGAGACCCGGCCGTTGTGGCAGACCAGGTCCCGTCCCTCCACCAGCTCGACGCCCATCATCCGGGCCAGCAGCGCGTGCTCGAAGTAGGCGGAGTTGTAGACGCCGGGCGTGAGCACCACGACGGTCGGGTCGGCGACGCCGCTCGGCGCGGCCGCGCGCAGCGCAGCCAGCAACTGGAGCGGATACCCCTCGACGGGGCGGATGCGGTGTCGGCTGGTGACCTCCGGCAGCGCCGAGAACATGGCGCGCCGGTTCGTCATCACATACGACACCCCGGACGGCACGCGGACGTTGTCCTCGAGGACGCGGAAGCGGCCGACCTCGTCGCGCACCAGGTCGATGCCGGCGACGTGGCAGCGGACTCCGTTGGCCATCCGCACCCCGGCCATCACCCGGTGGTAGTGCGGGGAGGTGACCACGACCTTGCGCGGGATCACCCGGTCGCGGAATGCCCGGCCCTCGCCGTAGACGTCGGAGAGGAAGGCTTCCAGGGCCCTGACCCTTTGGGCGACCCCGGCCTCCACCTCCGCCCACTCGTCGGCGAGCAGGACCCGGGGCACGATGTCGAGCGGGAAGGGCCGTTCCTCGCCGCCGATGTCGAAGGTGACGCCCTGGTCGAGGTAGGTCGACTTCAGGTACTCGGCGCGGGCACGGACCTCCTCGGCGTCGAGCTTGGCCAGCTGCCGCAGCACCGAGCCGTACGCCACCCGCACGCCTTCGGCGCCCACCACCTCGTCGAAGGCCCGGGGGGTGCCGGAGTAGTCACGGAACAGCAGGCTCACACCGGTCAGGTTAGGGCGGGCGTGTAACGGCGGGAACCCCGGCGTGTTTCAGGCCGGTGTCGAAACCCGTTCATGACGGGCTCGCCCGCGACGCAGGTCACCAGCGCTCGGGACGCTGCCCGCGCGGCTTCCTCGGCTTGTCCCAGCCCTTCTCCGCCTTGTCACGACCCTGCCGGTCGGCGCGCCGCAACTCGATCAGCTTGCCGGAGATGCGGGTGTCGGCCAGCGCCGTCCACACCTCCGCTGGGAGCTTCGCGGGCAGCTCGACCAGCGAGTGGTCGACCCTGATGTCGATGTGGCCGAAGTCGTCGCGCCCCAGCCCGCCCTCATTGGCGAGCGCACCCACGATCTGCCGCGGCTGGATGTGGTGGCGCCGACCGACCGCGATGCGATAGGTCGCCAGCTCGACCTGCCCCCTCGAGCGCGGCTCGCGCGGGCCCCGGTCGCCACGGTCGCCACGGTCGTTCCGCTCGCCGCGCTCCGGCCCCTCGTTCCGCTCCCCCCGCCGTGCACGCTGCGGCTCGGCCTGCTCCTCCAGCAGCAGCGGCACGTCGCCCTGCAGCACGATCGCGAGCGCGGCCGCGACGTCGACCTCAGGCACGTCGTGCTCGCGGACGTAGTGGGCCACGATGTCGCGGAACGTGTGCAGGGACTCCGACTCCAGTGCGCCGGTGATGGCGTCGTCGAACTTGCTGAGCCGCGTGCTGTTCACGTCGTCGACGGTCGGCAGCGGCATCGGGGTGACCTCCTGGCGGGTGGCCTTCTCGATGGCACGCAGGAGCCGGTACTCCTTGGGCGTGATGAACGAGATCGCGTCGCCGGTGCGGCCGGCCCGCCCCGTGCGCCCGATGCGGTGGACGTAGGACTCGGTGTCGGTCGGGATGTCGTAGTTCACCACGTGGGTGATCCGGTCGACGTCGAGACCGCGCGCGGCCACGTCGGTCGCGACGAGGATGTCGAGCTTGCCGTCCTTGAGCTGGTTGATGATCCGCTCGCGTTGGGCCTGGGCGATGTCCCCGTTGAGCGCGACGGCTGCGAACCCGCGGGCCCTGAGCCGCTCGGCGAGCTGCTCGGTCTCCTGTTTCGTGCGGGCGAAGATGATCATCGCCTCGAAGTTCTCGACCTCGAGGATGCGCGTGAGCGCGTCCAGCTTCTGCGAGTAGGACACCTGCAGGTAGCGCTGGGTGGTGGTCGCGACGGTGGTCGTGCGGCCCTTGATCTCGATCTCGACCGGGTCGAGGAGGTAGCGCTTGGCGATCTTGCGGATGGGCGCAGGCATGGTGGCGGAGAACAGCGCCACCTGCTTGTCGGACGGGGTGTCGGCCAGGATCGTCTCGACGTCCTCGGCGAAGCCCATCTTCAGCATCTCGTCGGCCTCGTCCAGCACGAGGAACCGCAGTTCGGTGAGGTCGAGGGTGCCCTTCTCGAGGTGGTCCATCACGCGGCCGGGCGTGCCCACGACCACCTGGACGCCCCGGCGCAACGCGCTCAGCTGGATCCCGTACCCCTGGCCGCCGTACACCGGCAGCACGTGCAGTCCGTGGATGTGCGATCCGTAACTGGCGAACGCCTCACAGACCTGGAGCGCGAGTTCACGGGTCGGGCAGAGCACCAGCGCCTCGGGCGCCTTCTGCGAGTGGTCCAGCTGGGAGAGGATCGGCAGGGCGAACGCCGCGGTCTTGCCGGTGCCCGTCTGCGCGCGGCCCACCACGTGGCGGCCCTCCAGCAGCGGCGGGATGGTGGCTGCCTGGATCGCGGTGGGAGTTTCGTAGCCCAGGTCGCGCACCGCCTTCAGCACCCGGGGATCGAGACCGAGGTCGGCGAAGGACGGCTGGCTCTGCGGGGAATCTGGCTGGCTCACCGCCTGAGCCTACGCGACCGGGGGCCGACGCGCCCAACCGGCGAGGCCCCGGTCAGTCGTCGGCGAAGCGACGGCCGGCCTCGGTGCTGATCACCATCGTGCCGGCCAGGTGGTCGTAGATCGTCCGCCCGTCACCCCGGACCAGGGACACGACGTAGGCGAGGGGGACGGCCGCCGAGAGCACGGCGCCCAGCCACGCGGTGACGCCACCCGAGACCACGCCCGAGAGGACACCCAGGTGGACCAGCGCCCAGGGCAGTCCGAGCTTGAGCAGGTTGCGCAGGAACGAGCGTCCCCACGTGAGCCGCTCGCCCGTCGGGTCGCGACGGACCCTCAGGCCGAACCGCAGCTTGCCCGGGGTCGCCTCGTAGCGGCCACCCTCCAGCAGGGTGAGGCCCAGGGTGGAGGGCAGCACGACCGCGGCGATCCCGGCGAGGTTCAGTCCGAGAGGGCCGATGCCCGCCGGCGCACCGGAGGCGAGGAACGCCAGCGCGACCGCGCCGACCAGCAGGGCCCAGGCAAGCATGATCGCGAGGTCGATCAGCCCGGCGCGCAGCCGCCGGTTCGCTGTGCTGGTCACGCCGAAAGGATAGGGCCGCTCTCGGTGCCCTCTCGTGCGGCACCCCGGTTCGGGCTATCCTGCGCCGATGCGCGAGTTCCACATCCGCGAGGCCTCGCCGGGCGCGGACTGGGTGTTCGAGGACCTGCACGCCCTCGAGGTGGAGGTGAGCACCGAGCTGATGGGCGAGGACCTGTCCGTCTCGGCGGAGTGGAACCGCAACGACCACCACGACGAGAAGACGGCGCTGAAGGGCCTCCTGCTCGCGGTGCCCGGCGCCGCCCCGGCCGACGTCCCGACGGGCCGCTTCGGCCTGCCCGGGTTGACCCCGGATCCGGTCGAGTTGTGGGGTGCGATCCAGTTCGCGATGCCGACAGCAGACAACCGGCACATCGCCGATGACATCTACTGCCAGGTGCGTGCGGACGCGCGACGCTCCGGCATCGGCACCGCCCTGTGGAACCAGACGGTCCGGATCGCGGCCGAGCACGGGCGGGACACCCTGCTGGCCTGGTCGGACCATCTCGTCGGGGCCGCCGGAGACGCCGAGCGGCTGCGGGCCAGGGACGGCAACGACGAGCTGCCCCTCGACCGCGGCAGCCGCTTCGCGCGGTCCCTCGGCCTCACCCTCGCCCAGGTGGAACGGCAGTCCCGGCTCGACCTGCCGGTGCCCGCAGCGCGTCTTGCCGAACTCCGCAGCCAGGCCGAGGAGCACGCCCTGCCCGCGTACCGCATCGAGTCCTGGGTGGGTCGGGTGCCCGACGAGCACCTCGAGCGGCTCGCCGTCATGTACCGGGCCCTGTCCACCGACGCCCCGATGGGCGAGGTGGACTGGCAGCCCGAGAGCTGGGACGCCGAACGCGTCCGCCACTCCGACGAGCGCAAGCGTCGAACCGGGCACTCGCTGTACACGATCGCGATCGCCGCCGACGGCGAGGTGGCCGGGCTCACCGAGATCCACGTCCACGACGCGCACCCCCACCGTCCCGAGCAGTGGACCACGGTGGTGGGCTCCGCGCACCGGGGCCACCGGCTGGGGCTGCTGATCAAGGCCGCGAACCTGCAGCTCCTGGCGTCCGACCAGCCGGCCGCGAAGCACATCGACACCTGGAACGCCGGCGAGAACGACCACATGCTCGCGATCAACACACTCCTCGGCTTCCGTCCACACGCCAACACCGGAGCCTGGCAGCTGAAGCTCGGCTGAACCGGCTCCGCTGCGGGTCAGTCGCGACGGGTCGCCTCGGCGCCCTTCAGCAGTCCGTACAGCGTGGTGTTCACCGGGACGGGGACCCCGGTCGCGCGGCCGAGCTCGACCATGGCGCCGCCGAAGCTGTCGACCTCGGTGGGACGCCCCGTCAGGGCGTCCTTGGCCATCGAGGTGTAGTTCGCCGGCCCGAGCCCGTCGAGCACGTCCAGCCACCGCTGGATGTCGGGCTCGCCCAGGTCGACCCCGCGGGCGTTCGCCACCGCGATCACCTCGCGCTGCGCCTCGATCATCACCTGCCTGGCGGGCTGGTGGCGGTCCTGCAGCACCCGGTACGGCGCTCCGATCACCGCCGAGACCTGGTTCGCGCCGACGTTGACAAGGAACTTCCACCACAGCTCCCGCGCCATGTCGGCCGGCACGTCGACGGGAATGCCCGCGCGGACGAACACCTCCCGCACCTGCGCGACCCTTGCGGCGAGCGGGCCGGGGTTCGCCGCCTCGCCGAACAGGATCCGGCCCACCGAGCTGAACCGCACGTCGCGTCCCTCACGGACGGCGTCGATCCCTACGCAGGTGGCGAGCAGCACGACGGCCTGTGGGAACGCCGCTGCGAGTACCTCTTCGCTGTCGATGCCGTTGAGCAGGCTCAGGATCACGGAACCGGGCCGGACATGGGGACGCACCAGCGCGACCGCCTCGTCCAGCGACATCCGCTTGACGGCGACCAGGACGAGGTCGGCGGGTTCGTCGTCCGTGGCCACCGGGAAGCGGTACTCCGTCCCGTTCACCACGGTCGGGGCGGCGGCGTAGCGGGCGGCCCGGCCGGCATCGAGCACCACCGCGAGGTCCTCGCCCGCATCGAGCAGGCGACTGCCGTAGCCGGCGCCGACCCCGCCGAGGCCGACGAGCAGGATGCGCCCGCGCATCAGTCCGCCAGGGGGCCGAACTTCACGCCGCGGGCGGTGAGTTCGGCCTCGCCGCCGTCCTCGGCCGTCAGCACCCAGACGCCCGCCGGAGTGAGCGCGATCGTGTGCTCCCAGTGGGCGGCGAGCGAGCCGTCCCTGGTCACGACGGTCCACTCGTCCTCGAGCGTGGCGGTGGCCGCCGAGCCGAGGGTGAGCATCGGCTCGATGGCCAGGCAGATCCCCTTGGACAGCAGCTCGCCGCGTCCGGCGCGGCCGAGGTTCGGCACGTCCGGCGACTGGTGCATCGCGGTCCCGATGCCGTGACCGGTGTACTCGGCCACGATGCCGTAGCCGAGCTTGCGTGAGCGGACGCTGTTCTCCACCGCGGCCGAGATGTCGCCGATGCGTCCGCCGATGTGGGCGGCGGCGATGCCGGCCCACATCGCCTGGCGGGTGGTCTCGCACAGTGCCGTCGCCTCCGCCGACGCCGTGCCCACCTCGAAAGTGATCGCCGAGTCGCCGTGCCAGCCGTGCAGCGAGACGCCGAAGTCGACGCTGACGAGGTCGCCGTCGGCGAGCACGCGTTCGCCCGGGATGCCGTGCACGATCTCGGAGTTCACGGAGATGCACGTGACGGCCGGGAACGGCGGCAGGCCGAACCCCCCGCCGTAGCCGAGGAAGGACGACACCGCGCCCGCGGCAGCGATCTGTTCGCGGGCGACGGCGTCCAGTTCACCGGTCGTCACGCCGGGTCGGGCCGACGCGCGGACGACCTGGAGCGTGCGGCCGACCACGAGGCCGGCAGCACGCATCGCGATGATCTGTTCCGCGGACTTCAGCTGGATCGCCGAGCGGCGCGACATCGTTCTCCTGCGTCGGGTGGAATCAGCCGAGCTTGGCGTCGAGCGCGGCGGTGATGCGCTCGGCGACCTCATCGATGCCGCCGATGCCGTCGACCTCGACCAGGAGGCCGCGATCACGGTAGGTGGCCAGCAGCGGGTCGGTGGCCTCGGTGTAGATCACCATGCGGTTGCGGATGGTGTCGGCGTTGTCGTCGGCGCGTCCCTCGAGTTCCGCGCGCTTGAGCAGGCGGGCCACGAGCACCTCGGTGTCGGCGACCAGCGAGATCACGGCGTCGATCGGCTGGCCGGTGCGCTCGAGCTCCCCGTCGAGGGCGGCGACCTGGCCGGCCGTCCGGGGGTAGCCGTCGAGCAGCCAGCCCTGGGCGGCGTCGGACTCCTTGAGGCGGTCGGCGACGATCGCGTTGGTGACCTCGTCGGGCACGTAGCCGCCCTCGGCCATGATCCGCGAGACCTCCTTGCCGAGCGGGGTCTGGTTCTTCACGTTCGCACGGAAGATGTCACCGGTGGAGATGGCCGGAACGCCGTAGTGGGCGGCGATGCCCACAGCCTGGGTGCCCTTCCCCACGCCGGGAGGGCCCATGATCAGCAGTCTCATCTGAGGAATCCTTCATAGTTTCGTTGCTGCAACTGGCTCTGGATCTGCTTCACAGTGTCCAGACCGACTCCGACGATGATCAGGATCGAGGTACCGCCGAAGGGGAACTTGTTGTGCGTGCCCAGCAGGATGAACGCCAGCGCCGGGATCAGGGCGATCAGGGCCAGGTACAGCGAGCCGGGAGCGGTCAGCCGTGAGAGCACGTGGGCGAGGTAGCGCTCGGTCGGCCCGCCGGCGCGGACGCCAGGGATGAAGCCGCCGTACTTCTTCATGTTGTCGCTGACCTCGACCGGGTCGAACGTGATCGACACGTAGAAGTAGGCGAAGAAGATGATCAGGACGAAGAAGATCGACTCGTACACCCAGTTGCCCGTGGTGAGGTTGGCCGCGATCCAGTTCGACACCGGGTTCGGGTTGTCTGCGGTACCGGGCTGGAACTGCGCGTAGAGCACCGGCAGGTACAGCATGGACGAGGCGAAGATGACCGGGATGACGCCGGCCTGGTTCACCTTCATCGGGATGTAGGTGGTGGAGCCGCCCAGCAGCCGCCGCCCGACCATCCGCTTGGCGTACTGGACGGGGATGCGGCGCTGCGCCTGCTCCATGAAGATGACGCCGAGCATGACGCCCAGCCCGATCGCCAGGACCAGGGCGAAGACCAGCCAGCCCTGCGCACCCTCGCGGCTCTCCTTGATGGCCCACAGCGACGCCGGGAACTGCGCGGCGATCTGGGTGAAGATCATCACCGACATGCCGTTGCCGACACCGCGGTCGGTGATCAGCTCACCCAGCCACATGATCACGCCGGTACCGGCGGTCATGGTGAGGATCATGGTGATGATCGGGAAGATGCTCTTGTCGTAGACCAGGTCGAGCTGGCAGCCCTGGAACAGCTGCCCGTTCACGGCCAGGGTGACGAAGGCGGTGGAGTTGAGCACGGCCAGCACCAGCGTCAGGTAGCGGGTGTACTGGGTGATCTTCTGCGTGCCGGACGCACCCTCCTTCTTCAGCGCCTCGAGCCGTGGGATCACGACCGTGAGCAGCTGCAGGATGATGCTCGCCGTGATGTAGGGCATGATCCCGAGCGCGAAGATCGCCAGCTGCAGCAGGGCCCCGCCGGAGAACAGCTGGATCATCGAGTACAGGCCGGCGGCGTCGCCGCTCGTGGCCTGCGCGCGGCAGGAGTCGACGTTCACGATGTTCACGTTCGGCGTCGGGATGGTCGATCCCAGCCGGAAGACGGCGAGGATCAGCAGCGTGAACAGGATTTTCCTGCGCAGGTCCGGCGTCCGTAGCGCGTTCGCGAATGCGGAGAGCATTTCCTGACCTACTCCTTACCTCGGGGTGCTGCTGTCAGCACCGTCCGCGTTGCCGCGGCACTGCGCCCAGACAACCCGGCAAACTCTATCAAGGCCCGCGCCGGATTCCCGCATCGCGGGGAACTCCCCGCCGCTCCCCCTGCCGCCGGTTCGACTCAGGAGATGGCCTTCAGGCCGACCACGCCACCCACGATGGCGACCAGGAACAGGATGCGCAGCGGGGACGATGGCTCGACGCCGGTCACCATCCCCCAGGCCACGGCGAGCGTGGCTCCGATCCCGACCCACACCGCGTAGGCCGTACCCGTCGGCAGGTCCCGCATCGCGAAGGCGAGGCCGCTCATGCTGAGCAGCAGTGCGACCACGAAGGTGACCGTCGGCACGGGCCGGGTCAGACCGTCGGAACGCCCGAGGGCGATCGCCCAGACAGCTTCGAGGACACCGGAAAGGATGAGGACGAACCAGGACATGACAGCCTTTCGCGGCCGTCTTGTCGCTGTCCGGGTACGGCTCCCTCGTCCGGGACGCCCGTGGCGGGCTCCGCGTCCATTCTCGCACAGGACGCGCAGAGGGCCCCCGGCCGAAGCCGGAGGCCCTGGTGCGTCAGGAGTCGATCAGAGCTCGGTGGCGGTGCCGCCGGCCTTCTCGATCTTCGCCTTGGCGGACGCGGAGAACGCGTGCGCGCTGACCTGCACGGCGACGGCGAGGTCGCCGTTGCCGAGCACCTTGACCAGCTGTCCGTCGCGGACCGCACCCTTGGCCACGAGGTCGGCCGGGGTCACCGCACCGCCCTCGGGGAAGAGGTCGGCGATCCGGGCCACGTTGACGACCTGGTACTCCACACGGAACGGGTTGTTGAAGCCGCGAAGCTTCGGCAGCCGCATGTGCAGCGGCATCTGCCCGCCCTCGAAGTTCTCCGGGGTGTTCTTCCGTGCGCCGGTGCCCTTGGTGCCGCGACCGGCGGTCTTGCCCTTGGAGCCCTCACCGCGACCCACACGGGTCTTCTCGGTCTTGGCGCCCGGGGCCGGACGCAGGTGGTGAACCTTCAGTGCCATATCACTCGACCTCCTCGACGGCCACGAGGTGCGGGATCGCCTTGACCATGCCCACGAGCTCGGGGCGGTCCTCGATCACGACCACGTCGCCGATGCGCTTCAGACCCAGCGAACGCAGGGTGTCGCGCTGATTCTGCTTACCACTGATCCCAGACCTGATCTGGGTGACCTTGAGACGAGCCATCAGGAACGGCCCTCCTCGCGGGCACGCAGGATCGCGGCCGGGGTGACGTCGGCCACCGGGAGGCCACGGCGCTTGGCCACGGCCTCTGGCTCCTCGAGGCTCTGCAGCGCGGCAACGGTGGCGTGCACCACGTTGATCGCGTTGTCCGACCCGAGGGACTTGGCCAGGACGTCGTGCACGCCGGCGCACTCCAGGACGGCGCGGGCCGAGCCACCGGCGATGACGCCGGTACCCGGGGACGCCGGACGCAGCATCACGACACCGGCAGCCTTCTCGCCCTGCACGGGGTGGGGAATCGTCCCCTGCACCCGCGGCACGCGGAAGAAGTGCTTCTTGGCCTCCTCGACACCCTTGGCGATCGCCGCGGGCACCTCCTTGGCCTTGCCGTAGCCGACGCCTACCGTGCCCTCGCCGTCGCCCACCACGACCAGCGCGGTGAAGCTGAACCGGCGACCACCCTGCACGACCTTCGCCACGCGGTTGATGGCAACGACCCGCTCGAGGTAGTTGCTCTTCTCCTTCTCGGCGGTCGCCTCGCGGCCACGACGGTCTTCACGGCCGCCGCGACGCTGCTCACCGCCGGTACCTGCACCGGCACCGCGGCGCTGGGTTCCATTCATCGCTTGCTTACCTTTCGATCCGTCAGAATCCGAGACCGGCCTCGCGGGCGCTGTCAGCCAGCACCGCGATCCGTCCGTGGTACTTGTTGCCCGCGCGGTCGAAGACGACGTTCTCCACGCCGGCCTTCTTCGCACGCTCGGCAACCAGCTTGCCGACCTCCTTGGCCTTCGCCGACTTGTCGCCCGAGCCGGAGCGCAGCTCCAGCGACGACGCAGCGGCCAGGGTCACGCCGGCGGTGTCGTCCACGACCTGGGCGGCGATGTGCCGGCTGGACCGGAACACCACCAGTCGCGGACGATCCGGGGTCCCGGCGATCTTCTTGCGACCACGCGCCTGGCGGCGCAGCCGGGCAGCGGCCTTGTCGGCCATGCCCTTGTTCGTCGAAAGAGAAATGGCCATCACTTACCAGCCTTTCCAACCTTGCGGCGAACCCGCTCGCCGGCGTAGCGCACACCCTTGCCCTTGTAGGGCTCCGGCTTGCGGATCTTGCGGATGTTGGCGGCAACCTCGCCCACAGCCTGCTTGTCGATTCCGTACACGGTGAACTTGGTGTTGCTCTCCACCGAGAAGGTGATGCCTGCCGGCGCGTTCACGACGACCGGGTGGGAGAAGCCGAGGTTGAACTCGAGCTGCTCGGGGCTCTTGAAGATCACCCGGTAGCCGACGCCCACAATCTCGAGCTTCTTCTCATAGCCTGCGGTGACGCCGGTGACCATGTTGGACACCAGGGTGCGGGTGAGGCCGTGCAGCGAGCGGCTCTCCCGCTCGTCGTCCGGACGGGTCACCTCCAGCTCGCCGGCTTCGTTGCGGCCCACCTTGATGGGCTCGCGGACAACGTGCTCGAGGGTGCCCTTGGGACCCTTCACCGACACCGTCTGGCCGTCGAGGGTGACGTCCACCCCAGCCGGAATGGCGATCGGAAGCCTGCCGATTCGTGACATCTGTTCAGCTCCTTTCGCTCACCAGACGTAGGCGATGACTTCGCCGCCAACGCTTCGAGAGTTGGCCTCCCGGTCGGTCAGAAGACCCTGGGAGGTGGAAATGATGGCGATCCCCATGCCGCCCAGCACCTTCGGCAGGGCCGTGGACTTGGCGTAGACCCGCAGGCCCGGCTTGGAGATGCGGCGAACCCCGGCGATCGAACGCTCGCGGTTCTGCCCGTACTTGAGGGTCAGCTTCAGGGTCTTGCCGACCTCGCCGGCCGCCGGCTCGAGAACCTCGAAACCGGAGATGTAGCCCTGCGCCTTCAGGATTTCGGCGATGCCCACCTTGATCTTGCTGTGCGGCATGGACGTCGACTCGTGGTACGCCTGGTTGGCGTTCCTGAGCCGGGTCAGCATGTCCGCGATCGGGTCGGTCATGGTCATGACGTCTGGTTCTTCTTTCTCGCCATGGTTTCCACGGATTCGTGGACCTTCGGCGGGTTGTGGTTGATCCGGGTGCGAGAACTCACCAGGAGGACTTGATGACGCCGGGCAGCTCACCCTTGTGGGCGAGGTCCCGCACGCAGATGCGGCACAGGCCGAACTTGCGGAACACGGCCTTGGGCCGGCCGCAACGGTTGCAGCGGGTGTAGGCGCGGACGGCGAACTTCGGCTTGCGGGCCTGCTTCACCTTCAGAGCGGTCTTGGCCATTCAGTTCACCTCTTCTTCTTGCCCGTGAACGCCGGGCCCTTCTTCTTGGCGACCTTGGCGACCTCGTCGGCCGGGGCCTTGAACGGGAAGCCGAGCGCCTTCAGCAGGGCGCGACCTTCGTCGTCGGTGGTTGCGGTGGTCACGAACGTGATGTCCATGCCGCGCAGCTTGTCGATCCTGTCCTGGTCGATCTCGTGGAACATGACCTGCTCGGTGAGACCGAAGGTGTAGTTGCCCTTCCCGTCGAACTGGCGGGCCGAGAGGCCGCGGAAGTCACGGATACGGGGCAGCGCCAGGGTGAGCAGCCGGTCGGCGAACTCCCACATGCGGTCGCCGCGCAGCGTCACGTGGCAGCCGATCGGCATGCCCTCGCGCAGCTTGAACTGGGCGATGGACTTGCGCGCCTTGGTCACGGTCGGCTTCTGGCCGGTGATCGCGGTGAGGTCGCGCACGGCGGCGTCGATCACCTTGGAGTCACGCGCGGCCTCGCCGACACCCATGTTCACCACGATCTTGGTCAGACCGGGGATCTGCATGACGTTGTCGTAGCCGAATTCGGCGTGGAGCGCGGGGGCGATCTCGGAGCGGTAGCGCTCCTTCAGCCGCGGCAGGGTCTTGGTCGCGGTGGCGGCCATCAGATTTCCTTCCCGGTCTTGCGGGCGATCCGCACGCTGCGCTCGGTCGTGTACTCGGTACCGTCCGGGCGGCGCTTGGTCACCTCCTGGCGTTCGTAGCCGACGCGGGTCACCACGTCCTTGCCGTCCACCTTGACCACGAGCTGCACGTTGGACGCGTCGATCGGGGCCTCGGTGGTGATGATCCCGGCGGCGTTGTTCTGCCGGGTCTGGTTGTTCTGCGTCTCGCGCTTGTGCTTCTTGACCAGGTTGACGCCCTGGACGATCACACGGCCGGCCTTCGGGTCGACGGAGATGATCTCCCCGATGCGGCCCTTGTCCTTGCCTGCGATGACCTTGACGCGGTCACCCTTCTTCACGTGGACGGAATTCGCCATGCTCACAACACCTCCGGCGCGAGCGAGATGATTCGCATGTACTTCTTCTCGCGCAGCTCACGGCCGACCGGACCGAAGATACGGGTGCCGCGGGGCTCCCCGTCGTTCTTCAGGATCACGGCGGCGTTCTCGTCGAACTTGATGTAGGAACCGGCGGGACGACGGGTCTCCTTCACCGTGCGGACGACGACCGCCTTCACGACCTCGCCCTTCTTCACGTTGCCACCGGGGATGGCGTCCTTGACCGTGGCCACGATCTTGTCGCCAAGACCGGCGTAGCGACGCTTGGAGCCACCCAGCACGCGGATGCAAAGGAGTTCCTTCGCCCCGGTGTTGTCGGCGACCTTGAGTCGCGTCTCCTGCTGGATCATCTGCAATCTCTCCTGGTCACTTGGCCTTTTCGACGACCTCGACCAGACGCCACCGCTTGGTCGCGGAGGTCGGTCGGGTCTCCATCACCCGCACGCGGTCACCGACGCCGGCCTCGTTGGCCTCGTCGTGCGCCTTCAGGCGCTCGGACTTCGTCATGACCTTGCCGTAGAGCGGGTGCTTGACCCGCTGCTCGATGGCCACGACCACGGTCTTGTCCATCTTGTCGGACACGACGATGCCCTCGCGCACCTTGCGGGCGCCGCTACGGGCGTTCCCGCCCTCAGTATTCACAGTCTCGCTCATCTGACTCACTTGTCCTCATCCGGGTCCGGCACGATGCCGAGGTTGCGCTCCTGGATCACCGTGTAGATGCGGGCGATGTCCTTGCGGGCCTCGCGAAGCCGCCCGTGGGACTCGAGCTGGCCGGTGGCGGCGGCGAACCGCAGCCCGAACAGCTCCTCCTTGAGAGCGACGACCTTGGCGTTGAGCTCGTCGCGGGACAGCCCGCGCAGCTCGGTGGCCGTTTCAGTCTTGGCCATCAGATCTCACCTGCTTCCCGCTTGATGAAGCGAGCCTTGAACGGCAGCTTGTGGATGGCCAGGCGCATGGCCTCGCGGGCCACGTCCTCGCCGACGCCGGACAGCTCGAAGAGCACGCGTCCGGGCTTGATGTTCGCGATCCACCACTCCGGCGAGCCCTTGCCGGAACCCATGCGGGTCTCGGCCGGCTTCTTGGTGAGCGGACGGTCGGGGTAGACGTTGATCCACACCTTGCCGCCACGCTTGATGTGGCGGGTCATCGCGATACGGGCGCTCTCGATCTGACGGTTGGTCAGGTACGAGGACTCCAGGGCCTGGATGCCGTAGTCACCGAAGGCCAGCTTGGTGCCACCCTTGGCTGCGCCACCCCGGTCGGGGTGGTGCTGCTTGCGGTGCTTGAGTCTGCGGGGAATCAACATGGTCAGGCTCCTGCGTTGCTCTCGACGGCCTCGGGCGCGGCAGCACCCTCGGCGACACCTTCGGCGCGACGGCGTCCGCCGCGCTCGGGACGATCGCCGCGACCGGCACCGGCAGGTGCACCGTCACGACGGGGGCCACGGGCCGGGCGGCGCTGGCCACCGGCGGCCTGGCGTGCGGCCTTCTGGGCGGCGCGCTCGGCGCGGTTGCCGGAGACGTCGCCCTTGTAGATCCAGACCTTCACGCCGATGCGGCCGAAGGTGGTCCGGGCCTCGTAGAAGCCGTAGTCGATGTCCGCCCGCAGGGTGTGCAGCGGCACGCGACCTTCGCGGTAGAACTCCGACCGGCTCATCTCGGCGCCGCCGAGACGGCCCGAGCACTGGATCCGGATGCCGAGGGCGCCGGCGCGCATCGCGCTCTGCTGCGCCTTGCGCATCGCGCGGCGGAAGGCCACGCGGGCGCCGAGCTGCTCTGCGATCCCCTGGGCCACCAGCTGCGCGTCGGTCTCGGGGTTCTTCACCTCGAGGATGTTCAGCTGCACCTGCTTGCCGGTGAGCTTCTCCAGCTCGGCACGCACGCGCTCGGCCTCGGCGCCGTTACGGCCGATGACGATGCCCGGACGCGCGGCGTACAGGAAGATGGTCACCCGCTCGCTGCGACGCTCGATCTCGACGCTGGAGATACCGGCGCGCTCGAGGGTCTTGGCGAGGAAGCGACGGATCTTGACGTCCTCGCTCACCAGGTCGGCGTAGTTCTTGTCGGCGTACCAGCGGGTCTTGTGGTCCGTGGTGATCCCGAGGCGGAAGCCATGGGGGTTGATCTTCTGGCCCATGCTCAGGCTCCCTTCTCGCTCTTGGGTTCGACAACGACGGTGATGTGGCTGGCCCGCTTCAGGATCCGGCTGGCGGACCCCTTGGCGCGGGGGCGGATGCGACGCAGGGTCATGCCCTCGTCGACGAACGCCTGGCTGACGATCAGGTCGTCGGCGCGCAGGCCCTCGGTGTTCTCCGCGTTGGCGGTCGCGCTGGCGACAACCTTGTAGACCGGCTCGGACGCCGCCTGCGGTGCGAACTTCAGCACGTTCAGTGCATCGGTCACCGGCAGGCCGCGGACGAGGTCGACCACGCGGCGCACCTTCATCGGGCTCATCCGGACGTGACGCGCGATCGCGTACGAGCCAGGACGATCCCCGAGCAGGGCAGCGCGACGGCTTGGCCGCTCAACTTTGTTGCTCATGGTGTGAATCAATTCCTCTTCTCGCTGCCTCAGCGGCGGCGCGACTTCTTGTCTTCCTTGATGTGCCCGCGGTAGGTGCGGGTGGGGGCGAACTCGCCCAGCTTGTGGCCGATCATGGCCTCGGTCACGAACACCGGGACGTGCTTGCGGCCGTCGTGCACCGCGATGGTGTGCCCGATCATGTCCGGGGTGATCATGGAGCGCCGGGACCAGGTGCGGATGACCTGCTTGGTGCCCTTCTCGTTCTGGGCGTCGACCTTCTTGACCAGGTGGTCGTCGACGAAGGGGCCCTTCTTCAGGCTGCGTGGCATGTTGTTACCTCACTCGTCCAATCAGCGCTTCTTGCCGGACTTCCGGCGACGGATGATCAGGCGAGAACTCGCCTTGTTCTTGTCCCGGGTGCGGCCCTCCGGCTTGCCCCACGGGCTCACCGGGTGACGACCACCGGAGGTCTTGCCCTCGCCACCACCGTGCGGGTGGTCGATCGGGTTCATCGCCACGCCGCGGACGGTCGGGCGGATGCCCTTCCAGCGGTTGCGGCCGGCCTTGCCCCAGTTGATGTTCGACTGCTCGGCGTTGCCGACCTCGCCGACGGTCGCGCGGCAGCGGACGTCCACGAGGCGCATCTCACCGGACGGCAGGCGCAGGGTGGCCATCTTGCCCTCGCGGGCAACCAGCTGGATCTTCGCGCCGGCCGAGCGGCCCATCTTGGCGCCACCGCCGGGACGCATCTCCACCGCGTGCACCGTGGTGCCGACGGGGATGTTGCGCAGCGGCAGGTTGTTGCCGGGCTTGATGTCGGCGGCCTCGCCGGCCTCGACGGTCGCGCCCTGGGCCAAGCCGTTCGGGGCGATGATGTAGCGCTTCTCGCCGTCGGCGTAGTGCAGCAGCGCGATGCGGGCGGTGCGGTTGGGGTCGTACTCGATGTGAGCGACCTTGGCCGGCACGCCGTCCTTGTCGTAGCGGCGGAAGTCGACCAGGCGGTACGCCTGCTTGTGGCCACCGCCGATGTGGCGGGTGGTGATCCGGCCGGAGTTGTTCCGGCCGCCCGTCTTCGGCTTCGGCGCGAGCAGGGACTTCTCCGGCGTGGAGCGAGTCAGTTCGACGAAGTCGGCGACGCTGGAGCCACGACGGCCCGGCGTAGTCGGCTTGTACTTACGGATACCCATGAGTTCGTTTTCCTATCTCGGCCCGGGCTCAGGCCAGCGGCCCGGAGAAGATGTCGATGCGCTGGCCCTCGGCGATGCTCACCACGGCGCGCTTGGTGTCGGGACGCTTGCCCCAGCCGGCCCGGGTGCGCTTGCGCTTGCCCTGCCGGTTGCTGGTGTTCACACCAGTGACCTTGACGCCGAAGACCTTCTCGACCGCGATCTTGATCTGGGTCTTGTTGGCATCCGGCGAGACCAGGAACGTGTACTTGTTCTCGTCCAGCAGGCCGTAGCTCTTCTCGCTCACCACCGGTGCCAGCAGCACGTCGCGGTGGTCGGTGATCTTCAGGTCGCTCACTTCGCGTCCTCCTCGGTCTCGGTCTGCGCCAGCGTGACCTTGCCCTTGAGCGGACCGGCGACGAAGGTCGACAGTGCGGCGGTGGTGAACACCACGTCGTCGCTGACCAGCACGTCGTAGGCGTTCAGCTGGTCGACGGCCAGGGCATGCACCGTGGGCACGTTGCGCAGGCTCAGCCACGCCACGTCCTCGTCACGGTCGAGCACGACCAGCAGCTTGTTGCCACCGACCTCGGCCAGCGACTTCAGTGCGGCCTTGGTGGACGGGGTCTCACCGGTCACGATGCTCTCGAGCACGTGGACGCGGCCGTCGCGGGCCCGGTCGGACAGCGCACCGCGCAGGGCGGCTGCGATCATCTTCTTGGGCGTGCGCTGCGCGTAGTCGCGCGGCTGCGGGCCGTGCACCACGCCACCGCCGGTCCACTGCGGGGCGCGCCGCGAACCCTGGCGGGCGCGGCCGGTGCCCTTCTGGCGCCACGGCTTGGCGCCACCACCCGCGACCATGCCGCGGGTCTTGGTGGCGTGGGTGCCCTGGCGGGCGGCGGCCTGCTGGGCCACCACGACCTGGTGGATCAGCGGCACGTTGGTCTGCACGTCGAACAGCTCGGCGGGCAGCTCAGCGGTGGCGGACGTGGAGCCCAGCACCTTGACGGTCTTGGCCTCGCTCATGCCTGGACTCCCTTCTTGGCCGCGGACCGCAGCACGACGAGGGCGCCCTTGGGGCCGGGCACGGAGCCCTTGACCAGGATCAGCCCGCGCTCGGCGTCGACGGCGTGAATGATCAGGTTCTGCACGGTCACCTTCTCGACGCCCATGCGGCCGGCCATCCGGGTGCCCTTGAACACGTGGCCCGGAGTGGCGCAGGCGCCGATGGAGCCCGGCGAACGGTGCTTGCGGTGCACACCGTGGGTGGCGCGGAGGCCGCCGAAGCCGTGGCGCTTCATGACACCGGCGGTGCCCTTGCCCTTGGTGACGCCGGTGACGTCGACGACCTCGGCCTCGGCGAAGGTCTCGGCGGTCAGCTCCTGGCCCAGCGTGTACTCGCTGGCGTCGGCGGTGCGCAGCTCGACGAGGTGCTTGCGGGGGGTGACCCCGGCCCGCTCGAAGTGGCCGGCGGCCGGCTTGGTGACGGCCTTGGCCTTGATCGCGCCGAAGCCGAGCTGGACGGCGGAGTAGCCGTCGTTGTCGGCGGTGCGGACCTGCGTCACGACGCACGGGCCGGCCTGGATGACGGTCACGGGGACGACCTTGTTGTCGGCGTCCCACACCTGGGTCATGCCGAGCTTGGTGCCCAGCAGCCCCTTCACGTTCTTGTCGCTCATCTCCCCTGACCTCACGGAAGCTTGATCTCGATGTCGACACCGGCCGGAAGGTCGAGTCGCATGAGCGAGTCGACGGTCTTCGGCGTCGGGTCGAGGATGTCGATGAGCCGCTTGTGGGTGCGCATCTCGAAGTGCTCGCGGCTGTCCTTGTACTTGTGCGGAGAACGGATCACGCAGAACACGTTCTTCTCGGTCGGCAGGGGCACGGGCCCCGCAACCTTCGCGCCGGTACGGGTCACGGTGTCGACGATCTTCTTCGCCGAGGAGTCAATGACCTCGTGGTCGTAGGCCCGGAGTCGGATCCGGATCTTCTGTCCCGCCACTGGTTCGTCCTTCTTCTCGTCTTCCTCACCCGGCTGCATCTACCGGACGAGCCGTTGCACCGACCCCCGCGGTCGGGCGTGTCGAACCGTTCAGGGCCGCGCATGACTCTTCTTGGAAGGTCGTGGTAGGGCCCGGCACTCGAGCGCCAGACTTGCCGGAGGGCCGCCAAGGCAGGCGTCCCCGTCGGAGCAACCTGTCGATTCTTTCATGCTGGGCGAGAAGTTGCCAAATCATCGCGCTGCGGCAGCATTGCCCGGGTGAGCGAGTCCCCCAGGCCTGTGGCGCCGGATGTCCAGCCTAGCCGTGTGGGGCTGGGAATCCTCCTGGGGCTGGCCGCGTCCCTGGCGTTCGCGATGTCCGGGACGTTCGCCCGTCCGCTGTTCGCCGCGGGCTGGACGCCGGGCGCCGCGGTGTTCTGGCGGGTCACGTGCGCGGCCGTCCTCCTCCTGCCCGTGGGCGTGTGGGTGATGCGCGGGCGGCTGCGCGACGTCGTCGCCGAATGGCGGACGCTCGTCGGGTTCGGAGCCCTCGCCGTGGCGATCGCCCAGCTGATGTACTTCGCGGCCGTGTCACGGATCAGCGTGAGCGTCGCCCTGCTGCTGGAGTACATGGCCCCCGTTGCGCTGGTGCTCCTCGCCTGGGTGCGAACGCGCCACGCCCCCTCCCGGCTGGTGCTGGCCGGGACGCTGACCAGCGTGGTGGGCCTGTTCTGCGTCCTCGACCTCACCGGGGCGAGACTCGACGCGCTGGGTGTCACCTTCGGGCTGCTGGCCATGGTGGGCGCGGCCGCGTACTTCGTGATCGGCGCGCGCCCGACCCGCTTGCACCCCCTGGCGCTGCCGGGCTTCGGCCTGCCGATCGGCGCGGTGGTGCTGGGACTGGCGATCCTGGTGGGCGCCCTCCCCTACTCGGCACCGCTGGTGGACGTGGAGCTGATGGGTTCCCTCGTGCCGTGGTGGGTGCCGCTGGCCGTGATCGTGGTCTGCGCCACCGCGCTCGCGTACGGCCTCGGCGTCGCCGGCATCGCGCTGATGGGCGAGCGCCTGAGCTCCTTCGTGAGCCTGTCGGAGGTGCTCTTCGCCGGGCTCGTGGCCGCGGTTGTGCTCGGCGAACAGCCCAGCTGGATGCAGTTGCTCGGCGGAGCGCTCATCATCGGCGGGGTGGTGATGATCCGCCAGGCCACCGGTGAGGCGCCGGCCGGGATCCCCGCGCTCCCCGACGAGTGGGAAGCCGCCGAGGAGCACTGACGCCATCTCGCCATTCCCGCCGCCGCACGGGGCAGGTGTGACGGGAGTGACGAGAATCGTGGCCAGATCGCGACAATCGAGGGGCGGGCCGCGCGCTGTCGTGATCTGGCCCCGGATCGCGTCCCACCCGCCTCAGCCGTCACACCCGCGGGAAAGCGTGGACGAATGACGTCAGCGCGGCATGCGGCGCCACAGCGACCGCGGCACGACGCGTGCGATGGCGAACATCACCCGCAGCTGCCACGGGATCCACAGGTCGACGCCACCCCCGTTGCGGATGCGCGCGACGACCGCATCGGCGACCTGGTCGGGTGTGGACGAGAACGGCGCCGGCTCCATGCCTGCCGTCATCCGGCCGATCACGAAACCCGGGCGGGCGATGACCAGGCGCACCCCGGTGCCGTGCAACGCGTCCGCCAAGCCGGAGGCGAAACCGTCCAGCCCCGCCTTCGCCGAGCCGTAGACGTAGTTCGCCCGCCGTACCCGTGCCCCGGCCACCGAGGAGAACGCGACCAGGGTCCCCGTGCCGCGCGGCTTCATGCGTTCGGCCAGCACCGTGAGGAGCGCAGCCTGGGCGATGAAGTCGGTGTGCAGCAGGGCGGCAGCAGCGGACGCGTCCCGCTCGGCCACCGCTTGGTCGCCGAGCACCCCGAAGGCGAGCACGGCGACGTCGATCGGGCCGACCGACTCCTCGATCGAGGCGACCAGCGCGGGCTGGGCGTCCACGTCGTCGGCGTCGAACTCGACCGTCTCCACCCGCGCGGCTCCCGCGGACCGGCAGACCTCGACCGCCGCGTCCATCGGACCGGGGCGGGCGGCCAGCACCACCGTGTTCCCGGGAGCGAGCCGGGACGCGACCGCCAGCCCGATCTCGCTGCGGCCACCGAAGACGGCGACGACGCTCACAGCAGCCCGGCCAGCTTCCTCAGGCGCTGCAGGCTCGAGGCGCGTCCCAGCAGCTCCATCGACTCGAACAGGGGTGGGGACACCGCCGATCCGGTGATCGCTATCCGCACGGGCCCGAACGCGAACTTCGGCTTGATCCCCAGACCGTCGACGAGCGCTTCCCGCAGCGAGGACTGGATCGCGTCCGTCGTCCACTCCTCCAGCCTCTCCAGGGCGGAGGAGGCCGCCGCGACGACCGCCGGCGCATCGGCGCCGAGCTTCGCCAGCGCGTCCGGCTCGACAACGAGCTCGTCGTCCCGGGTGAACAGGTAGGAGAGCTTCGGCAACGCCTCACCGAGCAGCACCAGCCGCTCCTGGATCAGCGGGACGGCGCCGGCGAGCAGCCCCCTGCGCTCCTCGAGCTCGTCGCTCCAGGCTCCCTGACGCCTGGCATGGTCCTCGATCCGGCGTGCGAGCTCGGCCGCCGGCAGCGACCGGATGTAGTGGCCGTTGAGCGAGTTGAGCTTCGTGAGGTCGAAGATCGGGCCGGTGGTGTTGACCTTCGCCCAGTCGAAGGCGGCCACGAACTCGTCGAAGCTCGCGACGTCCGACCCCTCATGCACCGGCGGGTACGCCAGCAACTGGAGGAAGTTCCGGAGCGCCTCGGGAAGGTAGCCCTGCTCAACGAACCAGGTGAGGCGTGCCGCCGGGTTCTTGCGCTTGGAGATCTTGGACTTGTCCGTGTTGCGCAGCAACGGCATGTGCGCGAACGCCGGTTCCGCCCAGCCGAGCCAGCGGTACAGCAGCAGGTGCTTGGGCGTGGACGAGATCCACTCCTCCCCCCGCACCACGTGGGTGATCGCCATCAGGTGGTCATCGACCACGACCGCCAGGTGGTAGGTCGGGAAGCCGTCCGCCTTCAGGATCACCTGGTCGTCGGGACGGGGCGCGCTCACCTCGCCCCGGATCAGGTCGGTGAACGTCAGCTCCACATCGTCGGGGACCAGCATCCGCACCACGGGGGTGTCGCTGAAGCCGGGCAGCGCGGCCCGCTCCTCGCGGGTCTTGCCCACGCAGAGCCGGTCGTAGCCCGTCACCGACGCCTTCGACGCCTGCTGCTCGGCGCGGAGTTCGGCGAGCCGCTCGGTGGAGCACCAGCAGTAGTAGGCGTGGCCGTCCGCGATCAACTGGTCGACGAACGGCCGGTAGGTGTCCAGGCGCTCGGACTGACGGTAGGGCGCGTACGGGCCGCCGATGTCGGGACCCTCGCTCCACTCCAGGTCGAGCCAGCGCAGGGTGTCGTAGATCTGCTGCTCGGAGGTGGCGACGTAGCGCGCCTGGTCGGTGTCCTCGATCCGCAGCACGAACGCTCCCCCGGTGGCCCGGGCGTAGGCGAGGTTGAACAGGGACATGTACGCGGTCCCGACGTGCGGGTCGCCGGTGGGCGACGGGGCTACGCGGAGGCGGGCTGGGCTGGTTGTCATCGCCGCAACAGCCTACCGAACGCCGCCGGTCTCCCCTTCCGGCCCCTCGACCCACAGCCGCCCCCGAAAGTCACAGCCGCCCCCGGAATTCCGGGGGCGGCTGTGACTCTCGAGGGCGTCCGGACGGGGTGGGCGCCCGGCGGGAGTGAGGTGCGGAGAATGGTAACTTTTCGGCCATGACCCAGCCCGTTGCCAACGACTTCATCCGCGACATCATCCGCCGCGACAACGAGCAGGGGACCTACGCAGGGCGTGTGCAGACCCGGTTCCCACCCGAACCCAACGGCTACCTCCACATCGGCCACGCGAAGGCGATCACGGTGGACTTCGGTACCGCAGAGGAGTTCGGCGGGCTGTGCAACCTGCGGCTGGACGACACGAACCCCGACACCGAGGAGACGGAGTTCGTCGATTCGATCGTCGCCGACATCGAGTGGCTCGGCTTCTCCCCGGCGGCGCTGCTGCATGCGTCCGACTACTTCGGGCAGCTGTACGAGTGGGCCGAACACCTGGTGACCCAGGGCCTGGCCTATGTGGACGACCAGGACACCGAGACCATCTCCGCGCAGCGCGGCGGCTTCGGCAAGCCGGGCGTCGACAGCCCCTTCCGTACCCGCAGCAAGGAGGAGAACCTCGACCTGCTGCGGCGGATGAAGGCCGGCGAGTTCGCCGAGGGCTCGCGGGTGCTGCGGGCGAAGATCGACATGAACCACGAGAACATGGCCCTGCGCGACCCGGTCATGTACCGGATCCGCCACAGCCACCACTTCCGCACCGGCGGCGACTGGGTCATCTACCCCACCTACGACTGGGCGCACGGCCAGAGCGACGCCATCGAGGGGGTCACCCACTCGATCTGCACGCTCGAGTTCGACACCCACCGTCCGCTCTACGACTGGTACCTCGAGCACCTGCCGCTGCCCGGGGACAAGCCCAGGCAGATCGAGTTCGCACGCCTGGAGTTCACCCACACCGTCACGAGCAAGCGGCGCCTGGCCAAGCTCGTGGCCGACGGGACGGTCGACGGCTGGGACGACCCGCGCATGCCCACCCTGCGCGGACTGCGTCGCCGCGGCTACCCCGCGCGCGCGATCCGCGGGTTCTGTGCCGAGATCGGCACCACACGCACCAACAGCCGGCAGGCCATCGAGGCTCTCGAGGCCTACGTCCGTCGGGAGCTGAACGCCACCGCCCAGCGACGGATGGCCGTGCTCGACCCGCTCCGGCTGGTGATCGACAACTGGCCGACCGACGCCTCCGGTGATCCGGTCGTGGAGTACTTCGAGGTCGCGAACAACCCGGAGAACCCCGAGGACGGCACCCGCCAGGTGGCCTTCTCCGGGGAGCTGTGGATCGAGGCCGAGGACTTCGCCGAAGTCCCGCCGCCGAAGTACTTCCGGCTGACGATCGGACGTGAGGTACGCCTGCGCGGCGCGTATCTGGTAACGGCGACCGGAGTGGAGAAGGACGCCGACGGCACCGTGACCGTGGTCCACGCCACCTACGACCCGCAGACGCGCGGTGGTGATGCCCCGGACGGGCGCAAGGTGAAGTCGACCATGCACTGGGTGTCGGTTCCGCACGCCCTCGACGTCACCGTCGCACTGTACGAGCGGCTGTTCACCGCGCCCGTCCCCGGCGAGGCCACGGGCGAGGCCCTCGACGACGTGAACCCGGACTCGCGCAGGATCGTCACCGGTCGCGCCGAGGCCGCGGTCGGGGACGCCGCGCCCGGACAGGTACTGCAGTTCGAGCGCCTCGGCTACTTCGCGGCCGACCCCGACACGCCACGCCTGTTCCACCGGACGGTCGGCCTGCGCGACGAATGGGCCGCGATCCAGAGGCGTCAGGGCTGACGTCCGGCCCGGGCCGGGACCTGTCGACACCGCCCACCGTGGACGCCCCCGACCCTTAAGGTTGGCGCATGCAGGCATCCGTCACCGTCGTGGGCGAGGCGCTCATCGACATCGTCAGCCCCCTCTCCGGCGCCAGTGCCGAGCACGTCGGGGGCAGTCCGGCCAACGTGGCGATCGGCCTGGCGCGGCTCGGGCACCCCACCCGGCTGGCCACGCACATCGGCACCGATGCCCGCGGACGGCGGATCGCCGACCTCATGGCGGCCGAGCGCGTCGAACTGACCGAGGGCAGCACCCACGCCGAACGTACGCCGACAGCGGAAGCACGCCTGGACGCCGCGGGCGTCGCCACCTACGAATTCGACCTCGACTGGCGCGTCGACCCTCGCGCCGTGGTGGTGCCGCGGGGCGGACACCTGCACACGGGCTCAATCGCGGCCACCCTCTCCCCCGGCGGCGCGGCGGTGCTGGAGATCGTCCGGGCGGCCCGCAGGCACGCCACGTTCTCCTACGACCCGAACTGCCGGCCCACACTGATGGGCGACCCGGCGGACGCCCGTCCCGTGATCGAGCGGCTCATCGGCCTCGCCGACGTGGTGAAGGCCTCCGACGAGGACGTCCGCTGGCTCTACGGCACGACGCCCAGCACACAGGTCCTCGCGCACTGGGCGTCCCTGGGGCCGTCGGTCTGCGCGGTCACCCAGGGCGGTGAGGAGCTGATCGTGCTCGCGGGGGGCGAGTTGCAGCGCTTCCCCACCCTGCCGACCGTGGTGGCCGACACGGTGGGTGCCGGCGACTCGTTCATGGCCGGCCTGATCTCCGGCCTGCTGGACGCCGGGCTGCTCGGCGGTGCGGACGCCCGCGAGCGCCTGCGCTTCGCGGAGTGGCCGGCGATCACCGCGGCGGTCGAACGGGCCCTGGCCTGCGCCGCGATCACCGTCTCGCGCCCGGGCGCCAACCCGCCGACCAGGGCCGACCTGGAGATCGACGTCTCCTGAGAGCCCTATGTCAAGCAGCGTCTGCCTGGAAAGCGTTGAGACGGCCGTGTAGGTCGGGGTTGTAGGGCACGTGATCGTGCCAGCAGCGCCATAGGATCCGGGTCCAGCTTTGTGCCAGGATCCGCGCCGCGTGGGGGTGCCGACAGCCGCGTGCGCGGGCTCGGTCGTAGGTGTCGCGGGCCCAGGCGTTCGCGCGGGGAGTGTCTTGGGCCCAGTCGATGAGCGCGGCGGGGAGCTGCTTGTTGCAGCCGCGTCGGTAGGCCACGGTGAGATGTTTGCCGGACTGACGGGTCGATGGTGCGACCCCGGCCGCCGCGGCGAGCGCCGGCGGGTCGGGGAACCGGGCTCGGCAATCCCCGATCTCGGCGAGCAGGGTGGCTGCGCGGACCACGCCGGCGCGAGGAAGGGATTGGAAGATGGTGCCGTCGGGGTGGGCCAGTAATGCTTCCTTGATCCTGGCCTCGGGCTGGTCCTGCTGTTGGCGCAGTGTCACAAGCAGGTCGACCAGGGTCACCACGATGACCTCGCTGGCCTCAGCTGCTGGTCCATCAACACGGCCGGTGGGCGCTTGGTGCAGGTGCTCTATCAGGTGGATCGGCGTGTGACGGCCGCAGTAGCTGTTGGCCTTGAGCCAGTGCGCCATCCGCAAAGGCGATAGCCATGCGGCCTTTGCTTCGGTCGGGAAGCGGTGAAGGAACGCGAGGCTGATGGGGATATCGAGCTGGCTGAACAGGCCGATAGCGCCGGGGAAGTTGTGCTGCAACACCGCGAGCAACTGGTTGGCCACAGCGATCCGGTGGCCGATCAGGTCATGTCGGGCACGCACAAGCATCCGCAATGCAATCGTCTCGTCGCGGTCTGGTTGCACGATCGACCACCGACCGGCATCGGTGCGCAAGGCATCGGCCAGGACGAAAGCGTCGAACCGGTCGTCCTTGTTGCCCGCCGACCCATAGCGGGCCCGCAGCGACTTCACTTGGCGTGCGCTGATGACAACGACCTCGAACCCGTCACGCACCAGGTGTTCGACGACCGGCCCGTCGCCGCGCTCGATCCCGACCCGCACCACGCCATGCTGGCGCAGCAGCGTGGTGAGCTTGTTCAGGCCCGGCCGTGAATGCGACACCGTAGCCTCGGTGATCCGCTGCCCATCGTTGTCCACGATGCACAACGCATGGTGCTGCCAGGACCAGTCAATCCCGGCGAAAGTGGGCGTAGCCTGCATGAGAGTGCTCCTTCCGTCAGCCCACGGATCAGCACTCCGTCCGGGGCGTGACGGTCGGTCGCTCACTGCGGCGCTCCGGGACCCGGCAACGGTCCTTGGCGCATAGCCCTATGGCCGATCAGCACGTCCCGGGCCACCAGGCCCTGCAACTCTCAGGCAGGTCGTCCCGAAGGCAACACGCTCAGCCCGGCAATGACCCGGCGACTCGGGGTGCAGACAAGACCATTAGCCTCATCCACCCCAAGGGTCAACCAGTGAGCATCAGGCGAGCCGGGGATAGCGACCGCGGTAGTGCAGCAAGGGGTCGGCGTCCTCGCCGGTGGTGACGTCCTCCACCACACAGGTGACCAGCCGGGAGTAACCCACCTCTCCGGTGCCCTCCAGGCGAACACCCGCCCAGGTGAGGACCCCGTCGGGCACCGGCCCCCAGTCGGTCTCGGTGAACCCCGCGTGGCGGAAGGCGCCACCGGGCGCAGGGGCCTCACCGGCGAAGATGTCGGAGAGCCGCGCCTGGTCGCGGGACAGGATGCTCACCGCCGCCCTTCCCGACGACGTCAGCGCCTCGACCAGGTCAGACAACGGGTCGAGCAGGGCAAGGATGCGCGGCGGTGCGCCGTGGGCGACCAGCACGGACGAGACGGTCAGGCCGGCGGGCTTGCGGGGCCCCCGGGACGTCCACAGCGTCACCCCGGAGGCCAACCGTCCCCGGAAGGCGCGGACGGCGTCCCGCGCCGACGGCGGGTCGGCGAACGGGTGGCTGCGATGGATGGTCACGTCCGGCAGGCTACCCCGCCCTCCCCCGTCCCAGGACGCAGTTCGGCCCCTGCCACGGGGGCAGGGGCCGAACTGAGGGATCTACGAGTGAGTCAGCTCACTTGATGATCTTGGTCACACGGCCGGCGCCGACGGTACGGCCACCCTCGCGGATGGCGAACTTCAGGCCGTCCTCCATGGCGATCGGCTTGTTCAGGTGCACGGTCATGTCGGTGTTGTCACCGGGCATCACCATGTCGGTGCCCTCGGGCAGCTGAACGACGCCGGTCACGTCGGTGGTGCGGAAGTAGAACTGCGGGCTGTAGTTCGAGAAGAACGGCTTGTGACGGCCACCCTCCTCCTTGGTCAGCACGTAGACGTTGGCATCGAAGTCGGTGTGCGGGGTGGTCGAACCCGGCTTGATGACGACCATGCCGCGCTCGACATCGTCCTTCTTGGTGCCACGCAGCAGCAGGCCGACGTTCTCACCGGCGCGACCCTCGTCGAGGATCTTGCGGAACATCTCCACACCGGTGATGGTGGTGGACTGCTTCTTGTCGTGGATGCCGATGATGTCGACGGTCTCGCCGGTGCGGACGATGCCGCGCTCGATACGACCGGTGACGACGGTGCCACGACCGGTGATCGTGAAGACGTCCTCGATCGGCATCAGGAACGGCTTGTCGGTCTCGCGCTCCGGCTGCGGGATGTACTCGTCCACCGCGTCCATGAGCTCGAGGATGCTCTCGCTCCACTTGGCGTCGCCGTTCATGGCCGGGAAGGCCGCGACGCGCACGATCGGGCAGTTGTCGCCGTCGAACTCCTGCGCGCTGAGCAGCTCGCGGACCTCGAGCTCGACGAGCTCGATGAGCTCCTCGTCATCGACCATGTCGCACTTGTTGAGGGCGACGACGATGGCGGGCACGCCCACCTGACGGGCCAGCAGCACGTGCTCGCGGGTCTGCGGCATCGGGCCGTCGGTCGCGGCGACCACCAGGATCGCGCCGTCCATCTGGGCGGCACCGGTGATCATGTTCTTGACGTAGTCGGCGTGACCCGGGCAGTCGACGTGAGCGTAGTGACGCTTCTCGGTCTGGTACTCGACGTGCGCGATCGAGATCGTGATACCGCGCTGGCGCTCTTCCGGCGCCTTGTCGATCTGGTCGAACGCCGACACCGCATTGAGCTCGGGGTACTTGTCGTGGAGCACCTTCGTAATCGCCGCGGTGAGCGTGGTCTTGCCGTGGTCGATATGCCCGATGGTGCCGATGTTGCAGTGCGGCTTGGTCCGCTCGAACTTGGCCTTTGCCACTTGGGCTCCTTTTCGGATGTGTCGCCACGCGAGGCTCGCGGGGCGTTACTGATTGTTTGACTGCATGGTCACGGTCCGCGCGAACGCGGACCGTGCCAAGTTTTCTCTAGTGGCGTTCCTGAGTCAAACTCAGGCGCCGCCGCGACCCTTCGCGATGATCTCGTCGGCAACCGACTTCGGCGTCTCGCCGTAGGAGTCGAATTCCATCGAGTACGACGCCTGGCCGGAGGTCTTCGACCGCAGGTCGCCGACGTAGCCGAACATCTCGCTCAGGGGCACCAGGGCGCGGACGACCTGGTTGCCGTGGGCCTCCTCCATCGACTGGACGTGGCCACGGCGGCTGTTGATGTCGCCGATCACCGTACCGAGGTAGTCCTCGGGCGTGGTGACCTCGACGGCCATCAGCGGCTCCAGCAGGGCCGGGTCGGCCTTGCGGGCGGCCTCCTTGAAGACCATCGAGCCGGCGATCTTGAAGGCCAGTTCCGAGGAGTCGACGTCGTGGTAGGCGCCGTCCAGCAGGGTGACCTTGATGTCCTCGACCGGGTAGCCGGCCAGCGGGCCGAAGGCCATGGCCTCGCGGATGCCCTGGTCGACCGCAGGGATGTACTCCTTGGGGATGCGACCACCGGTCACGGCGTTGACGAACTCGTAGCCCTTGCCCGCTTCCTGCGGTTCGAGGGCGATGATCACCTTGCCGTACTGGCCCGAACCACCCGACTGCTTCTTGTGGGTGTACTCGACCTTCTCGACCGGCCGGCGCAGGGTCTCGCGGTAGGCGACCTGCGGCTTGCCGATGTTCGCCTCGACCTTGAACTCCCGCTTCATGCGGTCGATCATCACCTCGAGGTGGAGCTCGCCCATGCCGGCGATGATGGTCTGCCCGGTCTCCTCGTCGGTGTGGACGCGGAACGTCGGGTCCTCCTCGGCCAGCCGCTGGATGGCGGTGGACAGCTTCTCCTGGTCGGACTTGGTCTTCGGCTCGATGGCCTGCTCGATGACCGGGGCCGGGAAGTCCATCGACTCGAGCACGACCGGGTTCTGCGGGTCGCACAGCGTCTCGCCGGTAGTGGTGTCCTTCAGGCCCATCACGGCGACGATCATGCCCGCGCCGATCTCGTCGATCTCCTGACGCTTGTTGGCGTGCATCTGGTAGATCTTGCCGATCCGCTCCTTGCGGCCCTTCGTCGAGTTCAGGACCTGCTGGCCGGCCTTGAGCACCCCGGAGTAGATCCGGATGTAGGTCAGCTTGCCCAGGTGCGGGTCCGCGGCGATCTTGAACGCCAGGATCGACAGCGGCTCATCGTTGGACGTGTGGCGCTCGATCACCTGGTCGGGGTGGCCCGGCTTGAAGCCCTCGATGGCGGGGATGTCCAGCGGGGACGGCAGGTAGTCGATGACCGCGTCCAGCATGGGCTGCACGCCCTTGTTCTTGAACGAGGTGCCACAGATCACGGCGGTGATCTTGTTCGCGATCACGGCGCGCCGGATGGCGGCCTTGATCTGCGCGACGGTGAGCTCCTCGCCGGTCTCCTCGGCCTCCAGCCACGCCTCGGCGAACTCGTCGTCGTGGTCGGCCAGCACGTGGATGAGCTCCTCGCGGGCCTCCGCGGCGGCGTCCGCCATGTCGGCCGGGATCTCCTCGACGGTGTAGTCCTCGCCGATCGCGGTCTCGCCGCGCCACATCAGCGCGCGCATGCCCACCAGGTCGACGACACCCTGGAACCGGGACTCGGCCCCGACCGGGAGCTGCAGGACGGCAGCCACGGCGTTCAGGCGCTCACGGATCGTCTTGACGCAGTAGTCGAAGGACGCGCCGGTGCGGTCGAGCTTGTTCACGTAGCAGATGCGGGGCACGCCGTACCGGGTGGCCTGGCGCCACACCGTCTGGGACTGCGGCTCGACGCCGGCGACACCGTCGAACACCGCCACCGCGCCGTCGAGGACGCGCAGCGAGCGCTCGACCTCGATGGTGAAGTCCACGTGGCCGGGCGTGTCGATGATGTTGATCTGGACGCCCTTCCAGAAGCAGGTCGTCGCGGCGGACGTGATCGTGATGCCGCGCTCCTGCTCCTGCTCCATCCAGTCCATCGTCGCGGCGCCGTCGTGCACCTCGCCGATCTTGTAGTTGATGCCGGTGTAGTACAGGACCCGCTCGGTGGTCGTCGTCTTGCCGGCGTCGATGTGGGCCATGATGCCGATGTTGCGGACCTGCGACAGGTCCTGCTTGGTGTCGATCGCCACTTTGGGCTCAACCTTCCGTTCTGCTGCGAAGCGGCGTCGGCGGGGACGCTGCTGAAGTCAGGGGACAGGGCACGGCGTTCGCTGCCGTGCCCTGCCTTGGGTCTGGACTACTGCGCCGAGGTCACCAGCGGTAGTGGGCGAACGCGCGGTTCGCCTCAGCCATCTTGTGGGTGTCCTCGCGGCGCTTCACGGACGCGCCGAGACCGTTGGACGCGTCCAGCAGCTCGTTCATCAGACGCTCGGTCATCGTCTTCTCGCGACGGGCGCGCGAGAAGCTCACCAGCCAGCGCAGCGCCAGGGTGTTCGCCCGGGCGGGCTTCACCTCGACCGGCACCTGGTAGGTGGCGCCACCGACGCGACGGCTCTTCACCTCGAGCGCGGGACGGATGTTGTCGAGCGCCTTCTTGAGGGTCTGCACGGGGTCGACGCCGGTCTTGACCCTGGTGCCCTCGAGGGCGTCGTACACGATGCTCTGGGCAGTCGTCTTCTTGCCGTCGAGGAGGATCTTGCTGACCAGCTGGGACACCAGCGGCGAGCCGTAGACCGGGTCGACGACGACGGGACGCTTCGGGGCGGGACCCTTGCGAGGCATTACTTCTCCTTCTTCGCGCCGTAGCGGCTACGGGCCTGCTTGCGGTTCTTCACGCCCTGGGTGTCGAGCGAA
Source organism: Actinomycetes bacterium (assembly GCA_023392635.1). GTDB lineage: Bacteria > Actinomycetota > Actinomycetes > Propionibacteriales > Propionibacteriaceae > Propionicimonas. Next base: position 15,025 of record JAEVYS010000068.1, on the reverse strand, counting down.
CCGCGGATGATCTTGTAGCGGACGCCCGGGAGGTCCTTCACCCGGCCGCCGCGAACCAGCACCATCGAGTGCTCCTGCAGGTTGTGGCCAACGCCCGGGATGTAGGCAGTGACCTCCACGCCGGAGGAGAGCCGGACGCGTGCGACCTTGCGCAGCGCCGAGTTCGGCTTCTTCGGGGTGGTGGTGTACACCCGGGTGCACACACCGCGGCGCTGGGGCGAACCCTTCAGCGCCGGGGTCTTGTTCTTGCTGACCTTGTCCGTGCGGCCCTTGCGGACCAACTGCTGGATAGTGGGCACCGGCTGGTATCTCTTTCCGTGAGTCTTGTTGCGAGGCGCGCGCCGAGCGCCACCAGTCAGCCTCCCGGCACAGGTCTTCCCTGAGCTTGACGGAGGGCGGGCCGGACGCGGCGCACACACGCATGGTTCGGTCGCCCGAACACAACGGACAAGGCTACCGTCACCTTCCCGAGAGCGCAAAAGGAGCGGTGCGCCGACCCCCCGCATTCGCGGAACACCCTCGCCGGTGACGCTTCTCTGACAGAATTTACCTACAGTGACGGGCCGGAGGGCGCCCGGCCGGGCTGGGTCTCGGCGAGGAGGCTGCCATGCACGACCTGACTGGACGCACCACCTTCACGATCACGGTCGACGGTCGCGACATCGAAGTGGCCGAGGGCCTCACGATCCTCACCGCACTGCAGCGGGAGGGCAGCGAGATCCCGTCGCTGTGCAACGACGTCCGGCTGGAGCGGGCCAACGGCAACTGCGGCCTGTGCGTGGTCGAGGTCGGCCCGGAGCGCAGGGAGGTCAAGTCCTGTATCACGCCGGTCTCCCCCGGCATGGTCGTGCACACCCGCTCCGAGACCATCGACGCCTACCGCACGGTCAGGGTCGAGCAGCTCCTGTGCGACCACAACGCCGACTGCGAGCCGCCCTGCCAGCAGACGTGCCCGGCGCACATCGACATCCAGCGCTACCTCGCCCTGGTCACCGACGGCAACTTCGAGGCCGCCGTGCGCGTGATCAAGGACCGCAACCCGTTCCCGTCGGCCTGCGGCAGGGTCTGCCCCCACGCCTGCGAGGCGCAGTGCCGCCGGAGCCTGGTCGACGAGCCGGTCGCGATCAACGCGGTCAAGCGGTTCGCCGCCGACTGGGACCTCGCCCGCGAACAGCCCTGGATCCCCACCGTCCGGGAGTCCACCGGCAAGCGGATCGCGATCGTCGGCGCCGGCCCGTCGGGCCTCAGCGCCGCCTTCTACGCCTGCCTGGCCGGCCACGACGTGACCGTGTTCGAGCGCCAGCCCAAGCCCGGGGGGATGATGCGCTACGGCATCCCCGAGTACCGCCTGCCCAAGGAGGCGCTGGACGCGGAGATCGCGACGATCACGGCGCTGGGCGCCAGGATCCTGTGCGGGAAGTCCCTCGGCACCCACCTGCGCCTGGAGGACCTGCAGGCGGACTTCGACGCCGTCTACCTGGCGATCGGCTCGTGGACCCCGACCCCGATGAGCCTGGAGGGCGAACACTCCGAGGGCGTGTGGACGGGCATCCGCTACCTGGAGCAGGTCACCAAGGGCGTCGACCCCGATCCCGGCCCGGTCGTCGTGGTCGTCGGCGGCGGCAACACCGCCATCGACTGCGCGCGGACCGCCCGGCGGCGCGGCGCCGGGCGGGTCGTCCTGCTGTACCGCCGCACCCGCGACGAGATGCCGGCAGAGCCGCACGAGGTCGCGGACGCGGAGGCCGAGGGCGTCGAGTTGCACTTCCTCGCCGCACCCACGGCGATCCGGCGCGAGGGGTACGGCCTCGTGCTGCGTTGCCTGGAGATGACGCTGGGCGAGCCGGACCGCTCCGGTCGGCGGCGTCCCGTCCCGGTCGAGGGCAGCGACTTCGAGATCCAGGCATCAATGGTGATCGGCGCCATCGGCCAGAGCACCAACACCCAGTTCCTGTACAACGACCTGCCCGTACGCCTCAACAAGTGGGGCGACGTCGACATCGACGGCTCGACGATGCAGGCCTCCGAGAGCGGGATCTTCGCCGGCGGCGACTGCGTCACCGGTCCCGCAACCGTCATCGAGGCCGTCGCTGCCGGGCGCCGCGCCGCCTGGGCGATGGACCAGTTCGTCACCCGTGGCTACGTGCGGGGTGAGCCCGCCGCGTACAACTGCAGCCGTGGCTCGCTGGAGGACCTTCCCCGCGACGAGTTCGCGGCCCGGCCCCGGCTCGCCCGCCACCCGATGCCGGCCGTGCCCGTCGCCGAGCGGATCACCGGCTTCGGCGAGGTGGAGACCGGCTACACGCCGGCGGACGCGCGCGCCGAGGCGGCCCGCTGCCTGCGCTGCGGCTGCAAGGCCCGCTTCGTCTGCGACCTGCGCAAGGTGGCGACCCGGCAGGCTGTCACCTACGTGGAACCGCTCCACGTGCGGCCACGGATCCCGATCGTGCGCGACCACCCGTTCATCGTCCGCGACCACAACAAGTGCATCTCCTGCGGCCGCTGCGTCGCCGCCTGCGCCGAGATCGAGGGCCCCGGCGTGCTGGCCTACCAGTTCCGCAACGGCCACCTCACCGTCGGCACCTCCGACGGACGGCCGCTGATCGAGACCGACTGCGTCTCCTGCGGCCAGTGCGTGACCGCCTGTCCGTGCGGGGCCCTCGACTACGTGCGGGAGCGCCCCGAGGTGTTCGCGGCGATCAACGACCCGACGAAGGTCGTCGTCGGCTTCGTCGCACCTGCCCCCCGCAGCGTGATCGCGGCGAAGTACGGCAAGTCGCCGTCGGAGGCCTCCCCGTTCGTCGCCGGGCTGATGCGGGCGGTGGGGTTCGACCGCATCTTCGACTTCTCCTTCGCCGCCGACCTCACGATCATGGAGGAGACCACCGAGTTCCTGAACCGGGTGGGCAGCGGCGGCGTCATGCCACAGTTCACCTCGTGCTGCCCGGGCTGGGTGAACCTCGTCGAGAAGCGCTACCCGCAACTTATCCCCCACCTGTCCAGCTGCAAGTCGCCGCAGCAGATGATGGGTGCGACCGTGAAGACCCACTTCGCGCAGAAGTACGGCATCTCCCTGGACGACCTGTACGTGGTGTCGATCGTGCCGTGCCTGGCCAAGAAGTACGAGGCGGCCCGCCCCGAGTTCGCTCCCGACGGTATCCGGGACGTCGACGCGGTGCTCACGACCACCGAGTTCATGGAGATGATGGAGATGATCCGGCTCGACCCGGACGCCGTCGCCCCGGACACGTTCGACGAGCCGTACTCCCGCGTCACCGGCGCCGGCGTCATCTTCGGAGCATCCGGCGGCGTGGCCGAGGCAGCCCTGCGGATGGCCGTCGAGAAGCTCACCGGGGAGAAGCTGGTCGAGCACCTCGAGTTCCACGCCGTCCGCGGCGCTGAGGGCGTCCGGGACGCGACGGTGACGGCCGGGGACACCACCGTCCGGGTGGCTGTGATCTCGGGACTCGGCAACGCCGAGCCACTGATCCGCCGGGTGATCGCGGGAGAGGACACCGGCTACGACCTGGTCGAGATCATGGCGTGTCCGGGCGGCTGCATCGACGGCGCGGGCAATCCGGCCCCGGCGAAGATCGGTGAGCTCAGGGAGCGCACCGAGGTGCTGTTCGACATCGACCGCACCAGCGAGTTCCGCCGTTCGCAGGAGAACCCGGACATCCACCGGCTCTACGACGACTTCTACGGGGAGCCGAACTCGGACATGGCCCACCACCTGCTGCACACCAGCTACGCGCCCTTCGCCGAGCAGGGGGGCGTGCCTCGGACGATGCCGGTCAACTGACGGCGGTCACGCCTGGTTCCAGGGGACGCCCTACCGTCTCCCTGGTCAGGGCTGCGGCGACGGCCGCCACCACCAGGCAGCCGGCCCCGAACGCCGCGACCGGTAGCCAGCCGAAGGTGCCGCCTCCCTCCAGCGAGGACATGATCGCCGGTGCGAAGCCGACGCCGATCATTCCCAGCTGGCCGCCCAGTGCGGCACCGGTGTGCCGGACGCGCGTCGGGAACAGCTCGGCGAACCAGGCCGCGCTGACCGCGTTCGCCGCCGTCCAGGCAGCCATCATCGCGATCGAGGCCAGCGCGAGCAGCCAACCCTCACCCGAGCCGATCGCGGGCAGGTAGACGAAGTACAACGCCGCGCCGGCCACGCACGACCACAGCAGCACCGGGCGCCGTCCCACGCGATCGGACAGGCGCGCCCAGGCGGGCTGGAAGGCCAGGCCCAGGCCGGTGGCCACCGTGATCACGCCGAGGTACGCGCCCGCCGAAGTGCCGTGGGCCGTCGCATAGCTGAGCCCGTAGGCGTTGAGGACCGCGCCACCGACAGCGAAGAGGGTGACCAGCGCGACCGCGAGCACTGCTCGCCAGTGGGAGGTGACGACCTCGGCGACCGGGACCCGGGCCAGCCCCCCGGTGGCGGACAGCCGGGTGAACACCGGAGGCTCCTCGACGGTCCTGCGGATCGCGACGGCGACCAGCAGGAGCGGGCCCGCGACGAGGAACGGGAGCCGCCAGCCCCACGTCAGGAGGCTTTCGTGCGGCAGCCACAGGACCGACAGGAAGGCGATCTTGCCCGCCATGGTCCCCAGCGAGGTGCCCTGCATGGTCCAGGCCGCGTACCGGTTGCGGGCGTCCGCAGGGGCGTGCTCCAGGGAGAGCGCGTTCGAGCCCGCCTGCTCGCCGCCGGCGGAGAACCCCTGTACGAGCCGGAGCACGAGCAGCAGCACCGGGGCGGTGGCCCCGATCGTGGCGTAGCCGGGCAGCAGGCCGATGGCCGTGGTCGCCACTCCCATCAGGGTCACCGACCAGACCAGCGAGGTCCGACGCCCACGCCGGTCGCCGAGGTGACCGAGCACCACCGCGCCCAGGGGACGCGCCAGGAAGGCACTGCCGAAGGTGAGGAACGCGGCCACGGTGGCCTGGCGCGGGCCCAGCGGCGCGAAGAAGACCGGCCCGAGGAACAGGGCGGACGCGGTCGTGAACAGGGTGAAGTCGTAGTACTCGACCGTGCTGCCGAGCAGCGCCGACATCGCGGCACGCCGCGCCATGGGCACAGGAGCGGCCGAGTTTGTCCTCACAAAGGAAGTCTAGGAGACCTGATCCGTCGAGGGGGCGGTTTCGAGTTCTTCGATGAGCTGGACGCGTCGCGCGTGGCGGCCACCCTCGAACTCGGCGGTCAGCCAGCTCTCCACGATCAGGCGGGCCAGCCCCGGACCGACCACGCGGGCGCCGACGGCGAGCACATTGGAGTCGTTGTGGCGCCGCGAGAGGGCCGCCGTGTACGGCTCGGAGCACACCACCGCCCGGATGCCCCGGATCTTGTTGGCGGCGAGCGAGATGCCCACCCCCGTGCCGCAGACCAGCATGCCGAGGTCGTACTCCCCCGACGCCACCAGCCTTCCCACCCGGGCACCGTTCACCGGGTAGTCGATCGCCACGCCCGGCGCCGGGCCGAGGTCGACGACCTCGTGCCCGAGCGCCTGCGCGGCTTCTGCCATCTCCTGCCGGAGTTCGACCCCGGCGTGGTCGGAGGCGACGACGATCCTCATCGGCGTTCGCTCAGCGCAGTTCGCCGGTGTCGTACTCGTCCAGGCCCACCGCGGAACCACCGACCGAGAGGTCGTAGTCGTAGGGGTCGTAGGACAGGTCGTACGCGGCGGCGCGCGCCTCGGCGGTGGGCTCCACCCGGATGTTCCGGTACCGGTCGAGACCGGTGCCCGCCGGGATGAGCTTGCCCAGGATGACGTTCTCCTTCAGACCGACCAGGGAGTCGGACTTGGCGTTGATCGCGGCGTCGGTGAGCACCTTGGTGGTCTCCTGGAAGGAGGCCGCGGACAGCCACGACTCCGTCGCCAGGGAGGCCTTGGTGATGCCCATGAGCACCGGACGGCCCTGCGCCGGGGTGCGGCCCTCGGTGACCATCTGCCGGTTCTGGCTCTCGAAAGACTTCCGGTCCACCAGCTCGCCGGGCAGCATCGAGGTGTCGCCCGACTCGATCACGGTGATCCGGCGCAGCATCTGCCGGATGATGATCTCGATGTGCTTGTCGTGGATCGGAGCGCCCTGCGTCCGGTACACGGCCTGCACTTCCTCCACCAGGTGCTCCTGCACCTTGCGGAGGCCGGAGACCCGGAGCACGTCCTGCGGGTCGGGCGTGCCGGCGTAGAGCTGCTGCCCGGCCGCCACATGGTCGCCGTCGCCGATCGAGTGGCGGACGCCGGTGGCGTCCTCCCACTCCAGGCGGACGCGCCGAGGCAGTGGGTACTCCACATCGGCCTCGCCGTCGTCCCGGACGATGACGAGCTTGCGGGTGCGCTCGCCCTCCTCGATCCGGACGCGTCCGGCCGCCTCGGCGATCGGCGCCTTGCCCTTGGGCTGGCGGGCCTCGAACAGCTCGACCACACGCGGCAGGCCCTGCGTGATGTCGTCACCGGCCACACCACCGGTGTGGAAGGTCCGCATCGTCAGCTGCGTGCCCGGCTCGCCGATCGACTGCGCGGCGACGATACCGACCGCCTCGCCGACGTCGACGAGCTTGCCGGTGGCCAGCGAACGGCCGTAGCACATCGCGCAGGTGCCGGTCGCGGCCTCACAGGTCAGGACCGAACGGACCTTGACCTCGGTGACGCCGTTCTTCAGCAGCTTCTTGATGTTCACGTCGCCCAGGTCCACGCCGGCCTTCAGCAGCACCTTGCCCTCGGGCGTGACCACGTCGGAGGCGAGGGTGCGGGCGTAGACCGCGGTCTCGTTGTTCCGGGCGGCGCCCAGCTTGCCGGTGCGACCCTCGGCGGCGATCGCCTTGGTCAGGCCACGCTCGGTGCCACAGTCCTCCTCGCGGATGATCACGTCCTGCGAGACGTCCACCAGACGACGGGTCAGGTAGCCCGAGTCGGCGGTGCGCAGGGCGGTGTCCGCCTGGCCCTTCCGGCCACCGTGGGTGGAGATGAAGTACTCCAGCACGGACAGGCCCTCACGGAAGTTGGACTTGATCGGCCGGGCGATGATCTCGCCCTTCGGGTTGGCCACCAGGCCCCGCATGGCGGCGATCTGGCGCATCTGGGTCATGTTCCCTCGGGCGCCGGAGTGCACCATCATGAAGATGGGGTTGTCCTTGGTGAAGTTGGCCTCCATCGCAGCGGTCAGCTCGGCCGTGGCGTCGGTCCACAGCTGGATGAGCTCCTGGTGGCGCTCCTCCTCCGTCACCTTGCCCCGCTCGTACTGCTTGGTGATCTTGTTCGCCCGCGCCTCGTACGACGCGATGATCTCCGGCTTGTTCGGCGGGGTCTGCACGTCGGCGATCGACACGGTGACGCCGGAGCGGGTGGCCCACTTGAAGCCGAGGGCCTTGAGCCGGTCGAGCGTGACCGCGACCTCCACCTTCGGGTACCGCTCGGCGAGGTCGTTCACGATCTGGCCGAGCTTCTTCTTGCCGACCTCCTCGTTCACGTACGGGTAGTCGGCCGGCAGTGCCTCGTTGAACAGCGCACGCCCCAGCGTGGTGGCGAGGATGACGCTGCCGTCGGCCCGCAGTTCCTGGCCGTCGGGCGGGACGATCCCGGTGAGCCGGATGCGGCACGGGGCGCCGATGCCGAGCTCGTGGCGGTCGAAGGCCATGTAGGCCTCGGCCACCGAGGAGAACGCACGGCCCTCGCCCGGCAGGCCGGCGCGCTCGAGGGTCAGGAAGTAGTGCCCGATGATCATGTCCTGGGTGGGCAGAGTCACGGGACGACCGTCGGCCGGCTTCAGGATGTTGTTCGTCGACAGCATCAGGATGCGCGCCTCGGCCTGCGCCTCGGCGCTCAGCGGCAGGTGCACGGCCATCTGGTCGCCGTCGAAGTCGGCGTTGAAGGCGGTGCAGACCAGCGGGTGGAGCTGGATGGCCTTGCCCTCGATCAGCTGGGGCTCGAACGCCTGGATGCCGAGGCGGTGCAGCGTCGGTGCCCGGTTCAGCAGGACCGGGTGCTCGGCGATGACCTCTTCCAGCACGTCCCACACGACCGGGCGCTGGCGCTCGACCATGCGCTTGGCGCTCTTGATGTTCTGGGCGAGGTTCAGGTCGTCCAGCCGCTTCATCACGAACGGCTTGAACAGCTCCAGCGCCATGTTCTTGGGCAGGCCGCACTGGTGCAGCTTCAGCTGCGGGCCGACCACGATGACCGAACGGCCGGAGTAGTCGACTCGCTTGCCCAGCAGGTTCTGGCGGAACCGGCCCTGCTTGCCCTTCAGCATGTCCGAGATGGACTTCAGCGGACGGTTGCCCGGACCGGTGACCGGACGGCCGCGGCGGCCGTTGTCGAACAGGCTGTCGACGGCCTCCTGGAGCATCCGCTTCTCGTTGTTCACGATGATCTCGGGCGCGCCGAGGTCGAGGAGCCGCTTGAGCCGGTTGTTCCGGTTGATCACGCGGCGGTACAGGTCGTTCAGGTCGGACGTCGCGAAGCGGCCGCCGTCCAGCTGCACCATCGGGCGCAGGTCCGGCGGGATGACCGGGACGGCGTCGAGCACCATGCCGAGCGGGGAGTTGGCGGTGTTCAGGAACGCCGCCACCACCTTCAGGCGCTTGAGCGCACGGGTCTTGCGCTGCCCCTTCCCGGTCTGGATGATCTCGCGCAGGTTGTCGGCCTCGGCCGCGAGGTCGAAGGTCGCGAGGCGCTTCTTGATCGCCTCGGCGCCCATGTAGCCCTCGAAGTACTTGCCGAACCGGGTCTTCATCTCCCGGTACAGGATCTCGTCACCCTCGAGGTCCTGGACCTTCAGGCCCTTGAACCGGGTCCAGACGGCCTCCAGCCGGTCGAGGTCGCGCTGTGCGCGGTCGCGCAGCTGCTTGGTCTCCCGCTCGCCGCCCTCGCGCACCCGCTTCTTGATGTCGGCCTTGGCGCCCTCGGCCTCGAGCTGGGCGAGGTCCTCCTCCAGCTTCTGCAACCGGTTCTCCACGTCGGAGTCGCGGCGCGCGGTGAGCTGCTTGCGCTCCACCTCGACCTTGGCCTCGAGGGAGGGCAGGTCACGGTGACGCGCCTCCTCGTCGACCGCGGTGATCATGTACGCGGCGAAGTAGATGACCTTCTCCAGGTCCTTCGGGGCGATGTCCAGCAGGTAGCCCAGCCGGCTCGGGACGCCCTTGAAGTACCAGATGTGGGTCACCGGAGCAGCCAGCTCGATGTGGCCCATGCGCTCGCGGCGCACGTTCGACCGGGTCACCTCGACGCCACAGCGCTCGCAGATGATGCCCTTGAAGCGCACGCGCTTGTACTTGCCGCAGTAGCACTCCCAGTCACGGGTGGGGCCGAAGATCTTCTCGCAGAACAGGCCGTCACGCTCGGGCTTCAGGGTCCGGTAGTTGATGGTCTCCGGCTTCTTCACCTCGCCGTGGGACCATTCCCGGATCTGGTCGGCCGTGGCCAGCCCGATGCGCAGCTCGTCGTAGAAGTTCACGTCCAGCACGTTGGTTCTCTTTCTCCTGTTTCCAGGAATCCCTCAAAGGATGTTGTGTGGGGAGCCGGAGCTCTTGATCCTCTAGACCTCGTCGACGGAACGGAACGAGTCCGCACCCGGGCGCCGGGACAGATCGATACCGAACTCCTCGCTGGCGCGGAAGTCGTCCTCGGAGTCGCGCAGTTCCACCACGGTGCCGTCACTGGAGAGGACCTCCACGTTCAGGCACAGCGACTTCATCTCCTTGACCAGCACCTTGAACGACTCCGGGATGCCGGGCTCGGGGATGTTCTCGCCCTTCACGATCGCCTCGTAGACCTTCACGCGGCCGGGGACGTCGTCGGACTTGATGGTGAGCAGCTCCTGCAGGGCCCAGGCGGCGCCGTAGGCCTCGAGGGCCCACACCTCCATCTCGCCGAACCGCTGGCCGCCGAACTGGGCCTTACCGCCCAGCGGCTGCTGCGTGATCATCGAGTACGGACCGGTCGACCGGGCGTGGATCTTGTCGTCCACCAGGTGGTGCAGCTTCAGCATGTAGATGTAGCCGACGCCGACGCGCTCGGGGTACGGCTCGCCAGAGCGGCCGTCGAAGAGCTGCGCCTTGCCGCCGGAGTCCACCAGCTGCAGGCCGTCCCGCTGCGGGAGGCCGTGCTCCAGCAGGCCGGCGATCTCCTCCTCGTTGGCGCCGTCGAACACCGGCGTCGCGAGGCGGGCGTTGCCGTCCACGTGCTCGAGGCCGACGTCGCGCAGGCGCTCGGCCCACGCCTCCTCGACACCCTTGATGTCCCAGCCGGCCTTGGCCACCCACCCGAGGTGGGTCTCAAGGACCTGCCCGACGTTCATCCGGGAAGGGACGCCCAGCGGGTTCAGCACGATGTCCACCGGCGTGCCGTCCTCGAGGAACGGCATGTCCTCCACCGGGAGGATCTTGCTGATGACGCCCTTGTTGCCGTGGCGACCGGCGAGCTTGTCGCCGTCGGAGATCTTGCGCTTCTGCGCCACGTAGACGCGCACCAGCTGGTTCACGCCCGGGGGCAGCTCGTCGTCCTCCTCGCGGTCGAACACGCGGACGCCGATCACGGTGCCGGTCTCGCCGTGCGGCACCTTCATCGAGGTGTCGCGGACCTCACGGGCCTTCTCGCCGAAGATGGCGCGCAGCAGGCGTTCCTCCGGGGTGAGCTCGGTCTCGCCCTTCGGGGTGACCTTGCCGACCAGGATGTCGCCGGTGCCGACCTCGGCGCCGATGCGGATGATGCCGCGCTCGTCGAGGTTGGCGAGCATGTCCTCACCGATGTTCGGGATGTCGCGCGTGATCTCCTCGGCACCGAGCTTGGTGTCGCGGGCGTCGATCTCGTGCTCCTCGATGTGGATCGAGGTGAGGATGTCGTCCTGGACCAGTCGCTGGGACAGGATGATCGCGTCCTCGTAGTTGTGGCCCTCCCACGGCATGAACGCGACCAGCAGGTTGCGGCCCAGCGCCATCTCGCCACCGTCGGTGCACGCACCGTCGGCCAGCGGGGTGCCGACCTCCACCCGGTCCCCCCCGCGGACCAGCGGGCGCTGGTTGATGCAGGTGGCCTGGTTGGAGCGACGGAACTTGTCGAGGCGGTAGCTGGTGTAGGTGCCGTCGTCGTTGGTGACGTCGATGATGTCGGCGCTCACCGAGGTGACCACGCCCGCCTTGTTGGCGACCGTGACGTCGCCGGCGTCCACCGCACCGCGGTACTCCATGCCGGTGCCGACGAACGGCGCCTCGTTGCGGATCAGCGGCACGGCCTGGCGCTGCATGTTGGCACCCATCAGGGCCCGCGACGCGTCGTCGTGCTCGAGGAACGGGATCAGGGCCGTCGCCACGGACACCATCTGGCGCGGGGAGACGTCCATGTACTGCACGTCGCCCGGCGGCACCTCGTCGGCGTCACCGTTCTTGCGGCGCACCAGGACGCGGTCCTCGGAGAACTTGCCGTCACCGGCCACCTTGGCGTTCGCCTGGGCGATGACGTAGCGGTCCTCCTCGTCAGCGGTCAGGTAGTCGATCTGCTCGGTGACGTAGCCGTTCTCCACCTTGCGGTACGGGGTCTCGATGAACCCGAAGGCGTTCACGCGGGCGAACGAGGCCAGCGAGCCGATGAGGCCGATGTTCGGACCCTCGGGGGTCTCGATCGGGCACATGCGGCCGTAGTGGCTGTGGTGGACGTCACGGACCTCCATGCCCGCGCGGTCGCGGGACAGGCCACCGGGGCCCAGCGCGGACAGGCGACGCTTGTGGGTCAGGCCGGCGACCGGGTTGGTCTGGTCCATGAACTGCGACAGCTGCGAGGTGCCGAAGAACTCCTTCAGTGCGGCCGACACCGGCCGGATGTTGATCAGGGTCTGGGGCGTGATCGCCTCGATGTCCTGGGTGGTCATCCGGTCACGGACCGTCCGCTCGAGACGGCCGAGGCCGATCCGGAGCTGGTTCTGGATCAGCTCGCCGACGGTGCGCAGTCGACGGTTGCCGAAGTGGTCGATGTCGTCGGTCTCGACGATCTGGTCGCCGAACTCGGTGCGTCCCTCGTGCAGCATCACGATGTAGCGGATGGCCGCCACGATGTCGTCGATGGTCAGCACCTGGGTGTCGAACGGCAGCCCGGTGCCCAGCTTCTTGTTGATCTTGTACCGGCCGACCTTCGCCAGGTCGTAGCGCTTCGGGTTGAAGTAGTAGTTCTCCAGCATCTGCTGGGCGGCCTCGCGGGTCGGCGGCTCGCCCGGGCGCAGCTTGCGGTAGATGTCGAGCAGCGCCTCGTCGGTGTTGGCAGTGTGGTCCTTCTCCAGGGTCAGGCGGATCGACTCGAACTCGCCGAACTCCTCCAGGATCTGCTCGTTCGTCCAGCCGAGGGCCTTCAGCAGCACGGTGACGTTCTGCTTGCGCTTGCGGTCGACGCGGACGCCCACCATGTCGCGCTTGTCGATCTCGAACTCCAGCCACGCACCACGCGACGGGATGATCTTGCAGGTGAAGATGTCCTTGTCCGAGGTCTTGTCGGCGGTCTGCTCGAAGTAGACGCCCGGGGAACGGACGAGCTGGCTGACGACGACGCGCTCGGTGCCGTTGATGATGAACGTGCCCTTGTCGGTCATCAGGGGGAAGTCACCCATGAACACCGTCTGGCTCTTGATCTCGCCGGTGTCGTTGTTCATGAACTCCGCGGTGACGAACAGCGGGGCCGCGTAGGTGAAGTCCTGGTCCTTGCACTCCTCGACCGTGTGCTTGGCCTCCTCGAACCGGTTGTCGCGGAACGACAGCGACATGGTCTGGGAGAGGTCCTCGATCGGCGAGATCTCCTCGAAGATCTCCTCGAGGCCGGACTTGGTGTTGACGTCGGTGCGACCTTCGGCACGAGCGGCGGCCACTCGGGCCTGCCATGCCTCGTTGCCGATCAGCCAGTCGAAGGACTCGACCTGGAGATCAAGCAGATTGGGGACCTCGAGCGGCTCGTGGATCTTCGCGAAGGAGATTCGACCGCTGGGTGAGACAACGTTGGTGTTCTTCGACGCAGTGCGCGAGACGGCCAAGGTGGAGTCCTTCCGCAAATCCCGGTACGGAACCGGGTTCGTTGCACGCAGAACGGCCCGCGTCAAGTTCACGGGTCGTAGATGGCAATGGGCAAAGCGTTAGCTTACCTTCCCGGGACCGCTCTCGCAAACCGGGGACGGTCGGGAGCGGAGCATCCGTGGGGCCGACGCCAACCCTACGCCCACCGGTCGAGGATCGGCGGTGACGAGACCGGGCCCGAATCCGTCCGGGGACGCCACAAGGCCGGTGTCTGCGGCAGGCACGGGAGGGGTTTCCATACGCTGCAGAACACCGGCCTAGGTGGTGTACTCATCCGACGCATTGGGGGGGCGCCGACAAGTAGATTCCATCAGGCTTGACGGCCACTTGTCAAGTCGTTGTCAAGAAATCTTCTGAACCTTCCTCAACAAGGCTGCGCCGCCAGGCAGCGACGGACGCCTTCAGGCGGCCCTCGTCCTCGTAGGAGCCGGCGGCGGCGCGGAACCGCTCACGCGCCGCCTCCACCTTTCCGAGGGCCCACAGGGCTTCGGCCAGGATCTCCTCGGACTCGCCGCGCGAGATTGTCGGACCACCCAGGACCGGGTCGTTCAGGACCCGCGACATGAGCATCGCGGCTTCAGCAGGTTCGCCGACGAACAGCGCCCGCTTGGCCTGCACCTGGCGCAACTCGACGACGTCGTGGCTGTTGCCGAGAATCTCGAGGCCCACAGCCGCGACCTGCAGGAGTTCGTCCACGCCGTCGAGGATGCCGGAGTTGAGCCGCCAGCGTGCCGCGATGCTGTGGAACCGAAGCCACAGCCGCAGGTCCCTGCGGGCGTCCAGCAGGCGCTTGGCCACCTCGAAGTGGGCGAGACCGGCCTGCATGTCGCCGGCGAAGAACGCCGCGGTGCCCGCCGTCCAGGCGATCATTCCACGGGAGTGGTCGGAGTTGAGCCGCGGCGCGAGTTCGGTGAGCCGGTCCAGGTACGGCTTGCTTTCCGAAGGGCTGTGCCCAGCCTCCGACATGGCGCTGACTAGGGCCATCAAAGCCTCAGCAAGAATGATCGGAGGGGCTGCCGAGGCGGCCTCGACGGCGCGTGCACCGAACGCGACGGCCCAGCCGAGATGGTCGGACGCGCGATGGGAGATCGAGGCGAGGCTCAGGGCCTGGGCCCGCGCGACCGCGAACCGGTGCGACACCTCGTGTTCGGCCAGCTGCTCGCCCAGCGCAGCAGCTCCGAGGAAGTCGCCCGAGGAGAACTTCGTCTGGGCCAGAACGTAGAGCGCCTCGTAATGGCGGCCGGAGTCGCCGGCGGCCTCCGCGATGGCGGCGGCCTGCGTCGAGTGCTTGATCGCAGCGGCCCAGTCGTGCTCGGACCACGCACGCTCGGCCACCAGCAGGTCCTCTATGGCGTCACCCCTGACCAGCCGTTCGGGGTCGGCGGCGGGAGAGACGCCCCACTCCAGCGGGGATACGCCCAGTCGCCGCGAGAGGAAGTCGATGACCTCCGGGGTGGCAGTGCGCCGGCCACTCTCCAGGTGCGAGATGTAGCTTCCCGAGTACTTGTCGCCGCCGAGGTCCGACTGCGAGAGGCCCTTGCGCTTGCGAGCTTCCCGAAGCAGGGCGCCGAACTGCACCGTGCTGGACGCGTCCACCACGACCTCCTCCTAAACATCGTCTCTCAGAAACCTTGTCAAATGTTGACAAGACAGTCAAGCTTTCAGTAGCTTGAGGTGTCGGGCCAGTCAAGTTCAGGGAAAGGCATTGGGACCAACAATGACCATCGTTCGCCGCATCATCGCCGCCGCAGCTATCACCGGAACCCTCGCCGTGCTGCCGATGGGCGTGATCACCACCACCGCTCAGGCCGCGGGCGGCAACGTCGTCACCAATGGACAGGGCAGCTGGCCGCTGAAGAACTGATTTTCTTCGGGCCCCACCCCTCCGGGCCCGAAGAGCGCACTACACGTAAGAAACCACCCCCAGTAGAGTCAGAACGGCGGTGGCCCGCCCAGAGGGCCCCCCCCGGTCTGTTTCGG
>JAEVYS010000027.1 GCA_023392635.1 Actinomycetes bacterium | reverse complement strand
CGGGCGGGGGGGTCGGTTGGGGGTTGTACGGCCAGCGACGGCGCCACCCTCACCTACGCCTGGAACTGGGGTGACGGGAGCGCGGACGGCTCGGGCAGGACGGCGTCCCACGCATACGCCACCGGCGGCACGAAGTCGATCCGGCTGACCCTGACCGACAGCCTGGGCGGGAGGTCGACCCTCACCAGGAACGTGGATGTGACCGCCCCCGCCGCCGTGGAGGTCGCCACGGCCACGTTCGCCACTGACGTGGCCTCGGGGTGGGGCAGTGCGAACCCGGGTGGGGCGTTCACGACAGCGGGCGGCGCCGGCTTCTCGGTCTCCGCCGGCGAGGGGAAGCTGTCCCTGGATGCGAGATCCACCCGGACGGCGAACCTGGTCGGTGCCTCGGCCAGGGACGTCCGGGGGCTGCTCGACCTCGGCCTGGACAAGCTCCCGTCCCCGTCCGGCACCCAGGTGCACGCCAACTACGAGCTGCGCAAGGGCTCGGACGGAAGCGACTACCGGCTCAAGGTCCGGTTCACCGATACCGGTGCCGTCATCCTGAACCTGTGCCGGTTCGTCGGAACGACTGAGACCTCGCTGGCGATGCAGACCGTCTCCGGGCTCACCTACGTTCCGGGCACCAGGGTGCGCGTGGCCTTCGAGGTGATCGGCAACGGGACGACGACGCTGCATGCGAAGGCCTGGAGTACCGCATCGTCGGAGCCGGCCACGTGGCAGGCCACAGCGACGGACGGGCAGGCCGGGCTGCAGGACGCCGGCTACGTCGGCTTCATCGGTTACACCAATGCGATCACGAACGGGCCGATCACGCTCGCTGTCGACAACCTCAGGGTGACCACGATCGCCTGACCTCCGGGACGGGACGGCCCACCTGTCCCTGAAGGCGGCTGGACGCGCACTCATGTGCCCCGCAGGTGGCATATGTGCGGCCACGACGGGCTAGGCACCGATCCCGACCCAATGAGACAATTCCTGCACGTAGATGCGCGCGTCGACCGGGGGGGTCGATGTCGGGGGGGAAATCGCGATGCATCGCACAGTTTGGCGTTCAAGCGCCGGGCCGCTAGGGGATGGCGGTCGTCTTGTGCTCTCACCGGAGCCTTCGGGCACCCGGTGCTTCGTGGTGTCCACGCCCTGCGTGCGTCCTGACAACGGGGGTGGTTGGACATGATCGGGGTCTCGAGGAGGACGGGCGGCCGGCTACGGATGCTGCGGATCGCGCTCGCTGTGGCGCTCGCCGGCGGATCGCTTTCGCTGGCGGTGGGGATGCCCGCGGCGCAGGCCGCGCAGCTGCCGACGCCGGCTCCGGTGCAGCCGCGGAACGCGAAGACGGTCACCTCCGACTTCCTGCCGACGGCGCAGATCGACAGCGGCGTGGTCTGGGCGCTGAAGGTCATCGGCAACACCGTGTACGCCGGCGGTAGCTTCTCGGCCGCCCGGCCGGCCGGCGCCGCTCCCGGGGTCAACACCGTTGCGCGCTCGAACCTGCTGGCCTTCGACCTGACCACCGGTGCCCTGAAGGCGGCCTTCGCCCCCACCCTGAACGGCCAGGTGAAGTCGCTGGCCGCCTCTCCCGACGGAACCCGGCTCTACGTGGGCGGCTCCTTCAACACCGTCAACGGCACCTCTCACTACAACCTGGTCGCGCTCGATCCGACGAGTGGTGCCGTCATCTCATCGTTCAAGGCGCAGGTGGGAGGCTCGTACGTCAACGCCATCGCCGCGACGGACACCACCGTCTACGTGGGGGGCCTGATCTCGGCCGGCAACGGCGTGGCCCGCAAGAACCTGATGGCCTTCAGCGCCAGCGCCGGTGCGCTGCTCGGCTGGGCGCCCACCTCCGACCTGCAGGTGGACGGCATGGTCCTGACCCCCTCGGGCAGCAAGCTGGTCATCGCCGGCCGCTTCTACTCGGTCAACGGCGTCGTGCAGCGCGGCCTCGCAGCGCTGAGCCCCGACGACGGCTCCCTCCAGACCTGGGCCGCCGCGAACGTGGTCAAGAACGGCTGGAACGGCGCGCTCGCCTGTGCCCCGTCCGACACCACGTGCAACAACTACACGGGCAAGGCGGGCATCTACTCGATCAACAGCGACGGATCGGCCATCTACGGGACGGGCTGGGTCTACGCGAACGCCACGATCGGCAACCTCGAGGGCAGCTTCTCCGCCGAACCCGAGACGGGAACGATCAACTGGCTCGAGGACTGCCACGGGGACACCTACACGAGCTACTCCGACGGAAGCAACGTGTACATGACGGGCCACCAGCATGACTGCGAGTCCGTGGGCGGCTACCCCCAGAAGGATCCGACGCCGGGCAACATGCACAACTCCGTCACCTTCACGACCTCCACCGAAGGCACGCTGTGGCGCAGTCCCAGGGTGAGCGGCACCTACCTCAACTGGGAGGGCCAGCCGTCCCCCGCGATGATCCACTGGTTCCCGGACTGGCTGACCGGCACGGCGACGGGCCAGGGCCAGGCGGGCTGGGTCATGGCTGGCAGCGGCGATTACCTCGTGGTCGGCGGCGAGTTCCCCGGGCTGAACAACCAGACCCAGCAGGGCATCGTCCGCTTCGCGCGGCCCAACGTCTCCGGCGCCGACGACCCGCCGCGCCTGAGCGGGTCCGGCTGGGTCCCGAACGTGCAGTCCCTGGATGCGGGAACCGCGACCATCACGATCCCCGGCAACTGGGACCGCGACGACACGAACCTGACCTACAAGCTCGTGCGCAGCGACGTCAGCCAGCCGCGGGCGACCAAGACCGTGACGTCGTACTTCTGGTACCAGCCGACCGTGAGCCTGATGGACACCGGTCTCACGCCGGGCAACACCTACACCTACCGGGTGACGGCGACCGATCCTGACGGCAACACCGTGAGCAGCAGTTCCGTGAGTGTCACGGCGACGGCGAACACCGTTCCCGCCTACGTCAACCGGGTGCTCAGTGATGGCGCGATCCTCTACTGGCGGATGGGTGACTCCAACGGCGGTGCGAGCGACCTCCTCGGCGTGAACAACGGCGTCAAGGGCAGCGGTGTCACCAACTCCAGCACCGGCGCGATCGGCTCCGGGACGGGCTACACCTTCACGGGCAACAGCAACGGAAAGATCGGCGGGACGATCAAGGCGGGAACCCCGGACGGCTGGTCGGCGGGCATCTGGTTCAAGACCACGACCACCAGGGGCGGCAAGCTGATCGGCTACGGCAGCTCGCAGACGGGCACGTCCAGCAACTACGACCGGCACCTGTACATGTCGAACGACGGCAAGCTCAACTTCGGCATCTTCCAGGACAACGTGGCCAGGGTGATCACCAGCCCGGCCTCCTACCGGGACGGCACCTGGCACCAGGCCGTGGTGACCTCCGACGCCTCCGGCGCCGCGCTGTACGTCGACGGCGCGAAGGTGGCTTCGAACACCGCCATCATCAAGGGCCAGTACTACCAGGGCTACTGGCGGGTCGGCGGCGACAACCTCTCGGGCTGGCCGACCCGGCCGACCAGTGACTACTTCAGCGGCGACCTGGACGAGTTCGCGGTGTACCCGAACGCGCTGACCCCGGCCCAGGTGTCGACGCAGTACCTGGTGGGCACCGGTGCGGCTGCTCCGACCGCGAACTTCACCAGCCAGGTGACCAACCTGCACCTGGCGGTGGATGGAAGTTCGTCGACCGCCCCGTCGGGCAGCACGGTCTCCTCGTGGACGTGGGACTTCGGGGACGGCACTCCCGCGGCGACCGGCGTGACCGCGACGCACGACTACGCGGCGGCCGGGTCCTACCCGGTGACGCTGACCATCACCGATTCGCGGGGGCTGTCGGCCCAGACCGTGAAGCAGGTGAACGTCAGCGCGCCGCATGCCAACCCGACGGCTGACTTCACGGTGACGCCGACCGGGCTGACCGCGGCTGTTGACGCCTCGGCCTCCACGGCCACCGACGGGGCCACCCTCACCTACGACTGGGACTGGGGAGACGGCACTCCGCACGGCTCCGGCAAGACGGCGAGCCACACCTACGCCAGCGGCGGGGACAAGGCGGTCGTTCTGACCCTGACCGACAGTCTGGGGGGGTCGTCCTCTCTCACCAAGACCGTCACGGTGAGCCACGCCGATCCGGTGGCGGCCTTCACGCCGACGATCAGCGGCCTGGACGTGTCGGTGGACGCCGGCGCCAGCTCGGCCTCGGACGGAGCAACCCTGACGTACGCCTGGAGCTGGGGCGACAGCTCCAGTGACTCCAGCGGGGTCACCGCGAGCCACACCTACGCGGCGAGCGGCTCCTATGACGTCACGCTCACCGTGACCGACTCGCTCGGTGGCACGAAGAGCCTGACCAAGTCCGTCACCGTGGTCGATCCGGCCAGCCTGGAGGTGGCCACCTCGACCTTCGGCACCGACGTCGCCTCCGGCTGGGGGTCGGCGAGTACCGGAGGTGCCTGGTCAACCACAGGTTCCGGCTTCTCGGTCTCCGGTGGGGAGGGCAGGCTGAACCTCGCGGCCAAGGACACCAGGACGGCCACCCTGCCCAGTGCGTCCGCGGGAGACGTGGAAGGCCTCGTCGACGTCGGGCTCAACAAGGTCCCGGCGGGCGCGCAGGTGCACATGAACTACGAGGTCCGCAAGGGCACGGACGGCGCGTACCGGCTTAAGGTGCGGTTCGTCAATCCGGCCACGGCGGGTGACCCCGGATCGATCATCCTCAACATCTGCAAGCTCGTCGGAACCACCGAGACCTCCCTGGTTACGAAGACGATCAGCGGCCTCACGTTCGCCGCCGACGACCGGATCCGGGTCGACTTCCAGGTGACCGGTAGCGGTACGACCACGCTCCGTGCGAAGGCCTGGAAGGTCGGTGGCACCGAACCCTCGAGCTGGGCCGCCACTGCGACCGACGGCGAGAGCACGTTGCAGGACGCCGGATACGTGGGTGTCGTCGGTTACGCTGCAGCGATAACGAACGGGCCTGTGGTCATGTCCGTCGACAACCTGAAGGTGACCAGGGTTCCCTGATCGCCCGCCGGGCGGTGGCGGCGCGCAGGCGCCGTCATCGCGGGAGGAGTGAGGTTGGCTGACCACGGCGAGCGCCGCCGCGCGCCGCGCACAGGGATCGTCGTGGTCAACTACGGGTCGCACGACCTGATCGAGCGCAATCTCGCCGGAGCGGTCGGCGACGGCTCCGGGACGCTCACCGTCGTCGTTGTGGACAACTTCTCCACGGCGGCGGAACGGGAAGCGTGCGAGGCGATGTGCCGCCTCGCACGATGGGAGTTCGTGCCGAGCCCGAACGTGGGGTTCGGTGAAGGGGTGAACGCAGGGGTCGAGCGGCTGGTCGACCTCGGCTGTGACGTGGTGGTGATGGTCAATCCCGACCTCGCCGTGTCGAGGGAGGCGCTCGAACGGCTGGCGCGGCTGGCCGGCGAGCGGCCCGACCGCCTGGTCGCGCCGCGGATCGTCACGCCGCTGGGCAATCCCTGGGGCCGCCTCGGCGTGATCGCGCTCGGCGAGGGACGGCTGTACACCCACGGTGAGGACCCGGGTTCCCCCCGCTGGCTGTCCGGGGCGTGCCTCGCCCTGTCCGTGCCGTTGTGGCGCCGGCTGGGGGGCTTCACGCCGGGCTACTTCATGTACTGGGAGGACGTGGATCTCAGCTATCGGGTTCAGCGCGCGGGCGGAGAGCTCCTCCTGGACGACGAGCTCGTCCTGGTGCATGACGCCGGCGGAACCCAGCCGGGAGGGTCGGCGAAGTCCACGATGTTCACCTACTACAACTGCCGCAACCGACTGGTGTTCGCCGCCCTGAACCTCGACCGGAGTCTCAGGTGGGTCTGGATCCGCACCAGCGGCGCGGAGCTGCGACGGGCGATAGGCCGCGCCAACCAGACCTCCACAGCCGCGAAGCTCACCCGGGCGCTGTGGCCCGCGCTCGTGGGCACGGCGTCCGGCCTGGCCTTCCTGGCCGGCGTCCGGCCATCGTCCAGCACCGGGCGGCGGATCCGGTGACCGGCGATCGGCACGAGCGGAACCCGCCGGGTCAGGACGACCCGCCCGCGGCGCCGGGCGCGGCTGCGCCGCTCGCCGTGCGGGCCCTGCGTGGTGCCGGCAGCGTGATGGGCGGCCAGATCGGGCGGGTCGTGCTCCAGGTCGGTTCGGTCGCGGTCTTGAGCCGACTGCTCTCGCCCAAGGACTACGGGCTGCTGGCCATGGTGATGGTGGTGGTGGGCTTCGGTGAGGTCTTCCGCGACCTCGGCCTGTCGACAGCCGCCATCCGCGCGCCGTCGCTGAGCGACGGCCAGCGTGATGTGCTGTTCTGGCTGAACACCGCCGTGGGGGCTGCCCTGTCGCTGGCGCTCGCCCTGGCCGCCCCCTTGTTGGCGTGGTGGTTCCAGCAGCCCGACCTGATCGGGATGGCGCGGTGGCTGTCGCTCGTCTTCGTGCTGAACGGCGCCGTCGCACAGTACCGGGCCAGCCTCAACCGCCAGATGCGGTTCAAGGCCCTCGTCGCCTCCGACCTGCTCGGCAACCTCAGCGGTGTCGTTGTCGCCGTCGTCATGGCACTCGGCGGCTGGGGCTACTGGGCGCTGGTCGGGCAGCAGGTCGGCGGCGGTGTCGCGCTCCTCGTCTTCGCCGCGGTGTTCGCGAAGTGGGTGCCCGGTCTCCCGAGGCGTGGCACAGGCGTTCGTCCCATGGTGAAGTTCGGCATGAACATGTCGGCGACCCAGCTCGTCGGGTACCTGAACAACAACGTCGACACCTTCGTGGTCGGCACGTGGCTCGGCGCCGTGCCGCTGGGGCTCTACAACCGCGGCTACCAGCTCCTGATGCGGGCGGTGAACCAGTTCCGTGGCCCCACCACCACGATCGCCCTGCCGGTGCTGTCCCGCCTCGAGGGCACCGAGCGGAACGACCTGTTCATCATCAAGGGCCAGCTGGCGCTCGGATACTCCATCGTGGCCGTGCTCGCGTTCTGCGCCGGCGCGTCGGACCCCGTCATCGACGTCTTCCTCGGCTCGCAGTGGCACGAGGTGTCGCCGGTCTTCGCCTTCCTGGCGGTGGCGGCGATCTTCCAGACCGTGGCGTACGTCGGCTACTGGGTCTACCTGAGCCGTGGCCTGAGCGCCCATCTCCTGGGCTACAGCCTCATCGGCCTCGTCCTGCGCATCGTGTGCATCCTGATCGGCAGCCGGTGGGGGATCGTCGGAGTGGCGGCCGGCTTCGCGGCGTGCGACGCGCTCAGCTGGCCGGTCTCGATCTGGTGGCTCTCCCGCTTCACCCGGCTGCCGGTGCGTGCCCTGTACGCCGGTGCCGCGAGGGTGCTCGGGCTGGCGGCCGTCGCGGCCGCCCTCACGTACCTGGTGGTCGGCCGGCTGTCCGGGCTGCCGAGCCTGGTCCAGATCATCGTGGCGCTCTTGGTGGCTCTGGCACCATATGCAGCAGCGGTCGCCGTCGTTCGTCCCGTGCGGGACGACGTGTCCGACCTGTTCCGGCTGTTCCGAAGGGCGTGGAAACGTGGTGGGAAGTCCTGAGCCGAGCTCCCGTCCGGGGCCGGTGCGATGACGCCCCTCATGTTCGCCCTGCTTGCCGCTGTGGGGATCGGCGCCGTCGGCGTCCTGTGGTTCCTGTTCAGTCGCTGGCCCGTGGCCGGCCTCGTCTTCTGGCTCTTCACCGTGTGCGCGATGCCGGTCTGGTGGGTGCTTCCGGTCGGCCTCGACCTGCGTCCAGCCACCGTCGGTGGCCTGATCCTGCTGGTCACCTACCTCGGAGGGTTCCCGAGGGAATTCGGCCCGGCCGACCTCGGGGTCGCCCTGATCTTCTTCGCCGGGTTGTTCCCGATCGTCTTCGGTGGGGCGTCGGTCAGTACGGTCTATGGGCTGGCCAGCCAGTGGATCCTGGGCTACCTGCTGGGCAGGCTGGTCATCGGACAGGTGGGGGAGGAGACGACTTACCGCGTGCTGGCGATCGCGTTTTCGATCGTCGGCGGGCTGTCGATCGCGGAGTTCCTGCTGGACTTCCACCCGTGGTCGCTCCTGGGGCCGCGCAACGGCATCTATGCGATCTGGGGGCCGATCCAGTACCGCGGTGGCCTGGCCCGTTCGGAAGGAGCGTTCGGGCACTCGATCGCCCTCGGCTCGTCGCTGGCCCTGGCGGTCCCGTTCATCTTCGCGGCCAGGTTCCGGGGCTGGGTGCGCTACGGGCTGGCGGTGGTGGTGCTGGGAGGGGTGCTGGTGACCTTCAGCCGCGGCGCCCTGCTCTCCGCCGGGCTCTCCTGCCTCCTCGTTGCGGTCTTCGGCGGCAGGGACTTCAGCCGCGACAGCCGCCGCACCGCGGTCATGGTCGTCCTGTCCGGGGCGCTGGTGAGCATTCCCGCGCTCTCGACGGTGCTGGCCGCTGCCGGTGACGAGGCCGGTACCAGCGCGGACTACCGCGGGCGGCTCCTCGACCTGATCAGCGCCATGGCGCCACTGGGGGTATCCAGCCAGCAGCGGACCAACTTCTCCGGAGAGCGCTACATCGGCACCTTCCAGTCGATCGACAGCCAGTTGATCCTCACCGGACTGTCCTACGGCTGGATCGTGCTGCTTCTCGGCCTGGCGATCCTCGTGGCGGGAGCCCTCGTCATCATCGCCGGCAGGGCCACACCGGGCGTCGTCGCCATCGTCGGGCAGGCTCCGGCGCTGGCTTCCGTCGCCCTGATCACCCAGTACAACATCCTCTTCTGGTTCATCGCAGGCGTGGGTGCGGCGGGCCTCGCCGCTCATCGCCTCCGCGACCAGGACATCATGGAGCCGACGCCGGACTGGGTGGCCGAACTGACCGCCGGCCGCCGGTTCTACTGACGGTCCTTCAGCGACGAGCGACGGCCGCAGGTGCCGACGCCGACGCGGGGACGTCGCCGCTGTCGGCGAACAACCCCGCAATGGCCACGCACGAGCGGTACACCTCGTCGAACGCGCTCTCGTAGTGTCGGCGGCCCAGGCCGACGGGATCGGGGATGCTGTCGCTGGCTTCCCTCGCGGACCGCGACCGCGCACCGGGAACCGCGGCGAGGATCCAGGGGATCCGGTGCTCCGCGCCTGCCGGGCGCTGGCCTCCCGCCGCGATGTGCGTCGCGTAGCGGGCGAGTTGCTTGAGTGTGAGCGTCTTGTGCAGCGCCGAGGGGCGCAGGCGGGCGACCGTGGCCCGATGGGTGGTGGACGCGGTGAGGATCAGGTCCGCCTGGTCGATCTGGGCGACGTCGAGCAGACGGGGGCGGAACTTGCTGACCTCGATACCCTTCCGCGCCAGCAGGTTGGCGATGATCGGATCGATCGAGCCGTCCACAGCGGCCTTCGTCCCCGCACTGCGGATGACGAGCCTCGCGGCCGCGGGGCCGAGCAGTTCGCGGAACACGAACTCCGCGGCCGGAGATCGGCACACGTTACCTGTACAGACGAACAGAATCGTCGGCTTCTTCATACTCATGGGGCCTCCACATCGCCCGTTTTCCCCCCGGCCGACTGGGGCAAGGCTACCAGCGGGATGCCCCCTGCCCGGTGCCATTGCGCGAACCTCGTACGCTCTGTGCAAAGCGAGCGCCGTAATGACAGACTGTGCGCGCGCCGCGCTCATCCCGCCCGGCCAGGCAACGGAGAGGAGATCCTGGTGGACATCCTGGGATTCCTCCGAATGCTGGGGCGGCGCTGGGTCTGGCTCGTGGTGCCGGTCATCCTCACGGTGGGCGCTGCCGGCGCGTACTCCTTCAGCCAGCCGAAGACCTACACCGCCAAGGCGAGCTCGTACTACTCGATCGAGTTCGGATCCTCCGCGAGTGACCTGTTCCAGGGTGCGAACTACACGCAGCTCCAGCTCGCGTCCTTCGCCAGCCTGGCCACCCAGCCGATCGTGCTCGACGCGGTCATCCACGACCTCTCCATTCCCACCACCGCGGAGGACCTGGCGAAGTCGGTGAACGTGGTCGCCTCCACCGACACCGTCATCGTCGACGTGTTCGTCGACGCCGGGACGCCCCAGGATGCGGCCCTGATCGCGAACGCGATCAACGTCGAGCTGGGCAAGGTGGTCTCACAGCTGTCGCCGAAGAACGTGAAGGGCGACTCCACCGTGCAGGCAGTGGTGGTCAGTACCGCCACTCCTCCAGAGCTGCCCTCCGGGCCCGAGAACCGCCGCAACCTCGCCATCGGCCTGCTGGCCGGTCTCCTGCTCGGCCTGTTCGCGGCCATCGCGAGCGAGAAGCTCGACACCCGGGTGCTCGGCCCCGAGGACCTGCCGGCCGGACTGCCCGTCCTGGGGACGATCTCCGTCAGCAAGGACGCCTCGGAGCCGGCGGTGTGGCACGAGTCGGACAACGCCGTTCTGCTGCCCCAGGCGTTCAGCCGTATCCAGGCGAACCTCAAGTTCGCCAGCGTGGACGCTCCGGTCTCGCGCCTCCTGGTCACGTCTGGTGTCCCGGGCGAGGGCAAGTCGACCATCGCCGTCGGCCTGGCCCTGTCCTTCGCGGAGTCGGGCGCGCGCACCCTGCTCGTCGACGCCGACATGCGCCGGCCGAGGATCGAGCGGTACATGGACGTGGAGGGCGCCGTGGGGCTCGCCGACGTCCTCGTCGGCAGCGTGCGATGGCAGGACGTGGTCCAGCCGTGGGGTGATCATGGCCTGAACGTCCTCCCGGCCGGCACGAAACCACCCAACCCGACCCTGCTCCTGCAGAGTCGCGCCATGTCGGCCTTCCTGGACGAGCTGGGCGAGCACTTCGACATCATGGTCATGGACAGCCCGCCGTTGCTGGCCGTCGTCGACCCGCTGTCGATGGTGCCGAAGGTGGACGGGATGGTGCTTGTCGTCGGCCGGGGCAAGATCCGCGACCACCAGCTGGCCGCCGCCCTCAAGGCTGTGCTGGCTGCGAAGGGCAACCTCCTCGGAGCGGTCATGAACCACATGCCGGTGCCGCGCAACAGGATCGAGAAGTACGGGTACTGAGCATGATCAGGCTGCTCACGTCGTACCGGTCGCCGAGCGCGACGACCAACCCCTACATCGTCCAGCTGGACCGGGCACTGCGGAACGAGCCCGGCTTGGCGGTGCAGAACTTCAGCTTCGCGCGCGCCCTGCTCGGTCGCTACGACGTGTTCCACGTCCACTGGCCCGAGACACTGTTCAACGCACGCTCCCGGTTCCGGCGCACCCTCAAGCAGCTGGCGATGGCTCTCCTCCTGCTCCGCCTGGACCTCACCCGCACCGCCGTGGTCTTCACCGCCCACAACCTCGGGAACCACGAGAAGCTGGATCCCCTGGGCGCACGACTCGTCGAGGCGCTGCGTGGTCGCGCAGTCCTCCACATCCGGCTCAATGGTGCCGACGCCGCCGGGGTGCCGGAGCCGTCCGAGGTGATCCTCCACGGGCACTACCGCGACTGGTACCTGCGACATCCGCAGGGCCCGGCCGAGCCCGGCCACGTCGTGTTCTTCGGGCTGGTCCGGCCCTACAAGGGTGTTGAGGAACTCGTCGCGGCCTTCAGGGACGTGGTGACGCCCGGGGCGCGCCTCACCGTTGCAGGTCGCCCCCTCGACGAGCAGACCCGGAGCCTCCTGGAGGGGCTGGCGGCGGGTGACCCTCGGGTGAGGCTCGACCTCCGCTTCCTCGACGAAC
Source organism: Actinomycetes bacterium (assembly GCA_023392635.1). GTDB lineage: Bacteria > Actinomycetota > Actinomycetes > Propionibacteriales > Propionibacteriaceae > Propionicimonas. The sequence goes on along the minus strand of JAEVYS010000027.1, from coordinate 7,422 downwards.
CGGACCTGGTGGCCCTGGTCTCGAGCGCCGAACTGGTGGCGCTGCCGTACCGGGAGATGTACAACTCGGGGTCCCTGCTCGCTGCGCTGTCCCTCGACCGACCGGTCCTGGTGCCGCGGTCGGCGGTCAACGAGCTCGTCGAGCGTGAAGTGGGCCCCGGCTGGGTGAACCTCTATGACGGCCCGATCTCGGCCGCACTGATCGATGAGGCACTGGGCCGGCTCCGGAGCGCGCCGCCCCCCACCCGTCCGGACCTGCGGAGCAGGGAATGGGCCGTCACAGGGGCCCGCCACCTCGCGGCCTACCGCAGGGCACGAGACCTCCGGGCGCGCTGATCGGCGCCCGTACGAACCTGTCCATGCCCGCCGCCGGGGCATTGCCCGCTGTCGGGCCCCCCGAGTAGTGTCGAAACGCACACTCGGTCCGGGGGGGAGATTCCAAGTGGGCAATCGGGGGTTCCTACTTTTCGTTCGCGGTGTTCCCGCGACGCCTGTCCAGCGCGCGCACGGCCACACCGGCCGGCTCCGCCGCGCAACAGTCCTGTCGGTCACCGCCGGCCTCCTGCTCGTCGGGGGCTGCACCGGCGGGGGTGGCGCGGGGTCTTCGCCGTCCGCCTCGTCGACCCCGGGAGGGCCGGCCACCGCGGTACCGACCAGTGCTCCGACGGTGTCCTCGACGCCAACGGGAGGGTCGGTGCAGCAGACGGTCGCGCCGCGAAAGCAGACCACGGCGAAGCCGGTCGACATCAACGCCAAGCAGGCGACCGACGGGATCACGGTCCAGCTGAAGAAGATCGTCAGCAAGAAGGTCACCGGCCACGGGCCCGGTGAGATCAGCGGCCCGGCCCTCGTGGTCACCGTCCAGGTGACGAACGGCTCGAAGTCCGAGGTCAGCGTGGAGTCGGCGAGCGTGACCCTCATCGACTCCAAGGGCAACGTCGGCTCGCCGATGACCGAGGGCGCGCGACCGTTCAGCGGATCGGTCAAGCCCGGCGCCTCAGCCACCGGCGTCTACGTGTTCCGCGTGGGCACCAAGGTCCGCACACCGGTGCGCATCTCGGTCACCTACTCGCCGGACCACACCACCGCCCTGTTCGTCGGCAACGTCAACTAGAAGAGATAGGCCCGTCGTGAAGTCGCTCCATATCCGCGCAGGTCTCAGCGGGCTGGTTTCCGTTGCGCTGGCGCTCGGTTCGCTCGTTGTCACCACCGCCGCGCCGGCCGCAGCCGCGGACCTTCCGAGCACTCCGGCGCCACTGGAGGCGCGCAACGCCCAGTCGGTCACCGCCGACGTCCTCCCGACCGCGCAGATCGACAGCGGGGTGGTGTGGACGACCCTTGTGGTCGGCAACACCGTCTATGCGGGTGGGAGCTTCTCCGCCGCACGCCCGGCGGGTGCCGAGCCCGGGGTGAACACGGTGCCTCGCACGAACCTGCTCGCCTTCGACCTCACCACCGGGGCGCTCACCTCCTTCGCGCCGACGATCAACGGGCAGGTGAAGGCGCTGGCCGCCTCGCCCGACGGCACCCGCTTGTATGTCGGCGGCAGCTTCACGACCGTCAACGGCACCTCGCACTACAACCTGGTCGCGTTCGACACGGCTACCGGCGCCGTCGTCAGCACGTTCAAGGCGCAGGTGGGCGGGTCCTACGTCAATGGCATCGCCGCGTCGGGCAGTGCCGTCTACGTCGGTGGACTGCTCGCCGCCGGGAACGGGGTCGCGCGCAAGAACCTGATGGCGTTCGACACCGCGGGCAAGCTCCTCACCTGGGCCCCCAACACCGACCTGCAGGTCGACGCGATGGTGCTCACGCCGAAGAAGGACAAGGTGATCATCGGCGGCCGATTCGCCCTGGTGAACGGGAGCCCGCAGCGTGGCCTTGCTGCCCTCGACGTGGGCGACGGTTCCATCCTTCCGTGGATCGCTCCCAGCGTGGTCAAGAACGGCTGGAACCAGGACCCGTACTCCGGCAAGGCCGGCATCTACTCGTTGTCGGCCGACGCCAACGCGATCTACGGCACCGGGTGGGTTTACGCCAACGCGACGGTGGGCAACCTCGAGGGGTCCTTCGCCGCCGATCCGGACACCGGTGCGATCCGGTGGCTCGAGGACTGCCACGGTGACACATACTCCAGCTACTCGGACGGGACGAACGTCTACCTGACCGGCCACAACCATGACTGCGCATCGCTGGGTGGGTACCCGCAGGCCTACCCTGCTCCCGGCAACCTGCGCCACGCGATCTCGCTGTCCGCCGCACCGAAGGGCACCCTGGCACGCAGCGACAACGTCTCCGACATCTACGCCGACTGGAGCGGCCAACCCGCTCCGGCGATGGTGAACTGGTTCCCCGACTGGACCACCGGTACCGCCACCGGCCAGGGCCAGGCCGGCTGGACCGCCACCGGCAAGGGCGACTACCTGGTGATCGGTGGTGAGTTCCCCTACGTCAACGGCAAGCGCCAGCAGGGCCTGGTGCGGTTCGCGCGCCCCAACGTCTCCGGCGCCAAGGAACCGCCTCGCCTTTCCGGCAGCAGGTGGGTGCCGACGGCACGCTCCTTCATCGGAGGGCAGGTCACCGTGGGCGTTCCGGCCAACTGGGATCGGGACGACCTCTCGCTCACCTACACGATCACCCGCTCGGGCACGGCGACCCCCGTCTTCACCAAGACGATGGACTCCAACTTCTGGACGCTGCCTTCGTTCACCTATGTCGACAAGGGGCTGACGCCGGGGAAGAGCTACACCTACCAGGTAACGGCGACCGACCCCTCCGGCAACCAGTCGAAGAGCGCGCAGGTGAGTGTCACCGTCTCCAGCGCGGTCCTCCCGAGCTACAGCGACGCTGTGCTGTCCGACGGGGCCGGCCTGTACTGGCGCTTCGGCGGCAGCGACGGCGCCTACGACCTGTTGGGCCTTGACGACGGCATCGTGGGTACCGGCGTCACAACGGCGAGCACCGGCGCGATCGCCGGTTCCGCGGGGCTGGGCTACACCTTCGACGGCACGGGCAACGGCCTGGTCTCGACGTCGGTCTCCCCGGCGACGCCCGGCGTGTTCTCCCTCGAGGGATGGTTCAGGACGTCCACCACGAGCGGCGGAAAGCTGTTCGGCTACGGCGATTCCCAGACAGGTACGTCCGGGAGCTACGACCGGCACGTGTACATGACGAACGATGGGCGGCTGGTCTTCGGCGTCTGGAACAACCGGGCCGACACGGTCACGACCTCCCGGTCCTACAACGACGGCTCGTGGCACTACGTGATGGCCGGTCTCGGTGCCGGTGGCATGGTGCTGTACCTGGACGGCCAGCTGGTGGGCACGAACCCGGCCACCACCGCCCAGCCCTACTCCGGTTACTGGCGGGTCGGTGGCGACAACCTGAACGGCTGGCCCAACCAGCCGTCGAGTTCCGCCTTCGCCGGCGATGTCGACGAGTTCGCGGTGTACCCCGCCGTTCTGGGCGCTGCGACCGTCCAGACCCACTACCGGTTGGGGCTGGCCGCGTCGGCACCGACCCCCGAGTTCACCTCACAGGTCACCGGGCTGTCCGTGTCCTTCGACGGCTCCGCCTCCACCGTTGAGTCCGGCCAGTCGATCGCCGCCTACAACTGGGACTTCGGCGACGGCGGCTCCGGCACCGGGGTGAGCCCCACCCACTCCTTCCCCGGCACCGGCTCGTTCCCGGTCACGCTCACCGTGGTCGACGGCCGCGGCGTTTCCGGTTCGGTGACGCACACGGTGACGGTGAAGGCGCCCCACACTGCTCCGGTCCCGGTGATCACCACCACCACGAACCTGGCCACCGTCTCGGCAGACGGTTCTGCTTCCACCACATCCGACGGTGCGTCGCTCGAGTACAGCTGGGACTGGGGCGACGGCTCCGCCACCAGCAGTGGGGCCACCGCCTCGCACACCTACGCGTCCTCCGGGCGCTACACCATCACCTTGAGCCTGCTCGACAGCGAGAACTTCTCGGCAACGGGCACGCGATCGGTGATCGTCTCCACGACGCCGCTGCCGACCTACGCCAGGGACGTGCTCGCTGACGGCGCCTCGCTGTACTACCGGCTCGGTGGCACCGATGGCACCTGGGACCAGCTGGGCACCAACGACGGCGTCGCGAGGTCCGGCGTCTCCACGGCCAGCACCGGCGCGCTCGGCACGTCCGGTGGTCGGGGCGCCGCGTTCAACGGCACGTCCGACGGTCTGGTGTCGACCTCGCAGTCGCCCGCCACCCCGTCGGTGTTCTCGCTCGAGGGCTGGTTCCGGACGTCCTCGACCAGCGGCGGAAAGCTGTTCGGCTACGGCAACGCGCAGAGCGGTTCCTCCAGCAACTACGACCGCCACGTGTACATGACGAACGCCGGCAAGCTGGTCTTCGGCGTGTGGAACGGGCAGGCCGACATCGTCACGAGTCCGGCTTCCTACAACGACGGGTCGTGGCACTACGTGGTGGCCGGTATCGGCGCGTCCGGCATGGTCCTCTACGTGGACGGCCAACTCGTCGCATCCAACGGAGTCACCACCGCCCAGCCGTTCGGTGGCTACTGGCGGGTCGGTGGCGACAACCTGGGCGGATGGCCGAACCAGCCGTCGAACTCCTACTTCACCGGGGACATCGACGAGTTCGCGGTGTACCCGAAGGTCCTGAGCGCGGGCACCGTGCTCAAGCACTTCCAGGACGCCACCGCGGCCACGCCGCCCTCGGCAGCGTTCACGTCGCAGGCGACGGACCTGACGGTGGCCTTCGACGCCTCGGCGTCGGCGGCCGAGCCGGGGGTGGCGGTCGCGTCGTACGGCTGGGACTTCGGCGACGGTGCCACGGGAACCGGGGTGAATCCCACGCATGACTACGCCGATCCTGGTTCCTACGTCGTCAAGCTCACCGTGGTCGACTCCCGAGGTGTCTCGGGTTCGGTGACCCACAGCGTCACCGTGACCAGGCCGCACGCGGCCCCGACGGCATCGTTCACCACGTCGCCGGCCGGGCTGACGGTCGGGGTGGATGCGTCCGCGTCGTCGGCGACCGATGGTGCTGACCTGACGTACTCCTGGAACTGGGGTGATGGAACTCCGGCGGGCGCGGGGAAGACGGCGAACCATACCTACGCCGCCGCGGGGGACTACACGGTGGTGCTGACGCTCACCGACAGCCTGGGCGGTTCCGCGACGACGAGCCAGACGGTGAGCCCGGCGCACGCCGCCCCGGTCGCCTCCTTCACCCTCTCCCGCGATGGGCTGACGGCCTCCGTGGACGCCGGTGATTCCACCGCTGGTGACGGGGACCAGCTGACCTATGCGTGGAACTGGGGGGACGGCAGTCCGGCGGGATCGGGCAAGACGGCGACCCACACCTACACGGCTGCCGGTGACTACTCGGTGACGCTCACCGTGACCGACGAGCACGCGCTCACGGACTCCAGCTCGAAGACCGTGACCGTTGCCCATGCCAAGCCGGTGGCGGCCTTCAGCGCGACGCCCGCGAACCTCGCCGTCCAGGTGGACGCCTCCGGTTCGACCGCATCGGACGCGGCCACCCTCACCTACGCCTGGGGCTGGGGCGACGGGACCTCGGCCGGCTCGGGAAAGACGGCACAGCACACCTATGGGGGGAGCGGCACGTACACCATCACCCTGACGGTCACCGACTCGCTCGGATCCTCCGACACCGCCACGAAGTCGGTGTCCGTGACCGACCCCAACGACGCCACCAAGGCGTTGGCCGACTTCTCCACCGACGTGGCGTCCGGCTGGGGCGCGGCGAAGACCGGGGGGACGTGGACGACGTCGGGCGGAAGCGGGTTCTCGACGTCGGGCGGGGTGGGCAGGATCAGCCTGAACGCCAGGGACACCAAGACCGCGAGCCTGAACGCCGTGTCGGTGCAGAATCTGTCCGCGCGTGCCGAGATCGCACTCGACAAGGTGCCCGTGGGCGGGACGGTCCACGTCAACTACGACGTCCGGAAGACGTCAGCCGGCAGCTACCGGCTGAAGACGCGGTTCAACGCCGACGGCACGGTGAACCTGATGATCGCGAAGGTGCTCGGGACCACGGAGACGTCGCTGGCGTCCAGGAACATCACGGGACTGACGTACACCGCCGGCGCGAAGCTGACCGTTGTGCTCGAGGCCACCACCACGTCGGGTGTGACGAGCCTGCGCGCCAAGGCGTGGGCCTCCAGCGGGTCGGAACCCTCCAGCTGGCTGCTCAGCACGACCAACTCCGATGCCGCCCTGGCGGTACCTGGTGCGGTGGCACTGCAGGGCTACCTGCCGTCCAGCGTGACGAGCGTGCCGACCGTCCTGTTGGTGGACAACCTGAAGGTCGTGCTGGCTTCCTGAGCGTCCTCTCAGGATCCCCGCGTCCCCTCAAGGGGCGCGGGGATTCTGCGTGTAAGGGCCCCGTGTCGGGGTAGCGGTCCCGCCCAGTGTTCGAATTACCTTGTGGCGGGGCAGTCAGGCACGACGTGGCCGTCGTTCCTGGCTGGTGCTGAGGGGCCGTGGCGGACGCCATGGAGGCTGTCACCCTAATGAGTGACTTTTACAGGACGGGTAATTGTTGCTAGTCTCTCAGGCGGAACTCAGGAACACCGGGGGGGTGCTCCACACACTCCAAGCGATGGAAGGTCCCCCCGATGATCCCCCGATCAGTTCTGAACCGTCGCCGCGCGGCCCGCGGCGCAGTTCCTGTCGTCAGCGCCACGGCGCTCATGATGGCGCTCTCGCTCGGCGGCATCGCCGTTCCGACGCCGGCGCAGGCTGCGGACACGGCGCTGACCGTGCGCCACGGCACCGTGCGAGCGACGACCCTCTCCGGAAACCTGGCCGGCCAGGAAGCCGTCCTCACCGGCAACTCCTCGGTCGTGACGCAGACCGTCACCGGGTCGGGCTCCCTGCGCATCGTCGCCCGTGGCACCTCGTGCAAGGGCAAGGCCAAGCTCCGTGTGTACGTCGACGGCAAGTCGAAGCGGACGATCGCGCTGTCGGCCGCCCGCAAGTTCACCACCTACACGGTGGCGAAGTACTCCACGACGGCGACCCGGGAGGTGCGCGCGCGCCTGGTCAACAACAAGGTGATCAAGAAGAAGTGCAACCGCGACGCCTTCGTCTCCGGCGCCTACATGACCGTGGTGCCGAACGGGGTCGCCGACGAGCCGACCCCAGAGCCGACGCCCGAGCCGACCGAGACGGCCACGCCGTCGCCGAGTCCCACCGCGACCCCCACGCCCACCTCGAGCCCGACTCCCACGACCACGCCGACCCCGTCGTCGAGCGCCGCGTCGTCCGGTTTCGGTGTGCCGGCTGGTACGTCGTTGCGGGTGGTGACCGGTGATATGACGATCACGACGCCGGGGACGGTGGTTGATGGGATCGATCTGCATGGGTATTTGACGGTGAAGGCTGACAATGTGACGATC
>JAEVYS010000026.1 GCA_023392635.1 Actinomycetes bacterium | reverse complement strand
CCCCCCCCCCCCCCCCCCCGCGGCCGTCAGACCACTCGACGTGACCGTGAAGGCTGCTGTCGGAGGCTGGTGGGCCGCGCTCGTGCCGACCGCGTACTGCGACGACACCTGCGCGACCGTCAGCGCGTAGGAGTAGAGCGCGAACTCGTCGAGGTCCCCGGTGAAGTTGTCGTTCGCCGGACGGCCCGGCCAGTTCGCCAGGTTGTCTCCCCCGACGTGGTAGTACCCCCAGTAGTTCTGGCCCTTGATGATGCTCGCGTCGAAGCCCACCCGGGACCCGTCGACGAACAGGGCGGCGCCGGAGGCATCGGAAGTGACGACCGCCTGGTGCCACTTCCCGTCCCGGTAGGAGGCGGGGCTGGTGACCACCCGATTGGCGTTGTTCTGGAACACGCCGAAGTTCAGGCGCCCGTCGTTCAGCATGTAGAGGTGCCGGTCATCGGTGGGTGAGTTGGTTGACTGCGCGGACCCGAACCCCAGCAACTTCCCGCCGGTGAGGCTTGTCGTCCTGAACCAGATCCCGGCAGACCAGCCGTCGGGACTCTGCTGGCGCACGGTGCCCCAGACCCGACCTGCCGACGTGCCGTTGAATGCGTAGCCTCCGCTTCCGGGGACGGCACCTGTGCCGGCCTGGCTCACGCCGGCCCCCTTCGCCCCGGAGTTGGCGCCGAGCAGGTCGCCGACGCCTCCGTCGGCATCACCCAGGCGGAGGTAGGTGACCGCTCCGTCGGTGAGGACCCTGTTCACGTAGGGCGGCGCGCTCGTGCCGCTCACGACAACGCTGGCCTGGCCGCTCAGGGCCTGGTTCCCGTCCGGGTCGGTGGCCGACACCCGGTAGGTGTAGCTGTTGCCCGGCGTCAGACCCGTGTCCATGAAGGTGAGCGTTGGCTGGTACCAGAAGTACGAGGTCAGCGACGTCACGTAGACCGGCGTCGCCTGTCCCGAACGAGTGACCCGGTAGGTCAGGTTGACGTCGTCGCGGTCCCAGTTCCCCGGAATCGTGATCCGGGCTGTCCCTGCGTCCAGCGAGCGGACCGAGGGCGTCCAGCCCGCGCCGCTCAGCCGGGGCCCGTCATCCGCGCCGGAGACGTTGGGCCTCGCGAATCGCACGATGCCCTGCTGGGTCTGGTTGTTCAGGCCGGGGAACTCCCCGCCCACGACCAGGTAGTCGCCGCTGCCGGCCATGGTCCAGCCGGCCTGACCCTGGCCGGTGGCCTTGCCCGTGAGCCAGTCCGGGAACCAGTGGATCATCGCCGGGCTCGGCTGGCCCGACCAGTCCTTGTAGGTCGGGCCGGTGCGGGGGCTGCGCCACAGCGTGCCTTCGGTGGCGGCGGTGAAGGCGACGGAGTTGTGCATGTTGCCCGGAGCAGGATCCTTCTGAGGCTGGCCACCCACCGACTCGCAGTCGTGCTGGTGGCCGGTCGCATAGACGTTCGTGCCGTCGGAGTACGTGGAGTAGGTGTCGCCGTGGCAGTCCTCGAGCCACGTGATCGCGCCCGATTCCGGGTCGGCGGAGAAAGCGCCTTCGAGGTTGCCGACGGTCGCGTTCGCGTAGACCCAGCCGGTGCCGTAGATGGAGTTGCCGTCCGAGGACAGCGAGTAGATGCCCGCCTTGCCGGAGAAGGACCCGCCGTCGTTCCAGCCGTTCTTGACGATCGTCGGTGCGATCCACGGCTGGATCGAACCGTCCGTGGGGCTGAGGGCGACGAGGCCGCGCTGCGCGACGCCGTTCACCGTGGAGAAACGGCCTCCGACGATGACCTTGCTCCCGGAGGTGTTCAGCAGCATGGCGTCGACCTGCAGGTCCGTTGTCGGCGCCCAGCCGAGGAGGGAGCCAGTGGTGGTGAAAGCCATCAGGTTCTTGCGAGCGACGCCATTGCCCGCCGATACCAGCCCGCCGACGTAGACGGTGGTGGCGGTCGCTGCGATCGCGTTCACGTAGGAGCCGCCGACCGGGGGCTTGAAGGTGTTGTTCAGCGCGCCGGTCGCCGTGTCGAAGGCCGCGATGTTGTAGCGGGTCTGCCCGTTGACGGAAGTGAACGAGCCTCCGACGTAGAGACGGGTGCCGTCAGGCGACGCCGTCAGTGTCTTCACCTGGCCGTTGAAGGTCGGCGCGAAGGAGGTCAGCTGGCCGGTGATCAGGTTGAACGACAGCAGGTTCGAACGGGGCACGGTGTTCTGGCCGGCGAGCGACCCCGCTGGACGAGCTGCCGTGAAGCTGCCGCCGGCGTACACGGTGTTGCCGATGATCTTGACCGCCCACACCACGCCGCTGTCGATCTGCGCCGTCGGCAGGAAGTCGGTGGTCACCGTCGCGGGATTCCGACCCTGCACGGGCGCGGGATACGGCAGTGGCGCGGCGGCAGCAGGCGGCGCCGCGACCGCCACCAGCGAGCCCCAGGCCAGGAGGCTGCCGGCGAGGAGCCTCAGCGCGAGGCGGCGGTTCTGCGTCGTGTTCCCGGTATTCATCGCGTGCCCTTCGGTGGTGGCAACGGCGATCCGCCGGGCGGCGAGTCAGCGCGTCACCGACCCCTCCATCGTCACCCCGGCGTGCCGGCGCAGCAACCGATCACCTCGCGCACATGTGCGCACCGCCCCCCGGGTTTCGTCGCCGCACGCTAGAGAGCGCGCCGCCCCGGCCGGGGCGGCGCGCTCGTCGTGCCGTGCGACTACTGCCTGGACTACTTCGCCTTGAGCGCGGACTGCGCGGCGGCCAGGCGCGCGATCGGCACCCGGAACGGCGAGCAGGACACGTAGTTCAGGCCGACCGACTGGCAGAACTCGATCGAGGACGGGTCGCCACCGTGCTCGCCACAGATGCCCAGCTTGATATCGGGGCGGGTGGACTTGCCGAGGTCGGCGGCCGTCTTCACGAGCTTGCCGACGCCCTCGGTGTCGAGACGGGCGAACGGGTCGTTCTCGTAGATCTTCTTGTCGTAGTAGGCGTCCAGGAACTTCCCGGCGTCGTCACGGCTGAAGCCGAACGTCATCTGGGTGAGGTCGTTGGTGCCGAACGAGAAGAACTGCGCCTCCTTGGCGATCTCGTCCGCGGTGATGGCCGCGCGCGGGATCTCGATCATCGTGCCGACGAGGTACTCCAGCTCCACCCCGGCCTCGGCGATGATCGCGTCGGCGGTGTCGGTGACGATCTTCTTGACGTACGCCAGCTCCTTCACCTCGCCCACCAGCGGGATCATGATCTCCGGAACGACCTTCCACTCCGGGTGGCGCTTCTGGACGTTGATCGCGGCCTCGATGATCGCCCGGGTCTGCATGGCGCCGATCTCGGGGTAGGTCACGTCGAGGCGGCAGCCGCGGTGGCCCATCATGGGGTTGAACTCGTGCAGCGAGGCGATGATGTTCTTCAGCTCCGGCACCTCGAGCTTCATCTCGGCCGCCAGGGCGACGATGTCGTCCTCGTCGGTCGGCAGGAACTCGTGCAGCGGCGGATCGAGGAGCCGGACGGTGACGGGGTAGCCCTCCATCGCCTCGTAGATGCCCTCGAAGTCGCCGCGCTGCATCGGCAGGAGCTTGGCCAGGGCGGCCTCGCGCTGCTCGACGGTCTTGGAGACGATCATCTCGCGGATGGCCGCGATCCGGTCGGCCTCGAAGAACATGTGCTCGGTGCGGCACAGGCCGATGCCCTCCGCGCCGAACTCCCGGGCCTGCCGGGCGTCGGCCGGGGTGTCGGCGTTGGTGCGGACCTTCATGGTGCGCAGCGCGTCGGCCCACTCCATGATGCGACCGAAGTAGCCGCCGATCTCCGCAGGGACGGTGTCGATCTCCTCGCCGTACACGTTGCCGGTGGAGCCGTCGAGGGAGACCCAGTCGTTCTCGGTGAATGTCTTGCCACCCAGGGAGAAGGACTTGCCGTCCGCGGCGAAGGAGACGTCACCCAGGCCGGAGACACAGCAGGTACCCATGCCACGGGCGACGACGGCGGCGTGGGAGGTCATGCCGCCACGGGCGGTCAGGATGCCCTGGGCGTAGTGCATGCCCTCGATGTCCTCGGGGGTGGTCTCGAGGCGGACCAGGATGACCTTCTCGCCGGCCTTGCCGCGGGCCGCGGCGTCCTCGGCGGTGAAGGACACCTTGCCGGTGGCCGCACCCGGGGAGGCCGGGAGGCCCTTGCCGATCGGCTGCGCGGCGGCGAGCTTGTCGGCGTCGAACTGCGGGTGCAGCAGGGCGTCGATCTGCTTGGGATCGATCATCGCCACGGCCTTCTCGGTCGAGATCTTGCCCTCGTCGACCAGGTCGCAGGCGATCTTGAACGCTGCGGCCGCGGTGCGCTTGCCGTTGCGGGTCTGGAGCATGAAGAGCTTGCCCTCTTCGATGGTGAACTCCATGTCCTGCATGTCCGCGTAGTGGTTCTCGAGCTTGTTCACGATCTCGACGAACTGGTCGTAGACCGCGGGGTTCTCGTCCTTGAGCTGGTCGATGGTCTCCGGGGTGCGGATGCCGGCCACGACGTCCTCGCCCTGGGCGTTCATCAGGAACTCGCCGAACAGGCCCGACTCGCCGGTGGCCGGGTTGCGGGAGAACGCGACGCCGGTGCCGGAGGTGTTGCCCATGTTGCCGAACACCATCGACTGGACGTTGACGGCGGTGCCCCAGTCGGACGGGATGTCGTTCATGCGGCGGTAGTAGATGGCGCGCGGGTTGTCCCAGGACCGGAACACGGCCTTGATCGCGCCGAACAGCTGCTCGACCGGGTCGGACGGGAAGTCGGAGCCGATCTTCTCCTTGTACTGCGCCTTGAACTCGCCGGCGAGCTCCTTCAGGTCCTCGGCGGTGAGCTCGGTGTCCAGCTTGACCCCGCGGGACTCCTTCATCTCGTCGATGAGCTTCTCGAAGTAGGACTTGCCCACCTCCATGACCACGTCGGAGTACATCTGGATGAACCGACGGTAGGAGTCGTAGGCGAAGCGCGGGTTCCCGGTCTTCTCGGCGAAGGCCTCCACCACGGTGTCGTTCATGCCCAGGTTCAGGATCGTGTCCATCATGCCGGGCATCGACGCGCGGGAGCCGGAGCGCACGGACACCAGCAGCGGGTTGCCCGGGTCGCCGAACTTCTTGCCGGTCATCTCCTCCAGCTTGGCGACGTAGGACATGATCTCGGCCTTGATGCCGTCGTTGATGGTCTCGCCGTCGGCGTAGTACTGGGTGCAGGCCTCGGTGCTGATGGTGAAGCCCTGCGGCACCGGCATGCCGAGGCCGGTCATCTCGGCGAGGTTCGCACCCTTGCCGCCGAGGAGGTTACGCATCGAGGCGTCGCCCTCGCTGAACTCATAGACGTACTTGTGATCAGTCATCGGAAAGCTGAATCTCCTTCAATGGGCTCCGTGTAGTGGCCTTCGTGGGTCCGGCGGTGGCCGTCGGCGTTGACTTTCCCCACGGCGTCGGAGGAGCAAACCCGACGCCCGGCGCATACGGTCCCACCGTATCGGTTCTCACCGGCAGGTTCACGCCCTCCCCGGCGCCGCCCAAGGAGTGGACGCGGGGACGTCCGCGGGGCGGTCGGCGACGATGGGACGCATGCGCGCCGACAGGATCACCGACCGGGTCAGTTTCCACGGCGAGGGCCCGGTGTGGTGGGACCGCTGGCAGCAACTCCGCTTCGTCGACATGTTCGCCGGGGAGGTCCTCACCCTGGCCGGCGACACCGTGGTGCGCACGCCCGTCGGCTCGGCCATCGCCGCGCTGATCCGTCCCCGGCTGGGCGGCGGCGCCGTCGTGGCGCGGGAGCACGACCTGGCCGTCAGCAACTTCGACGACCTGTCCGACCTGACCGGCTTCCTGACCATCGACGCCGACCCGGGGATGCGGTGCAACGAGGGCGGCTGCGACCCCGACGGAGGCCTGTGGATCGGCACCCTGGCCTACGGCTTCGCCCCGGGGGCCGGCACCCTCTACTCGCTGGACGCCGGTTCGCTGCGTCCCCGTCCGGTGGTGGCCGGGCTCTCCATCAGCAACGGCCTCGGTTGGAGTCCCGACACGCAGACGATGTACCTCAACGACTCCGGGACCGGCACCACCTGGGCGTTCGACTACGACCCGCTCGACGGGCCGACCCACCGCCGGATCTTCTCCACCGAGGGCCCGGGCGCGCCGGACGGACTGTGCGTTGATGCGGAGGGAGGCGTCTGGGTGGCCCGGTACAACGGGCACCGGGTACAGCGCCACGATCCTGACGGAAGGATCACCGAGGTGGTCGAGCTGCCACCGTCCCGGGTGACCGCCTGCTGCTTCGGCGGCGAAGACCTCTCGACCCTCTACATCACCACGTCCCGCGAGGGCCTGGACGCCGACGCCGAGCCCGAGGCCGGGTCGCTGTTCTGCGTGCGTCCCGGGGTCGCCGGACAGCCGGTCATGGGCTTTGCCGGTTGAGCTCGGCGATGGCCGGATCGGTCCTCGAGGCAGGCGGCGGCACCGTATGAACCTGAGAATGAATGCCCTCACCAAAGTCGGCACCACGGGCACCGCCGGCCAGACCGGACCTTCTCTGGCGAAACTCCTGTCACAAGGCCTTATGCCCCGTTGCTGGAGGAGTGAACGGAAGTGTCCCCCACCTGGGTGACCGCTCAGAATCTCAGCCGGATTCGGAAATTCTGAGAGGAACCTGATAGCGTTTTCGACGTAGCAGGACCCCCCGCCTGGTACCGCCTCCCCCCAAGGCGTCTTTCCCCCCACAGGAGTTCTCCAATGCCCTCATGGATTCGTCGTGCCCTGGGCACGACCACTGTCGCAGCCGCAGCTCTGGGCGGCCTCGTCGCCTTCGCGCCCGCCAGCGCAGCTGCCACCACCGCCGACTGCGGAAGCCTGACCGCACCGGTCTACCAAGCCGTCAACCCCACGATCGGCGACCAACTGCTGACCAGGTCGATCACCGAGTACCAGTCGGCGAAGGCCACGCTGGGCTTCACCCAGGACGGCGGCATCGCCGGGTACGCCGCGACCGCGGCGGGAACCGGCCTCTCGCCGGTCACCCGGATGTACAACCCCACCACCGTGGACTTCCTCTGGGCGGCGGGCGACGCCCAGATCTCGGCGGCGAAGCTCTACGGCTACCAGGTCCAGAAGGTCGACTTCTACGCCCCGACCGCCTCGTCGTCGTGCACGGTAGGAGTGCACAAGTTCGCGAAGGGTGCCCACCGGCGCACCGCCGTGACCGCCGCCGCCCAGAAGGCGCTGATCGCGGACGGGTGGACCGACTCCGGCATCACCTTCTACCTGAAGTCCGGGAGCACCACGACGACCGCCCTCACCGCGACTCCCACCGCGTCCGCGACTCCCACGGCCACAGCCACCGCGACCGCAACCGCAACCGCAACGGCGACCCCCACGGCCACGGCGACCCCCACAGCCACGGCCGCCCCCACCTCAGGCTCCACCGTGGCGTCGACCGCGAGCACGACCTACGGTGTGCCGGCTGGTACGTCGTTGCGGGTGGTGACCGGTGATATGACGATCACGACGCCGGGGACGGTGGTTGATGGGATCGATCTGCATGGGTATTTGACGGTGAAGGCTGACAATGTGACGATC
>JAEVYS010000021.1 GCA_023392635.1 Actinomycetes bacterium | reverse complement strand
CGCCCCGGGGTTTCGGCTTCTGTACCCGGCCCCGGTGCGTCACACTTGGCGCGGTTACTTCCAGAGGGTGGCGAGGGCGAAGGCGCCGGCCATGGCGCCCATGCCGATCACGACGTTCCAGCCGCCGAGGGCGGTCAGGAACGGGACGTTGATGCCGGTGGCGGCGGTGATGTAGTAGACGACCAGCCACAGGACGCCGACGAGGCCGACGGTGATGAACGTCGGTGGCACCCACTGGCGACTGCCGGGTGCGGCCACGGTGCGCTGGCGTTCGTCGCGCTTCTGGGCGAGCTGCGTCCGGTCGTTCAGCTTCTTCTTCTCCGCAGCTGCCTTGCGGACCTTCGACTCGGGCACCGGAACTCCTGACTCACCAACGGGACCCGACAAGGATAACCGAGAACCGCCCCGCCCCGGATTCGCCGGTTCAGCCATGGGGGAGAATGGGCGCCATGGCTCGGATCCTGGTGGTCGACAACTACGACTCGTTCGTCTACAACCTCGTCCAGTACCTCGGCCAGATCGGGGCGGACGTGGACGTGTGGCGCAACGACGACCCGCGGTTCGACGACCCGACCTGGGTCGAGGGCTTCGACGGCGTCCTGCTCTCGCCCGGCCCGGGCACGCCCGAGGAGGCCGGCGTCTGCATCGACGTGGTGCGGAGCACCGGTGGACGCGTGCCCATCTTCGGCGTCTGCCTGGGGCTGCAGTCGATCTCGGTGGCCTTCGGCGGCGTGGTGAACCGTGCTCCGGAACTGCTGCACGGCAAGACCTCCCTCGTCCACCACGACGGACGGGGGGTCTTCGCCGGCCTGCCGAATCCCTTCACCGCCACCCGCTATCACTCGCTGGCACTCGACCCCGCGACCGTCCCCGACGACCTGGAGGTCAGCGCGACCACCGACTCGGGGGTCATCATGGCGGTGCGCCACCGGTCGCTCCCGATCGAGAGCGTGCAGTTCCATCCCGAGTCGGTGCTGACCGAGGGCGGCTACCAGATGCTCGCGAACTGGCTGGTGGCCTGCGGTGATGCGGACGCGCCGCGCCGCGCCGCGGGGCTGAGCCCGCTCATGGCCGCGCGGTAGCCGGGCGGACGGCGGAGGTCCGCCGGCTCCGCTCCCGCGGGGCCCTCACGGGGTCGCTGTGGCCGTGGCGGTCGGGCTCTCGCTCGGCGTCGGCGTCGGGGCGATCGCCACGGTGAGCGTGATCCTGGTCGTCCGCTTCTGCATGGTGAAGGCGTCCGGGTCCTGCTTGATCACCGTCCCGGCCGCGTGGGTCTCGTCCTCCTTGGTCAGCACCCTGAGGTTGGTGAAGCCGGCGTCCTTGAGCTGGGCGATCGCGTTCTCCTCGGTGAAGTTGGTCACCAGCGGCACCTTGCTCATGCCGGACGCGTAGTACACGGTCACCTTCGTGTCGAGCGTCACCTGCGCGCCCTCGGCCGGGTCGATGCTGAGCACCTCGTCCGGCTTGGCGCTCGCCGGCTCGTTCTCTGCCGGCAGGGCGGTGACGTTCGTGAAGCCGTTGTTCTTCAGCTCGTCGACCACGTCGTCCTTGTCCATCCCCTTGACCTGCGGGATGGTGCCCTTGCTCGGACCGATGTTGACCGTGATGTCGACCGTCGTGCCGACCGGAACCTTGGTGTCGACAACGCTCTGCTTGATGACGCGGCCCAGCGAGGTGTCGTCCGGGCCGTTCACCTGGATCTCGCGCGGCTGCAGCTTCGCCGAGATCAGCATCTGCTCGGCCTCCACCTTCAGCCGGTCGATGACCGACGGCACGGTGACGGTCTCCACCCGGTTGGCGTTGATCGCGAAGTAGATGCCCACGCCGGCAGCGAGCAGGACGAGGGCCACCAGGAACGCCACCACCCCCCAGCGGCGCCTGCCCGGGACCGGGTCCAGCGCACGGGTCGCCGTGTGGTCGGACGCCTCCAGCACGGTGGTCGGCTCGGCGACGGCGGGCGAGTGCGCCGGTACGGGGACGGGCAGGGGCGCGCGGGCGACGATGTCCTGGCCGGCCAGCAGGCGCCCGATGTCGGCCCGCATGGCGGCGGCGGTCTGGTAGCGGTCGGCGGGGTCCTTGGCGAGCGCCTTGAGCGTGATCGCGTCCATCGCGGGCGTGATCTCCGCGTCGAGGTGGCTCGGGGGGACGGGGGCCTCCCGCACGTGCTGGTAGGCCACGCTCACCGGAGAGTCGCCCTGGAACGGCGGACGTCCCACCAGGAGCTCGTACAGCAGGCAGCCGGCGGAGTAGATGTCGCTGCGGGAGTCGACCGTCTCTCCGCGGGCCTGCTCCGGGGAGAGGTACTGGGCGGTGCCGATGACGGCGGCGGTCTGGGTCATGGTCGCGGAGGTGTCGGCGACCGCACGGGCGATCCCGAAATCCATCACCTTCACCATGCCGGTGGGAGTGAGCATCACGTTCGCCGGCTTGATGTCGCGGTGCACGATGCCGGCCTTGTGGCTGTAGCTCAGCGCCTCCAGCACCCCCTGGGTGAACTCCAGCGCCTTGGACGGCATGATCTGCCGGCCCGTGCGCAGGATCTCGCGCAGCGTGTGGCCCTCGACGAGTTCCATGACGATGTACGGAACCTGGACCCCCGAGGTGGGGTCGGCCTCCTCGCCCGTGTCGTAGACGGCGACGATGTTGGGGTGGTTCAGGCCGGCAGCGGCCTGCGCCTCGCGCCGGAAGCGGGCCTGGAACGTGGGATCGGAGGCGAGGTCGATGCGCAGCTGCTTGATGGCGACCTCGCGTCCCAGACGCAGGTCGCGTGCCCGGCGCACCTCGGCCATGCCGCCACGGCCGAGCACCCCGCCCAGCTGGTAGCGACCTCCGAGGAGCCTCGGTTCTTCGGTCATCCGCAGTGTCCTTTCGCCCCGGTCGCCCGGTGAATTCTGGCGGCAGCGTGACGTGCCCATTGTGGCCGAAGCCGCTGCAACGATGTGGGACGGGTCATCGCAACGCCTCGATCACGGCCTTGGCGACCGGAGCGGCCACGCGCCCGCCCGCGATGTCGGTCGCCGGGATCCTGGCGTCCTCGATGAAGACGCACACGGCCACGGACGGGTCGTCCGCCCAGGCCGTGAACCAGGCGTAGGGGTTGCGCTCGGCGCTGGTGCGGGCGGTGCCGGTCTTGCCGCCCACCGTGACGCCCGGGATCTGGGCGCGGAAGCCGGTCCCGTGCTCGACCACCTGCACCATCATCGACTGCAGGTCCTGAGCGTTGCTCTCGGTGAGCGC
The DNA here is from genome assembly GCA_023392635.1 of Actinomycetes bacterium. Classification (GTDB taxonomy): domain Bacteria; phylum Actinomycetota; class Actinomycetes; order Propionibacteriales; family Propionibacteriaceae; genus Propionicimonas. The sequence goes on along the minus strand of JAEVYS010000021.1, from coordinate 56,526 downwards.
CACCGACTGCTGCTGGGCGTGGGCGGACGTGATCACCTTCAGGTCGGGATCCAGCACCTTGTCGACGAGATAGGGGTCCATCACGACGCCGCCGTTCGCGACCGCGGCCGACACCATCGCCATCTGCAGGGGGGTGGCCTGGGTCTCGAACTCGCCGATCGCGCTCATGGCGGTCTGCGCGGCGTCGATCTGTTCGGGGAACACGCTGGCCGCCGAACCGATCTCGTCGAGGAACCTCGTGCCGAAGCCGAACTTCTCGGCCTGCGAGCGGATCGCTTCGTCCCCCAGCTTGGCGCCGAGCCGGGCGAACGCCGGGTTGCAGGACGTGGTGAGCGCCTTCGTGAGCGTGATCTTGGAGCCGCCGCAGTTCTGAGCGATCACCTTCGTCGAGCCCGGCAGCTTGTACGGCGAGGCGTCGAGCACCGATTCGGGGGTCAGCCCGGAGTCCAGGGCGGCCGCGGCGGTGACGAGCTTGAACGTGGAACCGGGCGAGTAGATCTCCTTCGTCGCACGGTTGGACAGCGGCCGGTCGGGATCGGCGTTCAGGCGCTTCCACGCCTCGACCGACGCCGACAGGTCGTGGGTCGCCAGGTCGTTGGGGTCGTAGCTGGGGTAGCTGACCAGGGCCTTGATCGCTCCGGTCCGGTAGTCGATGGCCACCACCGCCCCCTTGCGTCCGGCCAGCGCGTCCCACGCCGCCTTCTGCGCCTTCGCGACCAGGGTGGTCTGGACGGTGGCGCCGCGCGGCGTCGCGCCGGAGAGCGAGTTGACCAGGCGGGTGAGGAACTGGGAGTCGTCCACGCCGGAGAGCTGGGAGGAGAACGACGCCTCCAGCCCGCTGGTGCGGTAGAGGTAGGAGTAGTAGCCGGTGACCGGGGCGTACAACTTGCCCTGGGAGTAGGTGCGCTGGAACTTGTACCGGTCCTTCACCGGCTTGGACACCGCCACCGGCGTCTCGCCGACCATGATCGGGCCGCGGTCCTGCGCGAACCGCGCGTCGGCGACGCGCCGGTTCTCGGGACGCTCGTTGAGGTACTCCTGCTGGCCCAGGTACAGGTAGCTGAGGTTGAGCAGCAGCGCGAGGAAGATCACCATGGCGGTCACCGCCACCCCACGGATCGGCCGGTTCATGGCCGTCCCCCGTCGACGCGCCACTGTTCGGTCTGCGCGTCGTCGCCCTCCGGTGAGCCGGCCGCGGGTGTCACTGGGGGCGGCGGAGTCGCGGACGGCGGTGAGGTGGGCGACGCGGCGGTCGGAGCCGTCGCCGCCCCCACCGGGATCATCTGGGTCGTCTCGGCGCCCAGCCACTGCTCGGGCTCCGCCGTCACCGCCTCCGGACGGCGCACCTGGTGGGTGATCACCAGCATCAGCCCGACCATCACCCAGTTGGCGACCAGGGAGGAGCCGCCCTGTGACATGAACGGGGTGGTCAGGCCGGTCAGCGGGAGCAGCCGCGTGACGCCGCCGAGGATGGCGAACACCTGGATGGCGAACACGAACGCGAGACCCGCGGCGAGCAGCTTTCCGAAGGGCTCCTTCGCGCCCAGAGAAGCGCGCAGCGCCCGGGCGACGATCACGCCGTACAGCAGCATGACGGCCGCGAGCCCCATCACGCCGAGCTCCTCGCCGATCGCCGCGGCGATGAAGTCGGTCTTGGCCAGCGGGGTCAGGTTGGGCCGTCCCAGCCCCCAGCCGGTGCCGAACGCCCCGCCCCAGGCGATGCCGAACTGGCCGTTGATCACCTGGTAGTTCTGGTCATAGTCGGAGAACGGGTCGAGCCAGGCGGACACGCGGACCTGTACGTGCCCGAAGAAGAGGTACCCGAGCCACGCCCCGCTGGTGAACAGCAGCGTGCCGAGGATCGCCCAGCTGGGCTTCTCGGTCGCCACGTAGAGCATCATCACGAACAGCCCGAAGAACAGCAGCGAGGTGCCGAGGTCCTTCTGGAAGACCAGGACGGCCAGGCTGGCCAGCCACATCACCAGGATCGGGCCCAGGTCGCGGGGCCGGGGGAGTTCGATGCCGAGGAAGCGTCCGCCCGCCAGGGCGAGCACCTCCCGCTTCTCGACCAGGTAGGACGCGAACGCGACCGAGAGCACGAGCTTCGCGAGCTCGGCGGGCTGGAAGCTGTACTGGCCCAGGTGGATCCAGATGCGAGCCCCGTTCTTCTCCAGCCCGAGTCCGGGCACCAGCGGGAGCATCAGCAGGGCCATGCCCGCCAGGAACATCGTGTATGTATAGCGTTGTAGTACACGGTAGTCGCGAAGGAAGACCAGGACGCCGATGCAGCAGGCGGCCGCGATCACCGTCCACATGAGCTGGAGTTCGGCCGAGTGCATCGCCGTCGCACTGCCGAGGTCGAGGCGGTGGATCATTGCGAGGCCGAGGCCGTTCAGCAGCATCACCAGCGGCAGGATCAGCGGATCGGCGTAGGGGAGTCGCCAGCGGATCACCAGGTGGAGCGCGAGTCCCACCGCGGTGAGGATGGCCAGCGCCCAGGGCCACTGCGCGGGCAGCCGGGCGTCCTGGTTGAGGTGGGTGAGCAGGTAGCCGCCCATCGCGAGCAGGATCGCGAAGGCGAGCATGAAGGCCTCGACGCCACGGCGTCTCCGGTAGCCGACGACGTCGCTCATCAGCAGTCCGTGGGCGCTGCCGGGGTGTTGGGATCCGTCGGCGTCGGGGTCGCTGCGGGTGAGCTCTGCGCCGGGGTCGTGGTCGGATCGGACGGGGCGGGCGTGCGGGTGGCCGTGCCGGATGCGGACGTGGTCGGCCTGCGGGTAGCGGTCTGCGTCGCCGTCGGAGTGGGAGTGGGTCGGGGGGTCTGGCGATCGATGCGTTGCTGGACGCAGAACTCAGCCTTGAGTCGGAGCATCGCCAGGGTCTCCTTCGCGGATTCCAGCGAGTCGGTGCGCATCGTGTCGCGCACCTGTTCCTGGTAGTAGACCGGCAGGTCGGCGACCCGTGTGGGATCGTCGAGCACCACATGCGAGAGCGGCAGGTTGAACACCGGCTCCGGGATCCCCTGGAAGATCGCCAGGGTCTCCGTGTTCGCACCGAGGTAGAACTGGCGCTGGGTGTAGGAGTACCAGGCCCACCCGCCGCCGCCGATCGCCAGCAGCGGGACGAGCACCAGCAGGAGCAGCTTCACGCGGCTGGAGGCGCGCCGCTTCGCGACCGGTGAGTAGCGGATCACCTCGGCGGCGCCGGGATCCGGGCGCGGGGACGCCTGCTCGGCGGCCGGCTGCTCCCCGGTGCGATCGAGGGAGTTGTCGAGATCGAGGACCGCGGCAGCGCCGAGGACCTGCGTGACGCCCTCGGGTTCGCCCTCGACCACATCGGCGAGGATGATCGTGATGTTGTCCTGCCCGCCCTCGTGGTGGGCGAGCGCGATCAGCGCGGCGAGCACCTGCTCCCGGTCACCTGCCATCCGCGCGGCGATCACGTCGTCGGTCACGAATCCGCACAGGCCGTCGGAGCAGATCAGCAGGCGGTCGCCCGGCTGGGCGTCCGCGAGCTCGAGGTCGGGCAGGTGCTGGGGCTGGCCGTTGATGACCTTGAGGATCAGCGAGCGGTGCGGGTGCTCGAGGGCCTCTGCCTCGGTGATGCGTCCCTCGTCGACGAGCGTCTGCACCCAGGAGTGGTCGCGGGTCAGCCGGGTGAGGTTGCCGTCGCGGTACCGGTAGGCCCGCGAGTCCCCGATGTTCGCCAGCGCGAGCCGGCTACCGTCGAACATCAACCCGCAGACCGTGCTGCCCATGCCATCGAGGCTGGGGTCGGTCTCGGTCAGGTCGGCGATCGTGTCGGACGCGGAGTCGATCGCTGCGCCCAGGGCGTCCAGCATCGCCTCGCCGGTGAGCGGGCCGTCGGCAGCCTTCAACTCCCGGACGGCGATGGCGGAGGCGAGGTCACCCGCGGCGGCTCCGCCCATGCCGTCGGCGACCACCAGCATCGTGGGCGAGGTGTAGGCCGAGTCCTGGTTGTTCTTCCGGACCAGGCCGACCTCCGAGTGCGCGATGTAGCGCAGAGCCAGCGCCATCTACTTCTCCACACTCATCAGGGTGCGGCCGATGCGCAGGACGTCACCGGGCCCGAACGGCGTGGGCGCGCTGATCCGCTGGTTGTTGACGAAGGTGCCGTTGGTCGACCCGAGGTCCTCCACCTGGTAGCCGGCGCCGGTACGGGTGATGCGGGCGTGCCGGGTGGACACGTAGTCGTCCTCGAGGAGCAGCTGGCAGTCGGTGGCACGACCGATGAGCACGCCGTTCCCGAGCGGGAGCTGCAGCCCCGCCTGCTTGCCGTGGGTGACCGTCAGGGTCGTCGGGAGGCGCTTGAGTGCCCGACGGGAGAGCTTGGGCTCCTTCACCGCCGGGGCGCCGACGGATGCGGGGGCGAGTTCGGCAGGGCTGACCTTGCGTCCGAAGAGGTCGGTGCGGATCACGTTGCCGGTGAACAGGATGAACAACCACAGCAGTGCCAGGAACCCCAGTTTGAGGCCGAGGACGACCAGTTCAGACATCGTGCACCGGCGAGACGATCGCCAGCCGTGTGGACCCGATCTCGATCCGGCTGCCGAGCGTCAGGCTGGCGTGACGGGTGCGCTGGCCGTCCACGGTGACACCGTTGGTGGAGCCGAGGTCCTCGATGGTGATCTGCTGGCCACTCCCCGTCCCGACCACGCCGATGCGGGCGTGCAGGCGGGAGACTCCCGGGTCGTTGATGCGCAGGTCAGCCTCGGTGCCGCGGCCGATGGTGATGCCCGGAGGAGTCAGGGGATGCCGCACGCCGTTGACCTCGACGACCAGGTTGGCCGCACGGATCTCGCTGGGGCTCGGCTGCGCGGTGGCGTCCACGCCGGCGACGGCGGCGGAGGCGATGGTGAACCGTCCGACCGGAAGGGAGGTGTCGAGGGTGTACTCGATCATGATCGGACCGTTGAAGATGTAGCCCGAGTCGGCGGCGTAGTCCCGCAGCTGCGGCGCGATCTCCGAGTTCAGGGTCTTGCTGTAGGGGGTGAGCCGGTCGTAGTCGTGCTGGGACAGTCCGATGGTGAACTCGTTGGGCACGAGCTTGCGGTCACGGCTGAGGAGCTTGGCCTCCGAGTCGAGTTCTCGCTGCAGCCGGGCGGTGATCTCCACGGGTTGGACGTCACCCTTGAAGGCGCGTGCGAAGGCTCCGCTGACGGCGTTCTCGAGCTTCTTCTCGACGCGGTCGAAGACCCCCATCCGCTCCTCCTCCCCTGATAGCCCGCTGATGGCTCGGCGCGCTCAAGACTATCGAGCACCGAACGGCCAGCCTACGCGACGGTGCCGCTTGGGCACTCAGACTCCAGTCGGGGATGAGGGTGCCGCAAGGATGAGCGGCGGCGTCCGTCTGGGTCGACGGGCTGCCCTCCGGAGAGGGGATCCGGTTCGGAGTGGGCGCGGCACCTGTGCTACCCTCGTCCGGCTGGCTCCCCAGGGAGTCGGGCGCGAGTGGCGGAATGGCAGACGCGCACGGTTCAGGTCCGTGTGTCCGAAAGGACGTGGAGGTTCAACTCCTCTCTCGCGCACAAAATGGTTATGTGCCCCTGACGAGGGCAAACAGCATCTGACTAGCGGTTTTGGGCTGATTTGGCCCTGCTCAGGTGTACCCAGGAAGTGCCATCGGGGGCTCTTCGTGCCCCACGTTTGCCCCACGCTGCCCCACGTATGCCCCACGGAAATGGTACGGAATGGCATACCCGATGGGGTATCGGCCGCGCGTCCTCTCTCCTGTCCTCTCTCATACCAGATACCCCCGGGGTCCAGGCGAGGGGTGAGCCATTCCCGCACACAGCGCTGTAGGTGGTCCGGTCCTCTTCGGGTGGCCGGCGTTCCGTCCCCAAAGTTCTCGGTGCCTCCTTGTCCGGATCGAAGGCATTGCCGGGCTTAAGGAGTCAGAGAGGAGCAGCCATGCCCACCCAGCGTTACGAGACCATCGCCCAGGCGTGTGAGCGGACCGGGATCAGCCGCAACACGCTGCGCCGGAGGATCGCCACCGGAGAGTTGCCCGCCTTCATGACCGGCAGGCGCATCCTGCGCCTGCGCCCCGAGGACGTCGACCGGCTGCTCAAGCCGCGATACAACCGTCCGATCGCGGTCTGAGGCACGGGCATGGCCAGAAGGCAGGAGAAGCGCACGTTCGGCGAGATCTCGCCGTTGCCGAGCGGGCGGTACCGGGCGCGGTACCGCGGCCCCGACGGCGAGCGGTACACGGCGCCGGTCACCTTCTTGTCCCGGATGGACGCCGAGACCTGGCTTTCGGCCCAAGCCCGCAAGATCAGCTCCGGGGACTGGACGCCGCCCACGGAGGTCGCCGCCGATGGTGCCCGGTTCGAAGAGTTCGCACGCGAGTCGCTGCTACGGCGTCGGCTCCGTCCGGGGACCGCCGCCTTGTACGACAAGCTCCTGCGGCTGGAGATCCTGCCTGTCTTCGGGAATCACCGGGTCCGTCACATCAGTGCTGTCGAGGTCACCGACTGGTACCAAGCGATGTCCGACCGCCCTACCCAACAGGCGAACGCCTACGGCCTGCTCAAGTCGCTGCTGAAGGATGCGGTCGAGGAGGGGATCATCGACCGCAACCCCTGTCGAGTGAAGGGAGGCAGCAACAAACACGCCGTCCACGAAATCAAGGTACTCACACCCACCCAGCTGGCCCGCTACCTCGAAGCGGTCCCTGCAGCGCGCCGGGTGCCGCTGCTGCTGGCTGGCTGGTGCGGGCTGCGATCCGGTGAGGTGCGCGGACTTCGCGTCCAGGATCTCGACCTCAAGAGCGGTGTCGTCCACGTGCGGCAGGCCATTGTCCGGCTCGTCGGCGAGCTGATCATCCAGCCCCCCAAGACGGCGGCCGGAGTTCGTGACGTCGCCATCCCGCCGCACCTGCTCCCTGCTCTATGGACGTGGATGGGTGCCCAGCCTCGACGCGATCCCGAAGCGCTTCTGTTTCCCGCCAGCGATGGCGTCACGCCCCTGAACGACTCCGTCCTTCGAGAAGCGCACTACAAGGGACGCAAGGCGATCAAGATGCCCAAGCTCACGATCCACGACCTTCGCCACACCAGCGCGACCATGGCAGCCCAGCAGGGCGCCACCATCGCCGAACTGCAAGCCCGGATCGGGCACACCACGCCCAACATGGCGCTGCGCTACCAGCACGTCGCCGCCCATCGCGATCGGTCCCTCGCCAAGCGGATCTCGCAGATGGCAGCCGAGGCCACAGACAACCAGGCCGAACAGCTGGACCTCATCGACCACCGGCCGCGCAAGCCGCAGGGTAAGCCCGCCGACGAGACACCGCCGAAATCGACGCGACCGACCAGCCAGAGGACGCGTGCCGAGCGGGAACGAACCGCCGCGATCCGCAGATGGGCGACGAACACCGGCATCTATGTGCCCGCCCGCGGCCGGCTGAGCAGAGAAGTGGTCGCCGCCTACGACGCTGCTCACCAACCGCGCGAAAGCCGACCTGGACCTGCCGGCGCAGCTACGAGCGATCGGCCCACCTCGCCATCACCGGGAGACTCCTCAGAACCCATGAGCCGGAAGAAGGAGAAGCCGTGAATGCGCCAGTGCCGCCTCGTGATCGTCCGCTGATCCTGTACGACCTGCTGGAGCAGATCGCCTGGCTACGGGCGATCGGGGCTGACCCGGCCGATGTCGAGCAGGTGATCGAGGAGTATCGGCGGCTCCGGGCGGAGTTGTGATGGCCGGCCGCACACTGAGCGAGGCGGAGCGGGAGGCTGCCGATCGTGCCCGTCGCCAGACGGTCGAGCAGTTGCATGGGCAGTTGGCAGACGGCATCGCGAACCTGGACGACAAGGACGCCTGGCAGCGCTGGTTGGGCATGGCGTCGAAGCTCCATCGGTACAGCTTCAACAACGTGACCCTCACGATGCTGCAGAATCCGGACGCGACGATGATCGCTGGCTACCGGGCCTGGCAGGCGATGGGCCACCAGGTGCGACGCGGGGAGAAGGCGATCAAGATCCTCGGCCCCGTCACCCGCAAGGTCGAACTGGTCGATCGCCTCACCGGCGAACCGATTCGGGACGCCGATGGGCGGCCTCAGTACGTCCGGCAGCTGGTCGGAGTGCGGCCGGTAGGCGTCTTCGACGCGAGCCAGGTCGATCCTCCCGTCCAGACGCCGCCCGAGCCGAGGCTCTTGCGCGGCCAGGCGCCTCCGGGGCTGTGGGACTCGTTGGCCGAACTGGTCGAGGCGGAAGGCTTCCAACTGACCCGCGGCGACTGCGGCGGAGCCAACGGGCTCACCGACTATCTGGGCCGGGAGGTTCGGGTCCGGGCCGACGTCGACGACGCCCAAGCGGTGAAGACGCTCGCCCATGAGTTGACGCACGTGCTGATCCGTCCCGATTCGGGTGACCCGTACGCCGGCGCGTGCCGCGGCCGCCGCGAGGTGGAGGCCGAGTCCGTGGCCTATGTGGTCGCGGCCGCGCACCACTTGGACACCAGTCAGTACACGTTCAACTATGTCGCCGGATGGGCCACCCAGGCAGCCTCCCCGGAGCACGGCATCGAGGCGGTCGTCGCCGAGACCGGAGCCCGGGTGATCGCGACCGCTGACGCGATCTTGGCGCACACCAAGCCGGCTGACCTCGAGACGAAGCTGGTCGACGCGGTCGCCGAGGACCTGGGTGTCACGGCCGGTCTGGCGGCCAAGATGGCAGGGCGGACGCCTGAGCCCGAGGTGTGGGAGACCCTCACGTTCACGCCCAGCCCCGGAGCCCAGGCGGAGGCCCGCCGGCCGATCCCGTTGGAGCGAGGCACCGAAACACCCGGATTGGGAATCTGAACCGGTGACTGCGGCGATCTCGGTCTCCGCCATGACACAGGTGTGGACGTGATTGCCGCCGCCTTGTCCAGACCGCGCGCAGGTGCATACGGACAGAAGAACCCGGGGACGCTTACCCACCCCCAGGCGCGTCCAGCCGGGTCCTAGTGCCGGACATCGTACGGCCGCCAGGATGGTCCCCGCCAGAGCGGACGCCTCGCCACGGGAGCAACCGCTTCGCCGTTGGCAGAGTGCGCAGCGTTGCACCGGGCGCCGTCTATCCCACGAGTGATGCCGTCAGTTGGTGGGCCGCGTCCGAACCAGATTGCTGCCTCGCTGGAGCAACAATTCTCGACCCACAGGGCGAGACCCCTCGGTTACGGCGCTCGGGGATCGACGGCCCATCAGGCAACGTTCGGACGCTGTCGCGCAGATTCGGCGCTCGGCGTGGGTGGGACACGTGGAAGGATGATCTGCATGAGGACACGACCGCGCGAGGGGCTCAACCAATAGCCCCGGTCCGTCCTTCGCCGAGGGGCAGCGGGCCGGGGCCAGGAACCCTCGGAGTCCCACCGTGTCTCGTACCGACGCTCACGTCCCGCTTCAGATCCGTATCGCCCGTGGCGACATCGGTCGTGCCGAAGTCCACGACCACACCGACGGTGTCTGCGATCTGCCTGACCCGTACGACCGCAATGCCTGGATTGGGCGCGGCCACTGTCACTGGACCTGGCTGTGGGACGGCCACGGTCTGTGCCCGTGCGAGTTGTGCCACTGCGGGCGGTTGAACCGGCGCGAGCTGCGGGCCGAGCGTCAGCGGGTCCGCCGCGAGCTGCGTCGGGCTGCGGTCGACCCGGACACCGCGGATGGGATCTGAAAGACGAGGTCTGCGCCGGTCTCGCGGTCAGAAGCCGATCGTGTTGGCCCGCGGTTCGGCTGGCGCGATGGCCGCGAGCAGCGCCCGCTCCTGGGCTGTCCGGAGCGGGTCGAGGACGACCGGCACGGTCTCCCAAGGCCCCTCGTCGTCGACTTGGCGGGGCGGGTTCGGCGGTGTGGCGAGGGTAGCGATGGTCAGCGGCGTCGCGTGCACGAGACGCGCGACCGCTTCTGCAGAGTCGTGGAGAAGCCCTTCGGCGGAATGGAAGCCGGCCGGGTCGGGGAGCCACTCGTATCGAGCGCTGTCCAGAGCCTGTTGGACGACGCCGGGTGTAGGGATTTGGCTAGCGTCCAGCCAGACGCGGCTAGCTCCGTGGGCCAGGTCGTCGAAGGCTGCCGCGGCCTCCTGCCCGACGCGGATGGCCGACTGGAGGCCGGAGTGCAGCACAGCGACCAGTTGTTCGGCGGTAACCTCGGCGAACATGTCGTCGGGACGCTTCCAGTCGCCCCGGGTCCGCAGGGTGCCGTCGAGGTGTTGGCGCAGATCGGCGGAGGCCTGGCGGAGTTCGGTCGCGCGTCCGCCGAGACGTAGTTCGGCGGGCCAGCGTGTGGCGTGTCGCCAGGATCGTCCGGCGCCGTCCAGAGCCCCGCAGGCTGCGGAGGCGTCGGAGAGCGCACCGGCGTAAGCGCCGATCCGCGTCACGGCGCTCGCAGATGCGCACACGAGCGCAATGTCCGCCGCAGCGAGTTGGAGCGCGAGCTGGGTGACGCCACGCCGGCTGGCGATCGTTTCCGTCGCGGCATGCTCCCAGCGGGAGACGGCGCCGTCGATGCCGGGATCGGTCGGCCCGATGATCCGCCACGTCTGCAGGGCTGGCGATCGGTGGGGGTCGGCGTCGCTGCCGGCAAGCCGGAGGATCTCGGGTTCCGGCCCGACGTCGGCGTCGAGGAAGCCTCGCTGGGTCCAGCGGGCGGCGCGCGCCAGGGCAGCCTCCAGGCTGGTTCGGACCGCATCGCCGGCCTGCTCGCGGGCTGCTGGGCTGGCGACGGTCCGGACGCGCATGACCTCGGCGGTGCAGCCGATGGTCGCCGTGATGTCCATCAGCCCGGTACCGGGCGCGGGCAGCGGGTACTCGCCGGGCGCTCCGGCTAGGGAGTCGAGGAGGACTTCGAGTCGCCGAGCACTGTCGTTGGGGTGGCGCGGACGGGCCTGAAGGAGGTGCAGGCTTGCCCGTGCCAGGGCACCCCACTCCTGGCGGACGCGCGGGATCGAGCCCGGCAGCATCGTGGTGGCCTCGAGCTCGGCCAGCCTGGCGTCGAGGGCGATCAGCAGATCGAAGGCGGAGGTGGCCATCAGCTCACCGCCCGGGAGAGCCGACGAAGTTGTTGGGCCAGCCCCGTCAGCTCGGTACGTCCGTCCAGGCTGAGGAGGTCTGCGGCCAGGGTGAGGGCGTCGCCCGGCGGGACGACCGCCACCACCGGTGCTCCCTCGGGTCCGAGTTCGCTGACCTGGCTCTGGATCTCCAGACACTCGACGCCGACGAACATCGCGGCCGGCGACTCCTGCTCGGGAGCGAGCAGCTGGTCCACGGCCAGGCCCAGGTAGCTGAGCGCCAGACCGAGGTGGTGCGGCTGGGGCATGAGGGTCCAATCTCGGAGCTACTTCCTTAAGCCGCCGGGAGGGCCCGTTCCGGACAGGTTCGTTGCCTTCTTCTGTGGGTCGGGTTCGGAACCGGGTCCCGGGTGGACACGGTCGGTCGCCGCTGCCCGGAGGCGCGCTTGACGAGCGATGCAGAACAGGTGTTCGAATTGTGGCCGTGGAGATGGACGACCCGAGGCGGCTGCTGCGAGCACCCCTGAACGCGGTCGGTGCACCGCCGGGCAAGGATCGGAAGCTGGGTCGGCCGGGTGCGGGGCGGCTGGTCCTCGCCCGGCTGGTGTGGGAGAACCGAACCTCGATCGTCCCCGCGGTAGCGGTGTGGTTCAGCTCCGACCGGACCTGCGTGGAGTGGCGAAGCCATCCCGGCTCGCCGACCCGGATGACCTGGCTACCCCGATCGGACGTCCGACCGCACCTGCTCTACCCCAACCGCTAACGAACGGCCGTCTGCGCGTCCGACGAAGGTCCGTGAAGCGGCGACCTAGAGAACATGGTGAACGTGGGTTTGGCAAGGACGTTCACTACATCTGTGGATAACGAAATAGTGCCTGTCCACAGATGTTGGTTACACCGTTGGTGACATGGCTTTGGTGAGGTTCGGTGGTCTCAGGACCCACGGAAGGAACGCCCATGACCGTCGCGGAATCCTTCGGCCTTACGGCCGACAAGATCAACGACCTGATCAATATCCATTGGCCCGAATGGGTCACCGAAGCGTCCGACCTCGAACTGGTGCCGGCCACGGAGAAGCTCTGCGACTGGCTCCGGAAGGCACCCCCAGAGGAAGCCGACCTGGTGCTGCGCGGGTTGGCCAGATTGGCGCACGAGGGTGCCGGCACGTCCCCGGACGCCGCGTTCGTACTGGCGTGGGTGATGATGCCGTCGGCGACGGTGCTGGCTCACCAGTTGCGGACGTTGAGTGAGGACATCGACTGCCACGTGGCCGCCCAGTTGTGGATCGCTGTGCGCACCTTTCCTTGGCGGACGACTGGCCGGGTCGCGGCGAACCTGAATCGGAACCTGCGCAAGAAGGTGCTGCAGGACCTTGTCGCGACGTCCAGCCCGTTCCCTCCGGACGGGGACGATGTCGTCCAGGACGAGCCGCAGCCGGACGCGCTCGAGGAGCTGATCGAGATCCTCGGTGACGGCCTCAAGGCGGAGGTGATCGGCCAGGACGACGTCGACCTGCTGCTGGCCGTCATGGACGCCGCCGCACAACTCGTGCCGCCGTCCGGGCCTGGAGTCGGGATCATCGGCGACCGGGTCTCGGCCCGGATCGGCGAGTTGCACGGATGCTCGCCACGGACGATCCGGCGTCGGATCAAGCGCTCAACCGGCGCGCTGAGCCAACTCGTCCAGGAGCAGCAGAGCGCGTGATGGTCCTGAGAATCCGAGGCGCCGGGGCCGAACAGTTACGTATCGCGAGGCTCTGGTCAGCGTCGGAAGGGCCGATTTACCCTCGAATCACCCCCCCAGGATGTGCCGCAGCAAAGAAATCCACCGATTCAGTGTCCGAATCCACCCATCTCGAAGGCTTAAGGGGGTGGAAGGAGATGCGAACGTGGTCCTGAACAGATTCCCCCTGCTCGCTATCGCGCTGGCCTTGGCCGCGCTCGGACTGGCCGCCTGCACCACCGCAACACCCACGACGACGCCGAGCGCTGGCACTGCGTCGGCGACGGCCACCAGCCAGACAACATCCGCCACCCCGACGGTGACGCCGACCCCGACCTTGGACACAGACCAGGCCGCCGCGGTGGAGGTGGTCGAGAAGTACTCGGACGTCATGGCGACGATCCGAGCCAACCCCGCGAAGTACGGCCAGTACAAGATGATCGAACTCCTGAAGCCGCTCGCGTACGACGACATGATCCAGGCGAACCTCAACGGCATTCGGACGTGGCGCAACAACGGTTGGCGCGATGACGGAACCGTCCGCACGATCTCCACCGCTGCCGGCGAAGCCACCGAGATCACAGGAGGAGCGACGCGGGTCATCGTCACGGTGTGCCGGGACCAGCGCGGGGCCAAGGTTGTGGACGCGAAGGGCAAGGAGGTCACCGCCAAGGCCGTCCAGTTCCCTGACTTCCTGAAGAACACCTATGACATGAGGAAGCAGGCGTCCGGGACCTTCAAGCTCTGGGAGCTCGCCGGCAAGGCGGTCGAGGGATGTGCATCATGAAGCGACTCTTCGCCATGTTGGCCGGCGCTGTCCTCTGCGCCGCTCTCAATGTTGTGCCGGCGTGGGCTGATCTGTGCCCCCCGGGTTGTGGGACATCTGAGAGGGGCGGCGTGACTTGTCGGGTCTGCGATCACAAGCCCGGGAAGCCTTCGCCTGGCAAGCCTGGCAAGCCGGGCAAGCCAGATCTGCCGGCGTGCCCGCCGTCGAAGGATGCAGTTCCGGAGGGCTCGGGCGCGGATGTTCCCAAGGGATGGGTTCTGGTGCGCTGCATGGAGGGCAGCCTCGTCCTGCTGTTCTGGGTGGAGCCGGGCGTGAACCCGGGCCAGCTCGCCCGGTCGCTGCTGGACGAGATGAACCTGACGCCGATCGACATCGGGATCACTCCGAAGGGTCCGGACGCGATGGCGTTGGTGGGTCTGCCGGTGTGGTTGTGGGTAGACGATCCGTCCAGCACGACGTGGGGTCCGAAGACGATCTCGGCGGGCGGGGTGACGATGACCGCCAAGGCGAACAAGGTTGTCTGGGATCTGGGCGACGGCGGCAAGGTGTCGTGCGGCAAGGGCACCGAGTGGCACTACGGGGTGGGCGAGGAGCCGTCGCCGACGTGCGGCCACACCTACACCGAGCAGGGCCGCTACACGGTGGAGGCGACCTCCTACTGGACGGCGGACTGGTCGGGTTACGGCCAGTCGGGGTCGTTCGCGTTCGAGTTGACCAGGTCGCAGCGGCTGGATGTCGGTGAGTTGCAGGTGATCGTGACGAGCGGCAGGTAGCCGCGGGAACCAGATCGGAGAGACGGCATGACAGCAGTGTCCGAGAAGCACGTCGATACTGGCGCCACCGCGGTCGAGAGCGGCTCGGTTCCGCGATCGCCGAAGTTGTCCCGCCGCCCGTTCCTCGTCGTCCTTGCTGCGGTGCTGGTGGTGGCCGGGGCGATGGCTGGCGGTCTGTTGTGGGCGTCGGCGACGAAGGCCGGCGAGGTGGTGGTGATCCGGCAGAACGTGGCCCGCGGCACGGTGATCACCGCCCGGGACCTGGGCACGATTCGGGTGGGCGTCGATCCGTCTTTGTCGACCGTGCCCGCCGACCAACTCGGCGCCCTGGTCGGACGCCGCGCGTCCGCGGACCTGACAGCCGGGACACTGCTGGCCGCCTCTCAGGTGTCGGAGACGGTCGTTCCAGGTCCGGGCGAGTCGGTGGTCGGGGTGCCGATCAGTCCAGGCCTGATGCCGGTCGAGCCGCTGGCGTCCGGCGACGCGGTCCGGCTGGTCCACTCCGGAGAGCTGCCGTCGGACTCCACCCCGACCGACCCGGTGGCCGCAAAGGTCCTGCGGGTGACGCCGGGTGATACCCAGACCGTGGTGGACGTGGTCGTCGGTTCGGACAGGGCGGTGCAGCTGGCGGCGTGGGCGGGGTCGGGCAAGATCGCGCTGGTCCTGGACTCGCGGGCCCGGTGATGTGGCCATGTCCCTGATCTGTGCGGTGTCGGCGTCGGGTTCTCCGGGGGTGACCTCGACGCTGCTGGGGATGGCGTTGTGTTGGCCGCGTCCGGTGTTGCTGGTGGAGGCCGACCCGACGGCCGGGTCGGCGATCCTGGCCGGACGGTTCCGCGGCCTGCAGAGTCATTCCGGCCTGATCGACCTGGTGATGGCTCACCGCAGCGGCGTCCTGGCCGAGGCGCTGCCTCGCGTCGTGATGGAGGTGCCGGACACGACGGTCTCGATTCTGACCGGCTCCCGCACCCACGCGCAGGCGGCCGGGTTGTCTCGGATCTGGGAGCCGCTGCTCGGCGTACTGCGAGGCATCACGTCGACGGGTGAGGACGTGCTGGTGGACGCCGGCCGACTCGGCCTGGACGGGTCCCCGGCGCCATTGATCGCCGACGCCGACCTGACCCTGATCGTGCTGCGCAGCAATCTGCGCGCGCTGGCGGCGGCGAAGTCGTGGGCCGACACCCTCGGCGCCGACTCGGTGCCGGGCCACAGCGTCCAGGCGGTCGTGGTCGGCGAGAACCGTCCGTACCGGGCCGCCGACGTGGCCCGCACCCTTGGCCTTGCCGTCCTCGGGACGGTCGCGTGGGATCCGCGCCGGGCCGAGGTGTTCGCTGACGGCGCCGACAAACCGACACCCCGGTTCGGCGGAGCGGGCGCGGCGGATCGCGCGTTCGAGGCGTCCGGCTACCTGCGCAGCATCCGCGCCCTGGGCGAGGCCGCACGCACGGCAGCGACAAGCGCCGGCGAGGGCTCGCTGCTGCGGGAAATGATCGCCGCCCGGATAGGAGCGGAGGCCCGCCGATGAGCACGGACCCGCTGGATCTGCCGATCTTCACCGACGCCGACGCCGACGCCGAGACCGCGGCGCCTGCTGGACAGGAGGAGGGACGCGTCCGTTCGACGTTCCGCTACCCCGTACCCGCCGAGACTCCGCCCGCGCCGCCGCCGCTGCGTCTCCTGCGTCCGGCCCCGGTACAGCTGCCCACCCCCGTGTCGAGCCGGGTCGTGGGCCTGGTGGCGATCCCGAACGTGGACTGGAAGTTGGTGGCGCGGATGCGCACGGAGGTGGCGCGCCGGCTGGCCGAGCGGATCGGCGAGTCCCGTCCGGACAGGGACGTGGAGGAGGCCGAGGGGGCGGCGATCATCCGCAAAGTGTTGGAGGAGGACACCGCCGAGGAGATCGTCCGGGTCGGTCAGGCCCGGTCGCTGGCCGAGCAGGAGGTGCTGGCCAAGGCGGTGTTCGACGCCATGTTCGGGCTGGGCCGGATCCAGCCGCTGGTCGACGACGAGCGGGTGGAGAACATCATGATCGCCGGCTACAACCGGGTGCTCGTCGAACTCGCCGACGGCACCCTGTGGGAGATCCCGGCGATCGCCGAGAGCGACGACGAACTCGCCGAGCTGCTGGAGCGGCTGGCCAGCCGGTCGGAGAACCCGCGCTCGTTCACCCCGGCCAGCCCCTCGCTCCACCTGGTCCTACCCGGAGGGGAACGGCTGGCCGGCGCCCGAGACACCGCCCGGCTGTCGGTGGTGATCCGCCGCCACCGCATCCGCAAGGTGTCGCTGGACGACCTGGTCTCGTGGGGCGCGATCTCGCCCACCCTGGCCGGGTTCCTCGCCGCCGCGGTGAAGGCCCGGCTGTGCATTGTCGTGTCCGGGGAACAGGGCGCCGGCAAGACAACGACGCTGCGGGCGCTGTGCGCCCAGATCCCTCGGCTGGAGCCGGTGGGCACCTTCGAGTCCGAGTACGAACTGTTCCTGCACGAGTTGCCGGAGCAGCACGCGATCGTGCACGCCTGGGAGTCCCGGGAGGGTTCGGGTGAGCGGCTGCCGGACGGTCGGCTGGCGGGGTCGCGGACGACGGCGCAGCAGATCATCGACAGCTTCCGGTTCAACCTGGGCCGCCAGATCCTCGGCGAGATCCGTGGTGAGGAGGTGTGGAGCATGGTGAAACTGATGGAGTCCGGCTCCGGGTCGATCTCCACCACCCACGCCGGCTCTGCGGAGCAGACGATCCGCAAGCTCGTCACCTGCGCAATGGAGGCCGGCCCCCAGGTCTCCCAGGACCTGGCCTCGACCAAGCTTGGCGAGACCGTCGACCTGGTCGTCCACATCGCCTGCGACGTCGTCCCCGGCCCCGACGGCTCAGCCGGACGCAAACACCGCTACGTCCAGGAAGTCCTCGCCGTCTCCCCCGGAGAGCGGCCCCGCGGCTACGCCACCACCACCGTGTTCGCACGGGTACCGGGCGGCTGCGCCGTCCCCCAGACCATCCCCGAGGAGCTGCGCGACAAGCTCGCCGCCGTCGGCTTCGACTTGGCCGGCTTCGAGGCCGAAGCAGCCGACAGCAGGCTGCCATGACCACGCTGCTTGCCGCGCTGGCCGGGGCGATGATCGTCGGCGGCATCCTGCTCGGCATCTACGGGATGATCCCCCGACCCGTCCCGCCAGCCCGCCCGAAGCGTCCGCCGAGGTCGGGACGGCTGGTCCGCTGGTGGCGCGGACTGCCGGCGTGGCAGCGCTGGTCGAGCATCGCCGCGCTCCTGGCCGGGCTGGTGATCATGGTGACGACCGGCTGGGTGATCGCCGTCCCGGTCCTGCCGGCGGCGGTGCTGGGGCTGCCGGCGTTGTTGATGGTGACCAGTGCGGATCGGCAGATCGCCCGGATGGACGCGATCGCCGAATGGACCCGGAACCTGGCTGGGGTCCTGACCGCGGGGCAGGGTATCGAGGTGGCGATCCAGGCCAGCCTGCGCTCCGCGCCGGACCCGATCCGTCCCGAGGTCGGCCGGCTGGTCGGACGGATGCGGTCACGCTGGTCGACCGAACAGGCGCTGCGCGCGTTCGCGGACGACCTCGACGACGCCACCGGCGACCTCGTCTGCGCGGCGCTCATTCTGGGTGCCGCCCGGCGTGGCGACGGGCTGGCCCGGGTGCTGCACGACCTGGCCGAATCCGTCTCGGCCGACGTCCGCGGACGGCGGATGATCGAAGCCGACCGGGCCAAACCCCGCGCCTCGGCCCGCATGGTCACCCTGCTGTCCATCGGTGCCCTCGTCTTCTTCGGACTCGGCGGACGCTTCTTCGCCCCCTACTCCACCCCACTCGGGCAACTCATCCTGCTCACCCTCCTCACCTGCTACGGACTGCTTCTGTGGTGGCTCAGGCGCATGGCCGAGATCCAGCCCGCCTCCCGCTTCCTCGGCAGCCACGCCAACCGGGAAGTGAAACCGTGAGCACCCTGCAAGGGTGGATGATCGCCGGCGGACTGATCGGCGCCGGCCTGGCCTGCCTGGTGTGGTGGCTCGTCCCCGCCCACCCCGAACCCGTCCAGGCCCTCGAACGACTGTCCTCGCCGATCCGGCGGTCACCCGAGCCGGAGCAGGTGCGGGGACGCGGTGGGCTCGAGGATCGGCTCGGCCTGTGGGCGATGCGACGCCTGCCCGCCCGGCTGTGGGCGAACGCACCCCGCCGCGACCTCGCCCTGATGGGCAAACCGCTGCACGTGTTCTACGGCGAGAAGGTCGTCTTCGTCGCCACCGCCGCCGCCTCGGTACCGCTGCTGTCCGCAGTGTTCTCCCGCACTCTGCCGATGCCGGTCGCCGTCCCGGCCGGCGCGACCCTGCTGGGGATGTTCCTGGCCTGGTTCCTGCCTGACGGCAACCTTTCCGACGCGTCGAAGAAGGCCCGCGTCGAGTTCCGGCGGGCCCTCGGCTCCTACGTCGACCTGGTCGCCCTCGAACGCAACGCCGGCGGCTCCGGCACCCGACAGGCACTCGAGAACGCCGCCCGCGTCGGCGACTCCTGGCCCTTCGCCCGCATCGGCGACGCCCTCGCCCGCAGCCGCTACTCCGGCGACACCGCCTGGGACGCGTTGCACGACCTCGCCGCCGACCAGGGCCTGAACGATCTGGACGACCTGGCCGACATCATGCGGCTCGCCGGCGAGGAAGGCTCCCAGGTCGTCGACACCCTCCGCAGCCGGTCGGCCGAACTGCGGCACGCGATCCTCGCCGAGGACCAGGCGAGCGCCAACATCGTCGGCGAACGCATGGTCATCCCCTCGATCCTGATGGCGTTCACCTTCGTCGCCATCCTCCTCGTCCCCGCCCTGCTCCGACTCGGCGCAAGCTGACCCACCCAGGTGAAGAAGATGGAAGGAACTGAAATGGCCGAACTGAACCAGACGAGCGCCTGGCTGCACGCCGTCCTGACCAAGGTCCGCGACGAACGCGGCTTCTCAGTCTCCAGCGAGCAGCTGTGGTGGCTCGTCGGGATCGTCGCCATCGTCGGCATCGTGATCGCAGCCCTCAATGGCTACATCGAAGGCCTCCTCGCCAAGCTCTGAACCGGCCAAGGAACAGGGATGCGTCCGGAGATTGATGGCTCGAGCGAGCGGGGCTCGGTCTCGGTCCAGATGGTGCTGCTCATGCCCACCCTGCTGCTCGTGGTGTGGATCGCACTCGGCGCAGCCATGTACTTCTACGGCCGCACCACCGCGCTCGCCGCCGCCCAAGCAGGAGCCACCGCCGGCGCCGCCGAACACGGCACCACCGACGACTGCGTCCTCACCGCCACCGACCTCGCTGCACGGGCCGGCGACTCCCTGGCCGGACTCCAGGTCACCTGCCAGATCAGCGCCCGGACGGTCACCGCGACCGTCACTGGCAGCACCCTCAGCCTCGTGCCCGGCTGGGAACCGGTCACCACCCAGACCGCGACCGTGCCACGAGAGGACATCTCATGAAGCCTCGCCGGCGGGACGAGCGGGGCTCCGCGGCGGTGGAGATCACCATGGTCGCCCCGGTGCTCGTGCTGTTCATCCTGGTCATCATCTTCGGCGGACGCCTCGCCCTGGCCCGGCAGGCCGTCCAGTCCGCTGCGTTCGACGCCGCCCGGGCCGCCAGCCTCGCCCGCGCCCAGCCCGACGCCCACGCCGTCGCCGCCAAGACCGCCGCCGCCACCCTGGCCAACCAGAAACTGCCCTGCACCGCCACCCAGCTCGACCTCGACACCACTGGGTTCGCCAAGCCCGTCGGGACCCCGGCCACCGTCACCGTCCGGCTGGTATGCGACGTCGCGACCGGCGACCTGGGCCTGCCCGGTATCGCCGCGACCGTCCCGGTGGAGGCCGAGGCGACCTCCCCGCTCGATTCGTTCCGCGAGAGGAGATGAGATGCGCGACCGGCTGAGGGATGAACGTGGTGCCGCCGTCACCGTGTGGACGGTGATGGTGATGGCCGCGCTCACCCTGATCGTCGGGCTGGCTGTCGACCTGTCCGGCCAGGTCAACCGGATGCGGCTGGCGAGCGACGTCGCCGCCCAGGCCGCCCGCACCGCCGGCCAGCAGCTCGACGCCGACACCTACACCGCCACCGGCGGAGACGTCGAAATCGCCGCCGCCCGCGCCAAGGCGGCCGCCATCAACTACGCCAAAGCCTCCGGCATGAACGCCACCGCCCACATCGAATCGGGCACCGACCTCGTCGTGGAGGTCAGCACTGACTACGAGCCCGTCTTCCTGTCCGCCTTCGGCATCGGCACTCAACAGGTCACCGCCACCGCCCGCGTTCGGGTCGTCAAAGCCCTCGAAGGGAAGGAACACCGATGACCAGACTCCGCGCACTCGCCGCCCTGCTCGGCCTAGCCGCGATCGTCATCGGCATGCCCGCCCTCCTCATCGCGGCCGCACCGATCGGCGCGGTCAGCATCACCTGGACCCCGGACGGCATCTGGCAGGCACTCAGCACCCCCGACAACGGCACTATCGCCCTCGCCCTGTTCAAGCTGGTCGGCTGGGTCGCCTGGGCCATCCTCACCGCCGCCGTCCTGCTCGAACTCGCCGCGCTCGTCCGCCACACCCCCGTCCCGAAGCTGCCCGGCCTCGCCGTCCCGCAGCTGTTCGCGCGCCGGCTCGTCGCCACCGCTGCCGTGCTGTTCATTGCCACCTCGACCGCCTCGGTCGGAGACCTGGCCACCGCCCGGGTCGCGCAGGCCGCCGGCGTCCCGCAGCAACCCGTCCCCGCCCACGCACTGCCCGCCGATCCCCAGCCGGCCGACGTCCACCAGCAGGCTGGCAAGGCGCGCACCTACACAGTGAAGAAGGGCGACACCCTGTCGGAGATTGCGCTCGAGCAGACTGGCCACGCGTGGAACTACCCCAAGCTGTTCCGGGCGTCCACCCACACTGTCCAGCCGGGGGGACGGCGCCTCAGCGACCCCGACGAGATCGACATCGGCTGGGAGATCACGATCCCCGCCCAGCACCAAACCAGACACGTCAGGCCGACGAACGACCGGCCAACCAAGACGGCCGAGACGCCCAGGCCCACTCAGGTGACCACACCCGCGCAGGAGCGGCAACCGAGCACCCCGGACCCCCAGCCGAGTACACCGGTGAGCACGCAGGCTCTGCCGCCGCAGGCGGCGGAGCCGACCCCGTCAATCTCGGCAGAGTCGACCGACCACGTCTCGGCGACCTCGGATGCTCCCGCGTGGCTGCTGACTGGACTGGCCGGAGCTGGCGCACTCCTGGCGGGCAGCCTGTGGCTGGTGCTTGCCCGGCGCCGCGAGGCCCAGTTCCGCAGCCGGCGACCCGGACGCATGATCGCCCCGCCACCTGCGGCCACCATCCCGGTCGAGAAGACTTTGATCCGGGAAGGGTCTGTCACCGGCGCCACCGTGCTGTTCATCGACGAAGTGCTGCGCAGAACCACCGCCGCCCTCACCATCGCCGGGCAGCCCGTGCCCGTCCTGATGGGCGTCGACGCCCACGCCGACCACCTCACCGTCCGCCTCGCCGGACCCGCCGACCTACCCGCCGTGTGGACCTGCATGGACGGCGACGCTCGCCAGATGTGGCGCATCCGGGCCGACGCCGACCTCGACCAGGCCGGACCCCTCAACCCAGACGGCGCCCCACCCTGGCCGCAGCTCGTCACCCTCGGACGCGACAACGATGGGTGGCGGCTGGTGAACCTCGAAGCGGTGGGGGTCGCGAGCCTCACCGGCGACGCCGGGAACTGCGTCGACCTGGCCCGCTACCTGGTCAGCGAACTCGCCATCTCCCCGTGGGCTCGTGACGTCCAGGTCGACTGCCTCGCGGTGTGCCCCGAGATGCCCGACCTGGCACCCGACCGCGTCCACTACCACGACGATCCCACCGTCATCCCCGAACGGGTCAGCACCGCCGTCGCCACCGCCGACCGGCTCACCCGCGTTCACCCGACAACCCTCGAAACCGCCCGCGTCACCCACGCCGACGAAGACCTGTGGCACAGCCAACTCCTCCTCAGCGCCACGGCTGACGCCGAACACCTCGACGTCCTCACCCGACTCGTCGCCGACCAGAAGGGACGCACCGGCACCGCCGTCCTCCTCCTCAGCGTCGACCGTCCGCCCGCCGGCATCGAGATCCGGCTCACCGACAAGGGGCGCGTCCGCGTGCCGGCCCTCGGCCTGGATCTGGTCGCCAACGGTCTCACCGAGGACGAAGCCCGCGGCTGCATCGCCCTCATCAACGCCGGACACAACCTCGAAGACATCGAGATGCGCGTGGTTGACGACGCCGGCGGCGAGGAATGGGAGCAGTTCTGCAACCAGGCCGGAGCCATCCGCGCCGACAAGACCGTCCCACGCGACAGCGACGACCCGGAGGCGACCTCTGTACTGCCCGAACCCGATCGGGTCTATGTCACCGAGACGGCGAACACCGCCGAGGACCTCGCCGAACTCGCCCCCAAGGTCACCGTCGAGGTCGCCGAGCAGATCGAGGCCGCCGACCCCACCCTCGACGCCGACCTCGCCGACTGGTGGGCCGACTCGTGCATCCGGCCACGCCTACGCGTGCTCGGCCCGATCAAGGTCCGCATCGGCGTCGGCGGCTCCGCCAAGGCCGCGACCAACCGCAAACCGGCCTGCAACAACGCCGTCACCTACCTGTCCACCAGACCCCGAGGTGTTACCACTCAGGAAGTTGCCGACGCCCTCAGCATCACGGACGACCGCGTCCGCCAGGACATGTCGATCGTGCGGGCCTGGCTCGGCGACAACCCCAGAACCGGCAGGAAGTTCCTGCCCGGCGCGACCGAACACCCGCTCGCCGTCGAACGCGGGGTCGGGCTGTACCTCATAGAAGACCTGCTCTGCGACGCCGACCTCTACAGACGGCTCCGCCTGCGAGGAGAAGCCCGCGGACCCGACGGCGTCAACGACCTGAGAACCGCCCTGCGGCTCGTCAACGGTGCCCCCTACGACGAACTCCGGACCCGCGGCACCGTTTGGCTCGCCGACAACCCCGTCGACCACGACCTGCTGTGCAGCATCATCGACACCGCCCACATCGTCTCCACCATCGCCATCCAGACGGGCGACTTCCAGGGCGCCCGGGCAGCCGCCGAGCTGGCCGCCCTTATCGCCCCAACAGACGCCAACCTGCAGATGGACCTCGCCAAGATCGCGGAACGGACCGGTGACGAGGCCAGTGCCGCGGCCATCGCCAGAAGCGTCCTTGGCTGGCGCGACGCCGCCGGCGACCAGGTCGATCTGTCAAGGCGCAACGACGCGATTCTGCGAACCCACCGGTTGCTGGAGCGAGCGCTGCGAGCGGGTTGATTGATCTGGTGACCGCGCCGATCGTTACGGCGTCACCAAGCTGGTCTTGTTTGCTCGGCTCGGGGCGCCTCGGCGCGCGAGCCGCCAGAGAAGGATGTCCAGTCTGGCGTCAGGCACGAGGCGTGTCGCGGATGCTCTCGGTGAGCCATGAGGAAGTCGTGCCACCGTGAGGCGACGTAACGGACCGTCACGCCACGGACCCTCGCTATTTGCGTACCCGCACCACGAGGTGCCGCTTGGCTGGCCTTGGCCTCGTCGAGTCGCAGTGATCCCGCGCGAGCACGCACTCCAAATGAGCGGCAAAGAGATTCTCTTCACTTTCGACTGTCCGGAACGACCCGCTTCGTTGGCTTAAGGGGGTGAACCCGAGAAGGCGGTGGAGACATGAGTGTGGATCGCGACGATGTCGCCCGGCTGTTCGACCAGATCGCCAGTGAGCAGGACGTCATCGACCAGCTGGCTGCGAATGCCCTGCGGCTGCAGGCGATTCAGCAGGCGAAGCGGGAGTTGGCGTCTTTGGACGCGGCAACGCTCAGGCGGGCCGTGGCCCGACGGCACGCGGCGCTAGCGGTCAGCGCATGAACGGCGTTGTGGCGGTTGACGAACTCACTCGCGCCTACCGCGCCGTGACGCGCGGCGAGTTCCGTTCCGGTAGTCGTCGCATCGGCCGGTCTCCCGAGGTCGACTCTGGGTGGAGTCCCGCCGACGACGAGGATGTCGTGCCCGTTGTCAGCTGCCTGGGCGGCGCGGGTGCATCGACGGTCGCGCTCGGACTCGCCTCAGCTGCTGAGGATGCCCGTGTCGTCGAGTGCTGCACGGTCGCGGCGTCCGGGTTGGCGGCTGCGAGTTCGGCTGAGCTCGGGGTCTCCCCCGACGGGTGGGTGCAGGGATCGCGCGGGCCGGTCCTGGTGGAGCGGCGCGGGGAGCGGACAGCGTCCCCGGCCCACTGTCCGGCTCCGAGGGCGACGACCCGAACCCTCACGGTTTTGGACTGTGGCTGGGAGGTCGATCTCCTGGTCGGCGACGACGGCTGGCTGGGTGCCACGATCCGCAACGTCCCGGCGGCTGTGGTGGTCACCCGTCCGACCGTGCCGGGGATGCGGCGGCTGGAGGCTGCGGTCGGTCTGCTCGGTCCTGAGCGAGTCTGCGGGGTCGTGGTCGGTGTGGAGAGGCGCTGGCCGCGTCCGGTCGAGCAGGCGCTTGGCATGTCCGGGCGGGCGCTTCGCGCCGAGGGTCGGCTGATTGGTCTGCCTCACGATCCCACCCTGGCGACCGGAGGTCTGACCCCGGAACCGCTGCCCGCCCCGATTCTCGCGGGCTGTTCTGCCCTGCTCACCATCCTGGAAGGAAACCGTCGATGACCTCGCTCCCTATCGTCGCATCCCACGTGGTCGGTGCGGTCGTCCCGCTGGTGATCCCGCTGGAGGTGTGCCCAAAGGCACCGCCGGGGGCTCAGAAGTACGCCGACGACGTGATGGGTTACGTGCTGTGGGGAGTGGGAATCGTGTTCTTCCTCGGCCTGGTGATCGCAATCGCCGCCCTGGTCGCGGGGCGGATCGTGAACATGCCGCACGCCACAAAGTTGGGCGTCGTCGGCATCGTCATGGTGATCGTCGCCGCGATCGCCTACGTCGTAGCGCCGGGCATCGTCGACGGCATCCTCGGCAACGGCTGCATCTGAGACCCCATGTTCCGGACCCGCAACCGAACCGCTCGAAATGCTGAGGCCACCCCGTGGAGCCGAACCCGGCTCCTGGTAATGCTGGGCGGAGTCGTGGTGGCTGTCGTCCTCACTCTCGTGGGCGGCGGACTGGCCATCTGGCACGCCACTGTGGGGGCTCGGCCGTCAGTGGTCGCGACCGACGAGACACCAGCGCCCGCGGACGCCCGCCCGAGTCGTGACGAGGTCGCCGCTGCGGCGATGGCGTCGGTCGATCCGCAAGCGGCATTCCACCCGGACCCTGCGACGATGTCCGGTGGTTCGATCGTCGTGCCGCAGCCGCTGGTCCTGGACGGGCCGGCTGGCGTCCCGACCGGCTTCCCCCACACCTACGAGGGCGCGGTCGGTCAGTGGGCCGCGATCGTCCAGACCGTGCTGGAGTCGATGAGCCTGCCCCGCACCCGCGAGATCCACACCGCCTGGGTCCAGCCGGGCGGGCCGGGCTTCGAGCAGTGGACGCTCGCCCGCAACGTCACCTCGTTCCTGACCGCTGCCCGTCAGGGCGGCGACGAGAAGGACCTCACCACGATCATCGCAGCCACACCGGCGGCGGGGCTGGTCAAGGGGGGTGACGGGCCGGACTGGACTGTGGTGTGCGTGCTGCTGGACGTGCAGGCCTGGATCAAGACCGAATCCCGCATGGGCTACGGACTCTGCTCCCGGATGGAGTGGAACGTCAGCCGCTGGCAGGTCGCGACCGGTGCCGAACCCGCCTCGGCACCGTCCGCGTGGTCGGAGTCGAACGCCGCCGTCGCTGCTGGCTGGCTGGCGTGGCGTGAGGGGGAGGTGCGCTGATGCCGTGGGATCCGTTCAGCCAGCTGGGGTCGGTCGCTGCCCAGATCGTCACCGACGCCTGGACCGCTGCCTGGCTGAGTGTGTGGAACGCCGGGCTGTGGGTGCTGCGGCTGGTGCTGTCGTGGATGGAAGCCTGGCTCACCCCGGACCTGTCCGCTGACGGGCCTGCCCACGACCTCTATCAGGTCACCTTCTGGATCGCCGGCGTCATGGTCGTGGTCATGTTCATGGTCCAGCTCGGCATCGCGGTCGGCCGCCACGACGGCAAGGGGCTGGCCCGGGCAGGGATCGGGATGGGGCAGTTCCTGGTGGTCACCGGCGGCTGGATGGCCTACACCGTCGCGATCACCACCGCCGCCGGCGGGCTCGCCCGGGCCGTTATGGAACAGGTGATGGGTGCCACCACCTGGAACTCCTGGGAACCCTGGGCGTCCTTCGACGTCAAGAAGGTCACCGACGCCGGCCTGGCGACCGTGCTCGGTTTGATGGGGCTGCTGATGTGGATCGCCGCGATCGGCCATCTGCTGGTGATCCTGGCCCGCGACGCGGCGTTAATGGTGCTGGTCGCGACCGGCCCGATCACCGCAGCCGGGCTGGTCAACGAGGGCACCCGGGCTTGGTTCTGGAAGGCGTTCCGCTGGTTCCACGTGGCCGCGTTCACGCCACTGCTGGTGGTGATCGTCACCGGGGTCGGCATGAAGTTCGCCACCGGCGCCGCGTCCGGCAAGGCCGGCTCGATGGAGGCCTCGGTCGGCACCGCGCTGCCGGCGATCATCCTGATCTGCATCTCGGTGGTCTGCCCGGTCGCCCTGTTCAAACTGCTCGCCTTCGTCGACCCCGGCACCGCCTCCGGCGCCTCAATGCGCGCCGGACTGGCTGCAATGGGCGGCGTCCAAGGCCTCTTGCGCGGCAACCCGGCGGCTGCGGCAGACAACACCGCCAGCCAGTCCGCCGGCAGCCAGTCCGCGGGCGAAGCCAGCGCGGACGCGGCAACGACGGCCCGGGTCACCACCGCGGTTCAGCAGGGGGCCGGCTTCTTCGGCCCGGTCGGGGCGGGGCTGGCTGCCGGTCTCGGTGCTCTCACGACCATCGGAGCGGCCGGCACGTCGGTGTTCACCGACCTCACCAACCAAGAAGGCGTCGGTCACAACACCTACCAGCCCGACTACCAGGGCGGACGCGGCGACGCCGCGGCCCGCGCCAACCGGGAAGCCAACGGCACCGACGAGCCGCCGGCCGACAGCGAACCCTCTCCCACCGGCGGGGAGCCGCCCAACCCCAGCCCGCTCGGCGCACCGATGGACGGCGGCCCGGCTGCGGGTGGGACGGACCAGGCGCTCGCGGCCCGTGCCGGGACGTCCGGCGCCGCGGGCGGGTCTGGTGCGGAGGCGGCCGAGGTCGCCGCGGTGGCTCTGTGAGCTGAGGAAGGGAGACGATCGTGGCAACGGTGTATGCCGACTACACGCGGGACCGTAACAGCCTGTTCTTCGGGCTGTCAGGCGGTCAGTTCATCACGCTTGTGGTCGCCGGCGTGCCTGCTCTGTGGGCGTTCCAGCGGCAGGCGTGGGCGGCGGTCGCCGGGCTCGTCGGGGTCTGGCTGGTCGTGCTCGGGCTGGTCGCGATCCCGGTCCGGGGCCGCTCGGCGACCGGCTGGCTAGGCGCCTCAGTCGCGTACCTGGTCGGAGCGACGCTGGGCTGGTCTCGCTGGCGCTCCAAGGCCGCCGTCGGACGCGGCGAAGACCTCACCGAGCCGGACCTTCCCGGGGTAGTGGCCGGGATCAGCATCCACGACGGGCCGCCGCAGGGTCCGACGAACACCCGGGTCGCGATCATCCAGGACCACGCCAACCGGCTGTGGGCGGCCACCGCCGCGATCACCCACCCCGGCCTGGCGCTGGCCGACAGCACCGAACGCGACGCCCAGGCCCGCGGCCTCACCGCCCTGCTCAACGCCTGCGCCCGCACCGAACTGATCTCCGAGGTGCTGTTCCTGGTCCGCTCGGTCCCGGAGGACGGCGCCGAACGCGACCAGTGGCTCACCCGCCACCAACCCGCGACCGCACCCGACCTCGCCAAGGCGGTCAACGAGCAGCTGGCCGGCACGCTCTCGCAGGCGTCGGTACGCACCGAGGCGTTCTGCACGATCGTGGTGCCGGAGGACCGGCTCGCGAAGGAGGCCAAGGAGTTTGGTCGCGGTGTCGACGCCCGCGCGCGGGCGATGGCGATGCTGATGGCCGAGGTCGAGGCCCAGCTGCGCACCGGCATGCGGATCGGCACCGTCACCTGGCTCACCTCACCGCAGTTGGCCGTGGGGGTCCGGACCGGGTTCGCGCCCGGTGACCGGGCCGGGATCGTGGACGGGCTCGCCGCCCGCGACGCCGGTGTGGACGTGAACGCCGAGGTGCCGTGGTCGCAGGCGGGCCCGTCCGGGGCGGACCTAGCGGTGCGGCACTACAGCCACGACGCGTGGCATTCGATCGCGGCGACGTTGAAGCTGCCCGCGAAGGGTGCGGTGCTGGGGGCGTTGGCGCCTGTGCTGGTGCCGACCGAGCCGGGGGAGCGCCGCTCGATGGTGGTGGCGTTCCCGATCCTGGCCCAGTCGGTGGCCGACCGCCAGACCCAGAACGCCGAATGGTCGGCCGACATGGCCGAAACCCTGCGCAGCCGGGCCGGGGTGAAGACCCGCGCCAAGGACCAGACCGTGATCGCCCGCACCCGCGGTCTGGACGCCAAACTCGCCACCGGCAACGCCCTCGTCCGCCCCTACGCCGTCGCCTGCGTCACCGTCCCCCGCACCCTGCGGATCGCCGAGTTCGGACGCCGCCTCGACGCCTCCATCCGCCGCGCCGGATTCGCCCCGCTCCGGTTGGACCTGGCCCAGGACGCCGGGTTCGCCGCCGCGAACCTGCCGCTCGGGATCGGGTTGGACCGGAAGGCCGACCAGTGACTCGCCGCCCGCCGGCCGGGCGCGGAATCGGCCGACTCCTCGCCGACTTCGGCCACGACCTGCCCACCATCCCCACCCCCCAACCGAGGCTGCGGGAGGCGCGGCTGTTCCAGCCGGTCCCCCGCCGCGGCCACCGGCAGCCGGATCGGGGTTGGTCGCCGGCGTCCGCGCCGGTGTCGGTGTGGCGGATGGCGTCGGACCAGGCGCCGGTGTTGTGGCCGTTCGTGACCAGCCCGGGGCTGCCGCCGCGTGGCGCCCAGATGGGCATCGACTTCTTCTCCCGGGCCAGCTTCTACGCCGACCCGAACGGCTGGGTCCTCGACCCGACGGTGCCGATCAGCAACCCGAACATGTTCACGTTCGGAAAGCCCGGCATGGGCAAGAGCGCGACGGCGAAGGCGTTCGTGCTGCGGATGCTCGGGTTCGGCTACAAGGCGCTGATCCTGGGCGACCCGAAGGACGAGTACGAGACCCTGTGCCGCAGCCTCGGCGTGCAGCCGATCGCCATCGGCCAAGGGCTCACCGCCCGAATCAACCCGCTCGAGTTCGGCCCGCTCGGCCACGGCTGGGACCAGCTCATCGCGGCGGAGGTGCAGCGGCGGTCGGCGATCGTGTTCGCCCGCTGGCTCACCCTGATCCGCGGCCTGGTCGGCTCGGCCAAGATCGGCCAATCCCCGGTGCCGTTCGGGCCGTCCGAGGAGACCGCCGTCGACGCCGCCCTCAAGCTCCTCACCGGAACGGCGACCGGGAACACCCGGCTGGCTGAAACCACCATCCCGGCCTTGTGGCACCTCCTCGACGAACCACCCGCCGAACTGGTCAGCACCTGCCGCTACGCGTCCACCCGCCACTTCCTCGATTCGACCCGGCTCCTGCGGGACGCACTCGGCCAACTGGTCGGCGGCAGCCTCAAAGGCCTGTTCGACGATCACACCACCATCGCGCTCGACTGGACGGCCCCCATCCAGTCGCTGTCGCTGTCCCGGCTGGAAGCCCTCGGTGACGAAGCCGTCGGGATGGCGCTGCTGTGCCTCAACAGCTGGGGACGGGCGATGCGCGAGACCGCAGCGGCCGGCGACCTGCGGATCGTAGTCCGGGACGAGTCGTGGAAGCAGCTGCGGCTCGGTATCGACGCGGTGAAGAGCTTCGACGCCGACCTCAGGCTGTCGCGCCGGGACGGGGACATCCAGTTCGCGCTGGCGCACAAGCCGTCCGATCTGGTCAGTGTCGGCGACGCGGGTTCCCAGGCTGCCGCGATCGCGAAGGACATGTTGCACCTGGCCGACATCAAAATCCTCCACGGCCAGGACGCTGCGGTCGCTGAAGAACTCCGCGTCCTGCTCGGCCTGCCCGACATCGCCGTCGACATCGTCACCGACTGGTGCCGCCAAGCCCCCGGCCGGGCGCTGTGGATCGTTGGCGAGCAGCTGTTCAAAGTGGTCACGGTGCTGGCGCCGGTGGAGCGACGGCTGGTCTGGACGAACGCCGCCATCGAGACAGCCGGCCGACCATGAAGTGGGGAATCGGCCTCATGGCGCTCATCCTGATCGTGTTCGGCGCGGTCCCGATCGGCATCCTCACCATGGCCACCGTCGTCGTCGCACCCGCGGTCGCCGAACAGATCCGGCTCGACCCGTGCAGCGCCTACGACACCGACACCACCACCACACTCGCGGCCACCGGGCAGTCCAGCCTGCCGAAGTGGGGGACACCCCGCTACCAATCACTGACCAGCCCCGCCCAGACCATCCCCGCACCCATCAAGGCCCTATACGTGGCAGCCGGGAACCGGTATCGGGTGCCGTGGGAGCTGTTGGCCGGGATCGGGATGGCCGAGACCCGCCACGGCCGCAACAACCGCACCAGCACGGCGGGGGCGCAGGGGTTGATGCAGTTCATGCCGATGACCTTTGCCGCCTACGGGGTGGACGGGGATGGCGACGGACGCCGCGACATCCACTCCGATGCAGACTCGATCCACTCCGCCGCGAACTATCTGGTCCGATCCGGCGTCCATACCGGCCAGGCCGGGGTGATCCGGGCCCTGTGGGCCTACAACCGCAGCATCTCCTACCGCAACGACGTCCTGTTCTATGCGTGGAGCTACGCCGGCAAGGCCGGCGCGGTCGTCGAGGCGGGTGATCCGTCCGACTGCTTCGGGCTCGGCGGCGACCTGCCCGGCTACGACGACACCTGCCCACCCTCAGGCTCGGGAGCCGAACATGGCCTGCGCGCGACCGCGCTGCACGGGCTGCGGTGCATCAAGCAGGCGTTCCCGGCCATCACGTCCATCGGCGGACGCCGGGCGGCGTCGTCATCGACGTGCCGCTTCTCCGACCACTGCACCGGTCTCGCGGTCGACTTCATGATCCCCAGATGGAGTTCCCGAGCCGGGAACGCGTACGGCTGGCGGGTCGCCCACTGGGTCCAGGCCCACGCCAAGGCGCTGCGGGTGAAGTACATCATCTGGGACGTCCGCAAGTGGAATCCCTCAGCGAGCGGCAGCTGGCGGCCCTACCGGCACCCGTACGGCAACTCCAACCCCACCCTGGCGCACAAGAACCACGTCCACGTCAGCTTCCACGCCTCGACAGGAGACGCGCGATGACCGTCGCCCAGGCCGACCGCCGCCGCGACCCCTACCCGTTCACGTGGGAGATCCCCGCCGGCATCCTCGCCGGCTGGCTGCTGCTCGCCTGCCTCGGCGTCCACCTCGCGCGCTCGGTCGCCAATTGGACCGCCGGCGCCGGCTGGGCCTGGCCTGAGGGCAGGAACCTGTTCACGAGCCTGCCCCGAGTGCTGGCCGGCGACCCCACCGCCGGCCTCTCCCTCCATCATCAGGCGGCGGGGACGGTCGCCCTGTATGGCTGGCTGATCACCATCCAAGTCGTCGTACTCGCCGCGACCATCACCGCCACCATCTGGGGACTGCGCCGGTGGGGGCCCGGCCGGATGCACGGCATGGCCAGCGCCGCTGAGGCCGAGCAGCTCCTCGGGATCAGCCGGCTCCGCCGGGTCGCCCCGATCATCCGGCCCGACCTCACCCCGTCCGCCACCAAGGAAGGACACCACGATGGCTACCACCCCACCCCCTGACCCCCGCGCACCCGCCGAGCGGGCGGCGCCACCGTCGCCGCCGGAGGAGGAGGTGTGGGAGACCGTCCGGGCGATCCACCCCAGCTCCCGGTTTCAGGCGATTCGGCTGGCGGCTGTCCCGCCGCTGGCCCGGCATCTAGACCCATCCCCAACCCCGTGAAGGAGAAACCGCCGATGAGCGAAAACGACATCCCGCGCCTGCGGATGCACCATCCCGGCGAGGTCGCCGAACTGATCCCCTACCTGGTCGGGTTCACCCCCGACGAGTCCCTGGTCGTCGTCGTCACCCGTAGCAACCGGGTCGAAGTCACGGCCCGCGTCGACCTCGATGACATCGGTGCCCCGGGCGCCGCCGAGGACCTCCTCGACCGGATCTGGAACCGGTTCCCGGACGCCGACGCGTTCCTGGTCGCCTACACCCACGACCACCCCTCCGGCTGGGACATGCTCCACCGCGCTGACGCCCACCTGTCTGACCACGCCGACCGGCAGACCATGCTCGTCGACGCCGACACCTGGGAACTCGCCGACGGCGAAACCGGCACCATCGACCCGACTGGCGAGATCGCCACCCAGGC
The DNA here is from genome assembly GCA_023392635.1 of Actinomycetes bacterium. GTDB lineage: Bacteria > Actinomycetota > Actinomycetes > Propionibacteriales > Propionibacteriaceae > Propionicimonas. The sequence goes on along the minus strand of JAEVYS010000021.1, from coordinate 23,758 downwards.
CGCCAGTTACGGCCTCACCCTGCGGCCCAACCGGCGCGACCTGCAGGCCGCGTTCGCCAGCGCCCCGGACAGCGACCAGCTCGCCACCCGCATCGGCGCCGTCCTCGACACCCTCCCCAGACCCCGCGACACCGACGCCATCCTTGCCCGCACCGCCGAGTTGATCGGCCGCAACCTGCCCGACCAGCCGGTCGACGTCACCGAACACTCGCGAGTGCACGTCCCGCTCGATGACGCGATCGCGCTGGCCGTCCTGGCCCAGAACCCGTCCGCGCAGAGCCTCGCCGTGCTGTCGATCACTCGCGAGAACGCGCCGGAGCATTTGGCCCTGTGGCGCGATGTCGTCAACCAGGTGCCCGCCTACGGCGCCGAAGCACCGCTGTACCTGGCCGGCATGGCCGCCTGGGTCATCGGCGACGGGGCCAGCGCCGTCGTCGCCCTCGACCGGTCCCTCGACCTCAACCCCGACGCACCCCCCACCGGCCAAGTCAGGCTCCTCAGCCAGCTCATCGACCAGGTCGTCCCACCCTCGGCGTGGGAGTACATCCGCGACGACGTGCTCGCCGACGCCGAGCCCCGCGTGCGCACCGCCCTCCACACCCCGTCCGAACCCGAGGTGTGGGAGACGATCACGCCAACACCGATCCGGCGTCCCGAGCCGCCGGTCATCCCGCCGCCGGCACCCGGCATCGCCATCTGACCATGCCGAACACGAGACGACGCTTCGACCCGACCCAGGTCGGCTGGCGGATCGGGACGGCGCACGAGCCCCGCGGCGGCGAGCTGTGGTGCCCGTGGGATCGAACCGCCGGCGTCATCGGCCCCCAAGGCTCCGGCAAGACCCTCGACCTGCTCACCCCCGCCCTCCTCGCCGCACCCGGCGCGGCGCTTGTCACCCTTACCAAAGCCGACGACCTGCTGCTCACCTACACCGCCCGCCGCAACAACAAGCGTCCCGCGGCGGTGCTCGACCCGTTCGCCCAGGCCCCAGGACTGGACGAACTCGTCTGGGACCCGATCGTCGGCTGCATCGACCCATTCGTCGCGGAACGCCGAGCCAAGGCGTTCACCGCCGGCACCATCAAAGCCGGGGCCAGCAGCGGCTCCGGGGACGCCGCCGCCCGGTTCTACGCCGCCCAGTCAGCGAAGGTGCTGCAGTGCTACTTCCACGCCGCCGCTCTCGCCGGCCACAGCCTCGACCGGCTCCTGGAATGGGTCGCCCGACCGCAGGCCACCCACGAACCCGAAGAGATCCTGCTCAACCACCCCGGCTCCGCCCACTTCTGGCACGGACTGCTGCGGGGAGCGCTCACGGGCGACGACCGCACCACCGGCAACACCATCACCACCGTCCAACAGGCCATGAGCCTGTTCTTCCAACCCGACATCCGGGCTCGCTGCGTTCCACGACCAGGCCGCCAGGCCACCGATTTCGCTGCCATCATCCGAGCCCGCGGCACGTTCTACCTGCTCGGACGCGAAGACCCCTACGCCTCCGCCTCCCCGCTGATGACCGCCCTCACCGAACACGTCCTCGACACCGCCCTGCAACTCGCGAACGCCAGCCCGTGGGGACGGCTGTGCCCACCCATGCTCGTCTGCCTGGACGAACTGCCGTCCACCGCACCCCTGCCGACGCTGCGCACGAGGATGGCGAACGAGCGGGCGCTGGGGATCTCGTTCATCTACGCCGCCCAGACCTGGCGGCAACTCGCATCGATCTTCGGCGACACCGACGCCCGCGCCCTGTTCGGCCTCACCAACGTGCTGATCGTGTTCGGCGGCAGCAAAGATGTCGGCTTCAACAAGGAGGTCTCCGACCTCGTCGGCACTACCCGCGTCACCCGCACCACCTGGCAACTCGGACAAACCGGCGGACGCACCGCCCATGGCGACGACATGCTCATCCTGAGACCCGAGGAAGTCCGCCAGCTCCCCGAGAAACACGCCCTCGTCGTCGCTGAGAACAGCAAGCCGATCATCGCCCGGCTCAGCCGCTGCATCGATGGCAAGACCGGACGGCAACTCCTCGTCCAGCAGCGCGAGAAGCGACAGGAGCTTCAGGTCGGACGCGACCAGGCGATCGCAAGCGAAGCCCGCGTCGTGGCCGCGCTCGCCCAGCGACGGGACGACCCGCGATGAACGAGCCGCTCGTCCTGCAGTTCCCACCCCCGGACAGCGTCGAACTTCAGAAGGCCTACAGAAACCTGTACCTGTCCGCGAACGGCACCGAAGCGGACAAGAAGCGGATCGGCAACCCGGCGAAACTTCCCCGGCCCTGGGACCCGGCAAGCTGCACCAACCCCGCGCTACGTCGCGAACTATGGGCGTGGCTCGACGACTTCGTGACCTGGTTCAACCACGAGTACGTCTGGGACCATAACGCCGGCATGATCCCCGCCTGCTGGCCCCAACACCCCCACCTCGTCCACGAGATCGCCGTCCTCGCCGACCAACGCCGCCGCGCTGGCATTGACCCCACCAGCAGCGCCCTCGAAGAATGGCACCGCTTCGGCATCCCCGGCTTCCTCGAACGCGTCAGGACCCGCACCAAGAACAGCTGCGACGAACACCACAGCCACTGGCCAGCCGCAGCAAGACATGCACGATTCATCAGCCGCGGCAACGCCACCGAACGAGAACGCCTCTTCGCTGCGGACGTAGCGGAGCTGACCGCACCAGGACCGCGGCCCGCACCACCCGGCCTCCACCTAGTTCGACAAGCGAGCGGCGAACTCCTCGACCCAGAGACCGGAGAGCTGTACCGGGCCAGGCAGTAGTGGCGAGCGCTCGCCGGCGACGGCGACGCAACTCCTGACCGACATGGCGCCATGACCAAAGCTCGCGCTCATGCCGATCTGCGGATGTTCGGTCGAGAAGCGTGCGGCTGGTCTTGCTTGTCTTTGATGGCGTCGCAACGCCTGTCTGTCAGGGAAGGAGGAGTCGGGGTGTGGCGTCGGCGAGCCAGGTGGTGGTCTGGTCGTGTGTCCAGCCGCGGGCGGTGGTGAGTTGGGTGTAAGTGCTGTCGCCGCACAGGGTGAGGAGCAGGTCGGTGGCGGTCTCTGGGGTGAGGTCGCTGCGTAAGGGGCCCTTGCTTGCGGCGAGGTCCACCACTTGGCGGTATGCGGTCGCCTGGAGTTGGTCGTGGCGTTCGGAGATTGTGCGGAGTTCGGGGTCTGCGAGCGCGGCGGCCCGTAGGACCTCGGAGATCTGGGCGGCACGGGCCAGCACGGGTCCGGCTCCCTGAACGAACTGGCGCAGGACCTCCTCGGCACTGACGGCGTCGTGCATGCCGGCCCACCAGTCGGTGGCTTGGGGGATGGTCGGTGGGTCATCGCCGAGGACGGCGGCGTCGATGACGGCGCTGAGGAGCTCGGCTTTGGTGTGGAACACGAAGTAGACGGTCTGGGCGGCAACGCCGGCTCGGTCTGCGATGGCGGCCATCGTGGCTCCGTGGAAGCCGCTGTCGAGGAACTCCTGGTGTGCGGCGTGGAGGAGCCGGCGCCGGGTGAGCTCTGCTTTGTGCCGCCGTTTGCCCTTGACCTGTGCCACACCCAAGAGCATAGTGGAAGTCGAACACTAGAGTGCCGCACTAGTAAACGTGGAAGTCTTCACGTCCGCGGCACCAACGGAGAGCAGCATGATCAGCATCGAGTTCCACATCGAGATCGAACGCCTCGCTGACGACGTGTTTGCCTTTGTCGCCGACCACACCAATGCACCGCGGTGGCAGGACGGTCTCGCCGAGGTCCGACGAGTCACCGACGGACCGATCGGGGTCGGCACCCAGCATGTCTTCGTCCGTCGGTTAGCCAGCCGCCGGATCGAGTCGCGCAACCGTTTCACCCGGTTCGAGCCGGGCCGCTTCGTCGAGTTCGAGATACCGGAGGGCTGGCTCACCGGGACCGCGTCGTACCGGGTCGATCCGATCGCCAGTGGGGGATGTCGGCTGACCAGCCGGATGGACTTCCGGGTCCACGGCGCATTTCGAGTCGTGTCGCCGCTGCTGGCCCGCCTCCTGGCCCGCGACGCCCGCAGCAACGGGGCCGCACTCAAGGTGCTCCTCGAATCATCCGACGCGCACACCCCGCGCCCCTAGTGGCGATGAAAGGCAGGTCGTCATGGTCCGGATAGGTCGCCTTGAGCGGCCAATACAGGTGGTTCGCCCCGGCGGTGAGCGGACCGGGCCTGAACCGACGCGATTCTGGGGGCAGTGGTCGATCGTGCTGGGTGTGCTGACCTTCACATCCGCACTGTTCCTGCTCGTGATGTTCATCTCGATCGGATGGGGTGGAAGCCCCGCGCCCTGGGGTCCGATCAACGACCTCCTCACTGGCATCGCAAACCTCATGCTCGCCGCGTTGATCCCAGTGGTCAGCCGCCGAGCCACCCGTGGTCGGTGGGGGCGGTCTGGAATGTGGCTGATGGCCGGCGCGTCCCTCGTCGCAGCCGCCTCGAGCTTCCTGCTGGTCGCAGGACGATTGGGATTCGAACAGTCCACAGCGGTATCGATGGCAGTGATCCTGCTCCAGGTGCTCTGGATGCTCTGGCTCAACCGACGCTTCCTCACCGACCCGGGCGTACCGCGGCGCGTCAGCCGGTTCGGGATCGGGTTCGCCGTGTCCCTGCTGGCCGCCTTGGTCATGGTCGGCACGTCCTTCCTCGCCGTCTCGGGCAGCGCGGTGAGCACGGTCCTGCAGGCGGTTGGCGGCGCCCTCGGCGGGGTGGCCTGGCTGAGTTGGCCGGCCTGGTTCATCTTCCTTGGTCGCCACCTGGCGCGCGTCGGCGGCCAGCAAGGACAGTGATAGAGACGACTGCACCGAATCAGTCCTTCGAAGACCACGGCCTGGACTGCCTGATCGGACTCGCCATCGGACGCGTCCCCGGACGCTGCCGTCCTCGCCGAACAAATCGGCCTCCTTCGTTACCAACTGAGCTGACCGACATCCCGGCTCCGGACACGTCGCGGTAGTCAAGAACGCCAGCGAAGCGCTCGGAAATGTCGCACTGCGTTGGGGGGCGCGTGCTACCTCTACAAGTGCCTCGGTGACCCGTCTTGAGCAGCAATGGCCCGAGGGCGCCGAGCGGCTGGCGGCTCTGGGCGTTGATCGGCAGGCCAGATCGCAATCCGAGCTGCCCTTGCCGGCCTAGATGCTGTGGGCTCCCGATCCCGGGCGGCGATGAGCTGACCGTCGAGGCTGAAGTGGAACGGCTCGATAGGTTGGCGTGGGAAATCCAGCAGGATTCGGCGGCGCAGCACGGGGACTACGAACTGGCCTTCCGTCGAGCTCGTGCCGTGAACGCTTACTTCCTGGCCAAATACCGAGGGAGCGCCGCCGACGCCCTCTATGAGGCTCTGCACGCGCTTGGCGCGCAGAGCCACCCAACAATGGTGTTCGATCTATAGGTGCCTTCGCGCCAGTTGGCGCCCGCTGCGACACATCCGGACATGCCGCGACCGGGATGGGTGGTTGTCAGCGCTGGCTGTCGCCGGCTTCATTCCAGGCCGAAGTAGCCGGGGTCGGTGAGGAAGCGTCGATACAGTGCCACGGTCATCAACTCACTCCAGGCACGGGTGTGGAATCCGTCCTCGTCGAGTTCAATGATCCGGGCGCCTGGGGTTGCGGTGAGGATCGGGGAGTGGGTTGCCATCAGCACCTGGATCCCGTCCTCGCGAAGCTCGGCGAGTTGATTGGCCAGTTTGACCTGGGTGAGGAACGAGAGTCCGGCTTCGGGCTCGTCCAGTACGAGGAAGCCTCCCCGGCGTGCCAGGTGCACCAGCTTGGTGTCGAGGAGCTCGTTGAATGCCTGGCCGTGTGACCGCTCATGGTAGGGGCGGTCCGTCGCCCCCGGGTTCTGCTCAAGGAAGGTCAACAACCCGTGCATGGTCTCGGCTCGTAGGAAGTACCCCCAGCGAGAGCGGCCGATGCCACGAACCAGACGGATCCGTTCGTGGAGCGGCGACTCGCTGGGGCGCTCCGACTGTCTGATGTAGGTGCTGCCACCCTCAGGGCTGAGGCCGTAGGCCATCGCGATCGCTTCGATGATGGTGGACTTCCCGACCCCGTTCTCCCCGACCAGGATGGTGAGTTCGGTGAGCTCCAGCCCCTCGCCCAATAGCTGGCGGACCGGCCCCATCGTGAACGGCCAGTCGCGGTCCTCCTCGCCAAGCTCACCGATCACCTCGCGGACAGGCAACGAACTGAACGCGGTCACAACGTCAGGGTAGGACGAGAGGCAGACACGTCCATCGAGGAGGTTCCGAACATCCACATCTAGCCGCCGAGGGTGAGTGACTATCGCGCGGTCGGCCTCAGTTGTAGGCCGGGTGGCCGCGTCGCCTCTGGGTAGTACTCAACGTTCCAGCTCGGCCCGAGGAAATACTGCAAGGCCGTCGCGAGGCCGGCGCCGGCCGCCACGAATCTCTCCGCCGCATCCGCTGAGGCGAATCCGCCAGCATCAACGGTGGCACGCCATTGGAGCTGCCAGTCGCCGAGACGAGCCCGAAGGTCCTCGGGAAGGCCCAGCTCGGCGATGGCCAGCGGTAATGGGCCCATGTTTGTGGAGAGCGAAAGAAGACTGTGCTGGCTGGCCTGCAGTCGTAACCACCGACGTGGGCCCGGGCGCGCCAGGAGCGACCTGCACTCCTCGACGACCTTCGCGGCCAGAGAGCCTTGCAGTTCCGGGTGATCCTCCACCACCGAGGCGAGCCCTACGAACACCCTCAGGTCACCCTCAGGCTCAAGCCGCCATGACGCCGAGCGCCACAGCCACGCCGCTGCCAGATTCGGGTCAAGCGATCCGTTCACAACCTGCAGCGCCGTGTGACGGACCAACCCCCACAGCGCCGCCTGATCGTCGACGGATTCGAAGCCCTGCTCGGCGACGACCTCTTGCCACAGATCCCACAACGCACGGCTGTCGCGCAGAGACGCGCCCGCCAACGCCTCCAGAGCCGCCCCCTCCAGGCCCGCGACAAGAGCCTCGACCGCCAAGTCGACCAGATCCTCAGCTGGCAGCTGGCCGATCACTCCGCGCCAAAATGCAACCTTCAACGCGAGTCGCGCTTCAGCGGCCGGCACAGACACCCGAACAGTCTCCCGCGCGGCCGCACAGACCGCACCCATTTCAGGCTCATGCCGCTGATCGCCGCGCTCGTGTGCGGCGGCGAGCAGCTCGGCGGGCTCGGCCTTACTCGCGGTCGCCATGGCGCCAGCGGATGGCCAGATCGTGGAGGTCGCGATGCACTGACTGACGCTCGGTGCGGCGCTCGCGACGGGAGGCATGGCCGCCGTGACAAAGCTCGCAGGTACACAAGCCGTGGCCGTCCCCCAACCAGGTCCATTGGCAGTGCTCACTCCCGTGCCACCACGATTCGAGCGCGAACGGGTCGGGGAGGTCGCAGACGTCGCCACGAGCGATCCGGATACGAAGCGGGACGGTGGGCATGCGTACGAGACATGGATGCCTCCGGGGGCTCGGAGCCTCGGGGCGCTATGCCTCGGTGAAGGACGTCCCGGGGCTATTGATTGAGCCCTTCGCGTGGGCGACTTCGCATGCCGTCATCTGCGCGCAGCGTACGGAGATCGCAATGCGTCGCATGAGCGGCCCGGGGCAGTGCAGGCGGCGTGACACCGGCTCAAGCTCGGTCTGACGACGACGGTCGAAAACTAGGCCATTGGCACCGGGGTGGTTTCCAGCGGTCATCGCAACGGCGGGTGATTCTGGGAGGTTAGCAGGGCGTTGAACAGATCTGCCGGGGTGCGGTCTCCGAGGATCATGCGCGGTCTCCGGTTGAGCTCCAGTTCGACCCTGGCCAGGTCGGCGGGGGTGTGGACGGACAGGTCGGTCGACTTCGGGAAGTACTGGCGGAGAAGGCCGTTGGTGTTCTCGTTCGTGCCGCGCTGCCATGGGCTGGCGGCGTCACAGAAGTACACCTTGATGCCAGTCTCGGCGGCGACCTGGAGGTGGCGGGCCATCTCGGTGCCCTGGTCCCAGGTGAGGGTGCGGCGCAACCCCGCGGGCAGCTGACCCAACGTCCGGACCAGGGCGGCGTGGACGGTGATCGAGTCCTGCGTCGGGAGGTGCAGCAGCTTGGTGTAGCGGGTCTGTCGCTCGACCAGGGTGCCGATTCCGGAGCGGTGGTTCGGGCCGACGATCAAGTCGCCTTCCCAGTGGCCGGCGACGCTGCGGTCGGTGGGTTCGAAGTCGCGGTCGTGGACGCTGAGCATGGGTTGGGCGAAGCGTCGCCCGGCACGGATCTGTCGGTTGTGAGCACGCCGGTGGTCGCGGCCGGTCCGCAGCGGTGAGGGTTTGCTGACAAGGCCATTCGATGGCCGGTACAGGGCCAGGTAGATGCTCTCGGTCGCCAGCTGCATCGCTGGCTCGTCGGGGTGCGCCGCGCGCAGGGCACGGCTGATCTGTTGCGGGCTCCACTTCTCAGCGAGCCGGTCGACGACGAAGCCGCGCAGCACCGGGTTGCCGGCGACCTTGGGCTGTTTGGGTCGCCGGCGTCGTTGCGCGGCGAGGACCTGGGCGTGGAACGGGCGGTACTGGCCGGTGGTGTGCAGGTTGCGGCGCAGCTCACGACTGATCGTCGACGCAGCCCTGCCCAGCGCCTGGCCGATCACGGTCGGACCGTCACCCCTGCTGGCCATGTCAGCGATCCGGACCCGTTCCTCCTCAGAGAGGAACCGCGGCGAGATCGGACGGACAGCGAGGGGTTCCAGTGGCGGCACGACCTTGACCGTGCCATCCTTGCGACGCACCGTGGTGCCGTTCTTCCAGATCTGTGCAGCCGACCGGCTGACGCCCACCTCGATGGCAGCCAGGCGCAACGGCACGCCCTGGGCGAGCAACTCCATGAACCGCTGCCGAGCCAACGACTTCGGCCGCCGGCCAGGGCCCTTCGGGATACGACGAGTGGACAACGAAGACCTCCAAACACAGGCTCACGTTGCAACGTTCGCTGGAAACCGCCCCGGCGCCACCGGCCTAGCATTCGACCGTCGTCGACACGGTCTAGCGAATCCGAGAGGCTGCCCTGAGACTGGTGTCGTGCCCACCCCGACCGAGTGCGCCTTCCCGAGCCTCGCGCCGACTACCGGCTACACGCACGGGTGCCGCTGCGCGCGGTGCGTGGACGCAGCGCGAGAGGCGAAGCGCCGGTCCCGCGAGAAGCGCTCAGTCCCCACGCCGCGGCCAGTCGACAAGCGTGAGGGCGATTGGTACAGCGTCCATAGGGACAATCTCTGTGCAGAGTACGCGAGGCGTAGCGAGGTCCCGGACGCCGACGCCATGATGCTGGCGCTCCGCAAGGACATCGCCCCTCGGTTCGTCCGTGGCCGCTTCACCGAGGCTGAGGACCGGGTCATCATCGCCTGGAGGGGAACCGACCTTATGCTCGCGGTGGCTCTCGGTCGGACGTATAACGCCGTGATCGGACGCAAGCATCAACTTCGTCTCGATGGCCGTCTTTGGGCGTGAGCGTCTCGGTGCGGGCTCCTGATTGCTGCCGTGGTTCGCTCGGTCATCGTGGGAACGCGCTGACAATTACGGCGAACCATGACCCGCTGAGGAGCCAAGGTCCGTACGGGATGGGGCCGACTCGGCGAGCCCCGGTTGACCAGACGAGGGCGGCGATGGATCCAGATAGCACGCCAAGCCAGACCAGACCCACGCCGAGTGGCACGACAGCCAGAGCGACCACTGCTGCGAGCTTCACGTCACCGAATCCGATGCCGCCTTTGGAGACGAAGTGAACCGTGGCCAGCAGGGCGCCGGTGGTCAGGGCGGCGGCCACCGGGAGGACGAGCGCTGACCATCGATGTTGTGCAGCCGCGATTCCGGCGACAGCGAGCAGGGTGACGGTCGCGGTCGGGAGGAGCACCCGATCGGGGAGGCGTAGAACGTCGAAGTCGACCGCCGCCAGCCACGGGCCGGTTACCGCGAGTGGAATGAGCGGTAGGTGGGCGAGCGTGTTGTGGCTCATGACTGCCCCTGTTGCCAGGCAGCCGATCGCGACGACGCTGGTCCAGACGACCCACCACCGCGGGCCGGGGTCGGGAAGGTCGATCTCGTCGGGGTTGCGGTAGCCGAGGGTGGCCAGGCTCCGGCGCAGCCCGAGTGCCAGCGGCACGCCGGCCGAAGTGGCGAGCAGGATGATCAGGATGGGCTGCACGGCGCGTCTCCTCGGGGGTGTCTTCCATCTTCGCTCGGGGTCGGAGTCTTCACCAAGAGATTCCGTGCTGACCCGGAGGGTCGAACGTGGGGAGCTGTTCGGGCTGGTTGCGCTGGGTAGGCGTCTCGATGCGCTCGAACACCTCCACCGCTGGCTGCTCGTTCCGGGCGGCGGTGAGGCGGTCTTTGGTCGGCGTGATCTGGTCGGTAGCTGCCTGGGTCGCCTTGCGAGGGTCGGCGTTGCGGGCGCGGACCATGGACGCGAGCGCGGAGCGCAGGAGGGTTGGCGGGAGTCCTGTCCGCCCGGCGATGTGTTCGGTGCCGGCGATCCAGCGGTCGGGTGGTTGGGCGGCGAGAACACGGACGGCATCCAGGGCGTCCTCGGCGCCATCGAGGCGGTCGAGGCGTTCGTCGATCAGCGAGTGTGCGAGTGGCCTGGCGTTGGTGATCGCGCCTGCCAGTCCGGCGACGTTGCCTGCTGCGACGAGGTCGGCGGGGTCGGTGCCTTCGGGTAGGACGGCGTAGGTGGGGTCGAGGTTGTAGAGGGCCAGGAGCCAGTAGTCGCGTTCGGCGGCGATCTGTCCGGCGAGGTCGGCGTCGGTGGCGACGACCGGGGTGCGTCCGTGTTCGTGGAGTTGGGCGACCTGGGCTTCGGTGAGGCTGGTGCCGAGCGGCGCGACGCCGACGTGCTGGCCATCTCCCGCGAGGGTGACGGCGATGGCGTCGAGTGGTCCTTCGACCAGGACGGGAGTGGCGTCCGTCGCGAGTTCGCCGGCGATGTAGAGCTGGTCGCCCTTGGCGAACAGGGGTGTCGAGGCGGTGTTGAGGTACTTGGGGCCACGTCCGTCGTCGTCGCCGAACTGGGGGTTGCGGCGGGCCACGAAGCCGAGCACCTGGTGGTCGTGGACGATGGGGACGACGAGCCGGTCGCGGAATCGGTCGATGAGTCGTCCGGTGGACGCGGTGGTAGCGACGCCGGCGGTGAGCATCTCTTCGTCGGTGACGCCGATTCGGCGCAGGTGGGTAACCAGGCCGGTCCAACTGTCGGGGGCGTAGCCGAGCCGCAGCGGTTCGAGCGTGGCCGGGTCGGCGTGCAGTCGCTGGTCGAGGTACGGGGTGGCCCAGCTGTGCGGGAGGCATGCCTGGTAGTAGGCGGTGGTGAGTTCGTTGACGCGGGCGAGCCGGTCGATGGGGACGGGGCTGGAGGTGATCTGGTCGCGGCGTTCCAGCTGGTAGCGGACCTGCGCGTCGGTGGTTTCGGGGGCTCCCATGCCCGCGCGAATCAGTCCCTCGATGTGAAGGATCTGGTCGTCGTCCAGGTCGAGGAACTCGTCATCGACGGACTCCCTGACGGTGGCCGCTCGGCTGCTCGTCCATGCGGTGGTCTGGTTCGGCGTCCAGTCGTGGGTGAGGTCGTCGGGTGGTTCGTCGGCGGGGTCGTAGCGGTCCTCCTCGGCGAGTTCGTGGGCGTCGGTGAGGAGCGAGAGTCGCCACACCCAGGCTTGGCATGGGTCGGTGCGGCCGTCGTCGGCGTCGAGTCCGGGGGTCTCATCGAGCAGCTGGTTGAGTGGCCAACCGCGCTGTAGACCGTGTTCGATCGTGGTGACCAGCGCGGGCCACCAGGGGCTGTCCTGCAACTCCTGGGCCGTGTCGCCGAGGCGTTCGCTGAACGCCGGTAGCCATTGGGTGGCGAGGTGGTGGCCGGTGTCGACCGCTTCGGCGACCGCGGGTGTGAGGCGTGCGGAGAGGCGCCACCACACGGCGGCTGCGGCGTGGTCGTCGGGCAGCGGACCCTGCGCGCCGGTGGCCCGCAGCAGCCCGGGAACGTCGATGCCCGCTGAGGACAGCTGGGACAGCCGTGCGGCCAGGGTCGGGGCGAAGTCGTCGTTCAGGACGAACGGCGATACCTGCTGAAGGAGGGGTCGCCATTCGTCCGTTGCGGCGGTGGCGGTGGACGCGAGCCGCTGGTCGAGGTGGGCCTGCCAGCGGGGCTCGGCCGGGCCGCCGCGACGATCACCGGTGGGGCGGGTGTCGCCGGGTTCCATCTGGTGTGCTGCCCGCCACACCTCTATGTCTGCGACCAACTCGGGAGTGGTGCGTCCTGTTCCGGCGAGCCATGCCGGCCGGGTCTCGGCTGCTAGGGCCTCCGCCCGAACCTGTTCGGCAAGCTGCTCGACGAGCTGGTGTCCTGCCTCAAGGTAGTCACCCCAGACCGGGTGTCGGGTAAGCGTGGTGGGGATGCGGGGCAGCCAGGGCAGCGGTCCGCCGCGGTAGTGGCGTCCCATGTCGGCGACGCGTCCGGCGAGCATCGAGCAGGGGTCCTGAGTATCGGTGAGCGGCTTGATCCGGGCCCGGCCGAGTGCCTGGACGGGGTCGCGGTCGTCGGCCTGGACCGTCAATAGCTGGGCCCGCAGCGCCGGCCAAGTGGGGCTGTCGGTGAGCCCTGGTGCCACCTCGTCGACGGCTCGTTCGAGCGCGAGGATGCCGTCTTCGCCGACCAGCTGTGCGGTGGCGAAGGTGACGGCGTCGGTGTAGCGGGCGGTCGCTTCGCCGAGTTGCCGGGCGGGGTTGGCGGCGTCGCGGAGGGCGGTGGTGGCCGAGATGGGGGATTCGTCGCGGGCGAGGATGCGTTCGAGGATGTCGGTCGGGGTGAGCGGGTTGATGGTCTCGGGATGGATCAGGGTGTGCGGGTCGCCGTCGCCGACGACGACCAGGTAGGCGTGGTTGGCTTCGCGTCCGCGGGTGAGCATCGTGTAGGCCTGCTGGCGGGATTCGTTGCCGGTGAGCATGCCGTGCATGGTGTCGGCGGTGACGCCCTGGGCGGTGTGGGTGGTGGTCGCGTAGCCGAGTTCGACGGACTCGGCGACGTAGTCGGTGGGCAGCTGGACGTGGCGTCCGGACTCGGTGTGGCGGACGTACAGACCGCGCTGGACGTCGACGTCGAGGATGGTCCAGCGGTCGCCGTTCTTCACCCAGTCGGTGGGGCTGACGCGGAGTTTCCGGTTGTTGGTGCGGGTGATGATCGTGTCTCCAGCGGAGGCCTGGTTGCCGTCGGCGAGTTCGATCTCGCGTCCCGGTTCGGTGTCGGCGAGGCGTTGGGTGCGGGCGCGTTGGTTGAGGTCTGCGACGAGTTCGCGGGTAGGGGCGAGCATGATCGCGTCCAGCCCGCCGGCGCGGTCAGCCGACCAGGAGGCGAACAGGTCGTCCGCCATGGTGGTGGCGTCGCCGACGTGGATGCGGCGCTGATCGAGGTAGAACCCGAGCGCCGATGTGTGGCCCTCGCGCAGCGCGAGACTGGCTGATCCTTCGGCCCGGTCGGTGAACCGGACGAGTTCGGTGAGGCGCAGCGCGCCGTGGGTGGCCTGGATGTCGCGGAGCACCCCGCCGGCCCCGATCGCCGCCAACTGCTGGTCGTCGCCGATGAGCCGGACGCTGCCGCCCTGTTCGAGGACGTGTCGGATCACGGTGTCGAGGGAGAGGGTGTCGGCCATGCCGGCTTCGTCGATGATGACCAGGGTTCGGGGTCCGATCTGGTCGGCCCAGTCGGGGGTTTCGCCGTTGCGGAGCGACCAGACGAGCTTGGCCAGGGTGTCGCTGTAGCCGTCCATGTTCTCGCCCAACGCGGCGGCTGCGGCGGCGGACGGGGCGAGCCCGATCGCTGTCCCGCCGGCCTGTGTCCAGGCCCGGGACAGGGCGTTCATCGCGGTCGTCTTGCCCGACCCGGCCGGCGCGATCGCCAGCTGGACCCGGGCTCCGGAGGTCGCCATTTCGCGGACCATGAGCACCTGTCCCGGGTTCAGTTCGACGCCGTTGGCGCGGGATTCGAGGAGCGCCTTGTCGAGTGCGGGGGTGGGCACGACCCAGCCGTCGCGGCCTTCGGCGGAGGCGACGAGGCGGGCTTCGGCGGCGAGGATCGCGTTCGACGTGTACAGCTGCGACCCGGCGACGGTGTACACGCTGGCGCCGTCGCGGCGGCGCAGCGGGGCGGGCTCTTGAGGTTCTCCGGGGACGGGCCGGGTGAGCGCGACGCAGGAGGTGAGGGCCTGGTCGAGGAGCAGATTGGTGACGGTTTCGATGTGCTGGGAGGGCACTTCGACGGCCCGGACGCTGCGCAGTGCTTCGGCGCGCAGGTGCCAGGTCTGCCAGGTGGAGCGGTCCCGCTGGACGATCGCGACCACGCGGCGGGCTTCGTGTTCGAGCCACGCCTGGTTGGGGATGTGACGCTCATCGGGGGCGGGGTGCAGGGCGGCGTGGATCATCGTCCGGATGCCGTTCTCGCCGCCGAGAACCTCCCGGGCCTGCCGCCACCAGGTCGTCCGCTGCTCGGCTAGGGAGCGGGGTTTGTGCTTGGCTTCGCGGGTCTCCAAAGTGGCCTGCTGGGCCAGTGCGATCGCCTCCACCGGGGTCGGTGGACGGCCGTGATCGGTCTGGAACGCAGCGGCCAGGACGCGCCGGCGGGCTTCGATCGACTGCCGGCGGGTCGACCAGCGCTGGTTCAGGGCGGCGTCCATTCCGACGATCTCCCGGATCGGACGCTTGCGCGGATCGGTGTCCTCGCGGGCCTCGAACCGCACCCCGATCGCCTCGGCCAGGTGCCGTTCCAGGGCGGTGTTGTAGGTCTCCGAGGCGGCCACGACCGCCTTGTGCAGCACCCGGGAATCGATCGACAACCATCGTCCGTCGCTGATGGTTTGGACCTTGTTCGCGACCGCCACGTGGGTGTGCAGATCAGGGTCGCCGGCCCGGCTGTCGCGGTGGGTGAACGCGGTCCCGATCAGGCCGCGGACGTCGACCTGCCGCACCCCGTCGGTGCCGGTGCGGGTGAACAGGGCGTGCTGCTCGATGAACTCCAGAGCGTCCGCGACGGCCTGCTGGTGGCACCGCTCTATCCTGGCGGCCAGCCCGGGTTCGGCCAGCGCCCACAGCGCCGACACCGACTTGACCGGGGAGAAGGTGAGGTCGAAGCCGGCGACCGCTGTGGTCTGCTGACGGGACAGCCGGGCCACATGCCCGGCGAGTTCACGCTCGTTGAGCGGGTCGCGTCCGAACTCGGTGCGGAACATCTCCAGGGCGACCTGGGAGCGGATCCGGGCCCGGTCCTCGATCGCGGTGGCCGCCTTCTGTGGGAGGCCGCGCGCCTTGTTTCGCGCCTCGAGGCGGCGGGCGACCTCGACCCGGAACGGGCTGATGTCGCCGGCATAGACCCGGTATGGCTCACCCAGCCGGGTGATCTCCACATAATCCTTCTCGGTCAGCCCCGGCCCGGCCAGATCACGCTGCCGCTGCGCGGCGAGGGGGTGGTGGCCCGATCCGAACAGGGCCAGCATCTGCTCGGCGGTGACCAGATCGCCCGCGTCCAAACCGTCGATGCCGGCCATCCCGGAGCCGACCCAGCGTCCGGGAACCTCGCCCTTCTCGGTGTAGTAGGACGCCAGCCCGGTGTGCCCCTTCTCGGTGGAATCCATGGCCGCGACCTGGCGGGTGAGGTAGTCGTACCCCGTCCCGGCCGTGATCCGGTGCAAGCTCATGGTCACACCCCCTTAAGCCTCCGAAACCGTCCGTTTCGGACACCCGATCGCGCGGGTTTCCTGCTACGCTTCCCGCGCCATCGGAGCAATGAGGCCCTGACTAGGGGCGATAGTCCATGCCAGAGGTGTGTGATGCTCGAAAACGTCTGAAATCGGGGGTTTCGAGGGCTACTGGTTACATGGTCCCGGGATGGTCCGGATGCGATCTCGGCGGGTTCGTTGAGATTCGTCGGCTGTCGGGGTGTCCGGAACGGCCGGGTGGGCGGGCTTAAGGGAGTGAGTACACCCCGAACGAGGAGCCCGCGATGGTCAGGCAGGGATTCAAACAGAACGCACGCCGCCGGGTCACCGAGGCGCTGTCGGCCCAACGCAAGGAACGCCTCGAGCAGGAACGCCGCCTCGCCGGACTCGCCGTCGAGATCCTGACCGCGATCGCCGAACGCGACGAAGCCGTCCACTCCGCCGAGCAGACGGCAGCGGACGCCGTTCGCGCGCTGCTCGCCGAGCACCTCAGCATCGCCGAGATCGCCGACCTGTGCGGCGGCCAGGTCGACGCTAAGGAACTCACCCGGCTGTCGCGGATCCCGCCCGCGCCGGCCACGGCGTCCGGGGTGAAGTCGTGAACGGCTGGCGCGGCACCTGGGCCGCAGCGCAGATCACCGGCGTCATCTTCAGCAGCCTGGTCTGGATCGTCGTCTGTGGGCTCTCGCTCCCTGTGCTGGCTGTGACAACTGCCATCGGCATCGCCCTCGTGATCGCACGGAACACTTGGCCCCTGCTGTGGTGGCGGTTCGGAGCCACTTCGGCCGCCGCCTTCCAGCGCGACACGATCCTCACCGCGATCGTCCCGATCCCGTCGCTGCGCGGACGCCGCCAGCCGTCCATCTGGGTCGGCCGACGGATTGACGGCGGACTCGTCGTCATGCCCTCGAGGACTGTCGTGGTCGTCAGCCCGGAGTTCGTCCGCCGAGTCAGCAACGGGCAGCTCAGCGACCGGCAAGCAAGCGCCATCATCAGCCGGGCGCTCGGCCACTGCCAGGTGCACGACTCGAGTCTGGTGAACGTCGTCGAGACCTACTGTGCGCCTTGGCGCTTCGTCCAGATCTTCACCCGTGTCGCCGGCCAGCTCACTACCCGCAGTCCGATGCTCGGTTTGTCCTGGAAGATCCGCTGGATCGTCTACGGAGTTGCCATTGTCGACAGCTACCGCAACGCACGCTGGGCAGCGCTCGTCGGCGTGGTCGTGATCGCCGTGCTCTCCTGGAGCACCGGCCACTTTCAGAAGACGTGGGCGCGGAAGCTCGAGGACCTCTCCGATGACTGCGCGGCGTCGGAGGGACTCGGACCAGATCTCGCCGACCTCATCGAACGCGGCGGCCGGTCCCTCGTGGCCAGCGAGCGCGCGAGCCGACTTCGCCGCACGACACCAAGCGGGACCGACGGCGGTGGCCCAACTCCAGGAGCAGCGCCTGGACTCGCTTCACACAAAGGCCGACTCCGAAACCCAGCCTTACCGATGACCAACGTCCACAATGCGCTCGGCCGCTCGGCCAAGGGCTCGCGTTCGCTTGAGGCTGGCGTCGAACTCCTCATCCGCTCCAGTGAGGGCCGATTCGCCAACCCGGGACAAGCTCTTGGGTTAAGCAAGGCGACGGCCCGGCTCGGTGGTGGACCGACGTCGAGCAGATGAACGAGGACAACTTCGGTGGACTGTCTGCGGCGAGACCCGTCTGCTCCGAATCGAAGCCTCGCTCGTCGACGGACAGCCAGTGGACCTAAGCCGCAACCTCGCCGGCCTCGATCGCGAGCGCATCCAGCTCGTTCTCGCTGCAATCGCCCACGCCAATGGCAGCCAAGAACACAGCTGATGGCTGGGGCCGGACTCTTTGGTGACCCTTCGGCGACCTGGTAAGAGCCAGCGACGCTCGTCATGATCCAGAGTTAAGCGGGGGGCAGCTAATCCGCCGGACTCGAGCGTCGATCTGGCGATGCAGTTGGTGGGGTCATGGAAGTCGCGCAAGACCTGAGAATCTCAGCCAGAACCTCGATCCCCCAGACGCTCCGAGGCGTACGGCGTCCGCCGGCGGAACAGGCACACGGGTTCCTCGATCGGGATGTCCGAGGTCAGCCATACGCTATCCCTCACGGGGGACTCAGTTCCTTCGTGTGGCCCGGAGGGAAGCCGCAGTGGCGAGTGGAAAGAAGCTCAGCGATAGCGAGCTGATCGGCGATGCCGGTATCGCGCTCATTCATCGGCGCGTGAACGCGATGGGGCATGCCTGGCGCCAGCTCGGGCTGGACGCGGGAATCGATGGGAGCATTGAGCTTCGCGACCCGTCGACGGGTGAGGTATCCAACCGGCACATTCTCGTCCAGAGCAAGGCGAGTAAACGACCGTTTCCGGGCGAGACCGTCGATCGCTTTCACTTCATCTGCGACGAGCGCGATCTTGAGTACTGGCTGAAGTCGGACCAGCCCGTCATCCTCGTCTGCTCGCACCCTGAAGCCGATGCGTGGTGGGTCCACGTGCAGAGCTATTTCGCAGACGCCGCCCGGCGAGCGGACCGTCGTGTCGACTTCGACAAGCGCACGATGTCATTCGAGGGTGACATAACTGACCGGCTCTTTGCTGTCGCTGACCCCGAAGGGCGCGCCCACACGCCGACCCCCATGTTCAAGCGGGAAGTCCTGGAGTCGAACCTCCTGCTCACGCGACCTCCCGCCAGCTACTTCTCGTATGCCACCACCGCAACGGGTGCTCGCGAGGTTTACGAGGCGCAGCGCATCGAGAATCTCGGACTGCGCCACGACTTTGTGCTCAAGGCTGGCCGTCTCCTAACCTTCCGCATCGTCGATGAGACCCGGCTCGGTGCCACAGTCCGCGGCGAGCCGACCGTCCACCAACTCCCCGAGTTTGCTGGCGGAACTGGGGACGACGAGCGGCTCGCAGTGCAACTACTGAACCGCGCGTTGCGGGACGACCTGAGCGACGAGTGCGATTTCGCTCGTGGTCGCAACCTCCTGTACGTCCGCGCGACCGACGATCTCTCGGCCCGGAAGTGGAATACAGGCGGGTCGAACTGGCGCTCGATGTTCAAGGGCTACCCGAAGAAGAACGATCCGAGCAAGGTCAGCTACTACCGGCACGCCGCACTCTCCTGGCAGTTCTTCCGGGTGGACAGCGACTGGTACTGCGCCCTGACGCCGGACTATTACTTCACCCGCGATGGTCACAGTGAGTCCTTCTTTGCCGCCGATCTACTCAAGAAGATCAAGATGATCGACCGACACCAGGCAGTGCGTCAGGAAACGCGGATGTGGGCCTCGATCCTGCGCGGCGAGGCCACCCTCCTCAAGCAGCCTCGCCCACGAATCCTCGACTTCGGAGACATCGCGACCCTCAGCATCGACAGAGGTATCGATGACGCCGCGTGGAAGCAAGCCCCGGTCGCCGAACCGAGTCTATTAACTGCTCCCGAGAACGTGCTCTTTGAGGTGTCCCCGTGAAAGTATCTCTGCTCGAAGAGCCAGACCTTGAGTTCGCGAACGGCAGCAGGCACACCGATCCCCGGCATGGCGTTGCGTTCTACGGACCTGCCGATACGAACCTGACCGCGCCGCGAACCGTCCGGCTGGGGATCATAGGCACCCGGGAAGCGATCGACGGCGTCAAGCGATGGCTCGACAAGTGCCGTGGACCGATCGCAGCCAAGCAGAGTCACCTCACGGGACTGTTCTTGTCGTTCCCAGGCTTCGATACCAACGTGGGATTCCGTTCGACCCTCGTATGGGATACCCGCCTCGAGCGACAGATCGCCGCCCACGCCCTGCGTGAGATCGAGACGCTCAGCCCGCGGGAGGCGGTGAAGGCTGCCGTCGAGCTCTACGACGTCGAACTCCAAGCACTCAATGAAGAGCCATCCTGTGATGTAGTTCTCGTCTGTCGCCCTGATGTGCTGCCGGAGCAGGTACTCAACCCCGGCAACGCTGACCGTCCGTGGGCGGAACCTCGCGTTGAACATGCGGGAGTCGACTTCCACTCACTACTCAAGGCGAGGTCGTTGAAGACCAGTCGCCCGATCCAGATCATTCGTCGCGAGACGTGGGACGGGACCTACAGGCCGAGGGACCGTGGCGAGCGCCGTCAGCAACAGGACGAGGCAACTAAGGCCTGGAACCTTCACACCGCGCTCTACTACAAGGCCGGCGGCGTTCCCTGGCGAATGACGCGCGCATCGAACGACTTGACGAGCTGCTTCGTTGGGGTGGCGTTCTATCGTGAATCCGGGGGAAACACCCTGCAGACCAGCGTGGCGCAGGTCTTCAACCAGCGCGGCGATGGGGTGATCGTTCGCGGCGCACCGGCCCGGCAATCAAAGGACGACCGGCAACCGCATCTCACCGAGGCCGATGCGAAGGCTCTGTTAGCGCAGTCGCTCGCTTCTTACAGACGTGAGCACCGCACGATGCCCGCCAGGGTAATGCTGCACAAGACTTCGTCGTTCACGGACGCGGAGCAGCGCGGTTTTCGTGGCGCCGCCGCCGAGAATCACATCGACCTGCTGGAACTGGTCTGGCTCCCACGGAACGACTCCGTCCGTCTCTTCCGCCGCGGAGAGTTTCCGCCGCTGCGAGGAACGATGCTCTCGCTGGGCGAGCAACGCCACGTCTTGTACACCCGAGGCAGTGTGCCGCTCTACAAGACCTACCCCGGTATGTATGTGCCGTCCCCACTCCCGTTCCGTCTCGTGGACACAGAGTCGAGCGCGATGGAGATCGGAACGGAGCTGCTCACGCTCTCGAAGATGAACTGGAACGCGACCCAGCTCGACGGCCGGCTACCTATCACGATCCGAACGGCCGAGTCGATTGGCGGAATCTTGAAGCACCTCGGCCCCGGCGAGACCCCGGCGGCGCGCTACGCGTACTACATGTGAGCAATGTCGGCCAGGGCAGACTGGGCGCCCAGTCGGTCACGGATCCGGTCCCTGTACAGCCAGCGACGACAACTCCTGCACAGGGAAATCGGGGTTCACGCGCGAGTCCATGGAGCGGTGACCACCACGCCGCCAATCCTTCTGATTGGCTGTGGCACATGACTTCCGTGATGGTGAAAAACGTTGTCAACTTGATCGCTTCCCGAACTGCTTTGCAGACGGAGGCGGACATTCAGAGCAACGTCGCGACCCTCCTCGAGCACGGCGACCTGAACTTGACCGAACACGATGTCGTGAAGCGAGAGTCGCAGGTTGGTGGCGGCACCCGGCACCGGATCGACGTCGAAATGGGTCACCTGGTGATTGAGGTCAAGCGCGACCTTCGCCAGGGGAAAGTGCTTCCCGACGCCGAACTCCAGTTGGCCGGTTATCTGGCGCAACGTGAAGCGGAGCTCGGCGGTTCGTTCGCTGGGGTCCTTACCGACGGCACCAGTTGGCGGCTGTACAGGCTCGCGGCCGGTGCCTGCGAACTGGTGGCCACGCTGGAGCTGTCCGAAGCGGCGCCCGATGCGGACCGGCTGGTTGTATGGCTTGAGTCGATCATGGCGACCCGCACCCAGGTGAAGCCCACGCTCGCCACGATCGAGGAGCTGCTGGGCGCCACGTCACCGGCGCACCAGTTTGACCACGCCGTGTTGCGCGGGATGCTGACAGCGGCCGCTGGCGACACGGAGGTTGAGCTGAAGCGGGAACTGTGGTCGAAGCTCCTAAGAGTCGCGTACGGTGACGCGTTCACAGATGACGAGAAGTTGTTCGTGAACCACACGCTGTTGGTGATTACCGCGGAGGCCATCGCGCACGCAATCGTCGGGTTCGACATCACCGCTGGCCTGACCGTTGACGATTTGGTGTCTGGGGCGCAGTTCTCGAGTCGGCAGATTCACGGTGTGGTTGAGCAGGACTTCTTCGACTGGCCGGTTGACCTGCCAGGCGGTCACGAGCTGGTGGCCGACGTCGCCCGTCGGGTCGCGCGGTTCGACTGGTCGGCTGTCGAGCATGACGTGCTAAAGGTGCTGTACGAATCCGTGATCGAGCAGCGTGACCGGCAGGACCTGGGCGAGTACTACACCCCGGACTGGTTGGCAGAGGCGATGGTTGCCGACAGGGTCACCGATCCGGCCAACCAGCGTGTGCTGGACCCGTCGTGCGGCTCAGGCACGTTCGTGTTCCACGCCGTCAAAGCTCACCTGGCCGCTGCAGATGCTGCTGGTGTGGGGCCAGGTATGGCTGCGGTGTCCGCCACCGAGCATGTAATCGGGATCGACATTCACCCGGTCGCGGTAACCCTCGCCCGCGTTACCTACCTCATGGCGATCGGGACCGAGAGGCTCAACGCCACCGACCGGCGCGCATTGCGAATCCCGGTCTTCCTGGGTGACTCTTTGCAGTGGGAACGGCACCAGGACCTGTTCACCGACGACCACGCGCTCACGATCTCCACCAACTCCGAGGACCTCATCGAAGGCGGCGGGGGATCCCTTTTCGCTGACGAACTGGTGTTCCCGGCAGCTGTGTGGGCTAACGGGCCGCTCTTCGACGAGCTGGTCAACGAGATGGCGGCAGCTGTCCTAAAGGCCGCCGACAAGCTCTCAAAGACCGGTCTGCACACGGCAAAGACGTTGACGCCGATCCTGGCCCGCCGTGGAATCACCGACCCTGACGATCAGAAGGTGCTGGTCGCAACATTCGAGACGTGGATCGGGCTGCAACGCACTCGTCGGGACCGCATCTGGGGGTACTACGTGCGGAATGTGGCGCGGCCGGTTTGGCTCGCCCGACCAAACAACCAGGTGGACGTCTTGGTCGGCAACCCTCCTTGGTTGCGGTATTCGAAAATGACCGAGTCCATGCAGCGCCGCTACAAGGAACTTGCGAAACCGCGAAACCTTCTTACTGGTGGGCTTGGCGCGTCCGCGCGTGACCTGTCGACCCTGTTTGTGGCCCGCTCGATCGAGTTGTACCTGAAGGAAGGTGGCCGGTTCGGGTTCGTTATGCCGTTCGGCACACTGTCGCGCAAGCCTCACGCCGGCTTCCGGACCGGCAACTGGGCCAGCTCCGAATCCGACGGGCTGCGAGTCGCGTTCGATCAGCCTTGGGACCTATCGGCGATCCGAACGATCTTCCCCATGACGTCATCCGTTGTTCTGGGCCAGCACGCGACGACAGCTGGCGCCATGCCGACGGTGGTCATCCCCTGGTCACCGCCGCGGAGGGGTGTCGCCGCTAGACCACTCGCACCCCGGAGCATCGCTGCTATCGACGCAGGTACCATTGCGGCGTCCCCGTACGATCGGCTGTTCCGGCAGGGCGCGATTCTCGTGCCCCGAATGCTGTTGTTCGTCGAACCTGTCCCGGTTGGGCCGCTCGCCCCTGGTGCGAACAGAACCGAAGTGCGTTCGGCGCGCAGCAGCCAGGAGAAAGCTCCGTGGAAGTCGATGCCGACAGTGCAGGGGATCGTCGAGGACCGGTTCCTTGCCGGCGTCCACCTCGGCGAAACCATCGCCCCGTTCCGTCATCTCGGTGCTCGGCTAGCTGTCCTCCCTGTGGACCCCGTCCGCGGCATTCTGACCGAATCCGGCATTGCGAATCACTCCGCGCTAGCCGAGTGGTGGGCCAAAGTCGAAGACACCTGGGTCGAGGGCCGGGTTGCCAGCGAGACCGGTGCGCTCCTGACCCGTATGGACTACCACGGCCAGCTATCCGCTCAGCTCCCGATCAAGCCAAACCGTGTCGTCTACACCAAGAGTGGAAACACGCTTGCTGCGGCACGTCTAGATGACGGCGACCAGTCCCTTGTGGATCACAAGCTGTACTGGGCGTCTTGTTCGAGCGTGCAGGAAGCCCGATTCCTCACCGCCATCCTCAACTCCCGCACCTTGCTGGACAAAGTAACCCAGTACCAGGCGGTTGGGCTGTTCGGTGCCCGCGATTTTGACAAGTACGTGTTCCAGGTTGGCATCCCCACCTTCAACCCGGGCGACGCTCTCCACCAAGAGCTCGCTGCGCTCGCCGCTGAAGCAGAAACGGTTGCGGCCGCGGGGGGGGGGGGGCCGC
>JAEVYS010000093.1 GCA_023392635.1 Actinomycetes bacterium | reverse complement strand
GGGCGGCGGCACGGACCCGGCCGGGACGCCGAAGGCGCTGGCCGACATCCGCACCGCGCTGGCCGGCTGAGCGTGCGGCGCGGCGTCCGCCTCGCCCTCGACTGGGGCCGGGCCAGGATCGGGGTGGCGGCGAGCGACCCCGACGGCATCCTCGCCCACCCGGTCGAGACCGTGCCAGCGGGCGAGCGCGCCCTCGACCGGGTCCGCGAGCTCGTGGCGGAGTACGAGCCGCTCGAGGTGGTGCTGGGACTGCCGCGCAATCTCGCAGGGGCGGAGGGGCCCGCGGCCGTGGCGATGCGGGACGTCGCCGCGCAGCTGGCGACCCGCCTGCCCGGCGTGCCGATCCGCCTGGTCGATGAGAGACTGACCACCGTCACCGCGTCCCGGCAGCTCTCCGGTGCGGGACGCAACACCAAGCGGCAGCGCCCGGTCATCGACCAGGCGGCCGCCGTGGCACTCTTGGACCAGGCCCTGCAGCACGAACGCACAACCGGCCGGGCACCGGGGGAACTCGTCCTCCCGGCCGGGTCAGGAAGGACTCCGACGGATGAGTAACCGTTTCCCCGGGGAGATCAAGGACCCCGAGACCGGGAAGCTTGACCTCAAGGAGGTCTGGTACAAGGTCCGTTCGGCCTTCGCCGTGCTGCTCTCGCTGTCGGTGTTCATCGGTGGCGGCTGGTTCCTCTACACCAAGGCGCACGACGCCTGGATGGACTTCCGTACCGCTGAGGACTACATCGGTGAGGGCGTCGCACCGGTCGAGGTGACCATTCCCGCGGGTTCCACGACCACCCAGATCGCGAACATCCTCCTGCAGGCAGACGTCGTCAAGACCGCGAAGGCGTTCACCCGGGAGGCCGCGTCGAACGCCGACTCCGCCAGCATCCAGGCCGGGCGCTACAACCTGCGCACCCAGTTGCCGGCGAAGACGGCGCTGGCGATGCTGCTGAACCCGAAGAACCAGGTGCACAACCGAATGACGCTGCGGGAAGGCCTGCGGCTGAGCGAGGCCGTCACGGCCATGGCGAAGGCGACGGGCCTGCCCAGGAAGGACTTCCAGAAGGCGCTCAAGGACTGGAAGAAGCTCGGCCTGCCCACGTGGGCCAGGCGGGGCGCCGAAGGCTTCCTGTTCCCCGACACCTACGAACTGGCGGACAAGCCGACGGTCAAATCGGTCCTGAAGTCGATCACCACCAACTTCAACACCGTCACCCAGGACCTGAACTTCGGGGACGCCGCCAACGCGCTCGGCTACTCGCCCTACGAGGTGCTGGTGATGGCCAGCATCATCCAGCGCGAGGCCGGCCCGAACCCCGACGACCTGCCAAAGATCGCCCGGGTGTTCTACAACCGGCTCGACCCGCAGCTGTGGCCGGTCGGGAAGCTGCAATCGGATGCGACGGTCGCGTACGCCAACAACATCACCGGGCGGGTGTTCACCACCGACGCCGAGCGCGCCCTGAAGTCGCCGTACAACACCTACTACGTGAAAGGCCTCCCGGTGGGGCCGATCACGTCGCCGACGAAGAAGGCCATGGACGCCGCACTGCACCCGGCCGACGGCGACTGGGTCTACTTCACCGTCGTGAACCTTGACACCGGCGAGACGGCCTTCGCGAACAACCTGAACGACCACAACGCGAACGTGGCCAAGCTCCAGGCGTGGTGCCAGGCGTCGCAGGCCAACCGCGACAAGTGCAACGGGAAGTGACCCGGGTGCTCCGCTACCTCACCGCCGGGGAATCCCACGGCCGCGCCCTCGTCGCGACGATCGAGGGCATTCCTGCCCACGTCGCGCTGACCTCCGCCGAGATCAGCGAGGCGCTGGCGCGCCGGCGGCTGGGCACCGGCCGCGGCGCACGGATGAAGTTCGAGGCCGACGAGGTGACGGTTCTCGCCGGCGTCCGGCACGGGGAGACGCTCGGCTCGCCGATCGCGATCCTGATCGGCAACTCCGAATGGCCCAAGTGGGAGATCGTGATGGCGCCGGACCCGGTGCCCGCCGCGGATCTTGACGAACTGGCCCGCAACGCTGCGCTCACCAGGCCCCGGCCGGGCCACGCCGACCTGCCGGGCATGCAGAAGTACGACTGGGACGAGGCCCGGCCGATCCTCGAGCGGGCCTCGGCGCGGGAGACGGCCGCCAGGGTGGCGCTGGGACAGGTGGCGAAGAGCTTCCTGGAGCAGGCGCTCGGCATCCAGGTGCTCAGCCATGTCGTGCGGATCGGGGCGGCGGAGAGCACGACTCCGCTCCTGCCCGGCCCCGACGACCTCGCCGGCATCGACGCGTCGCCGGTCCGCTGCCACGACGCCGGTGCCGCGGAGGCGATGCTGGCCGAGATCGAGGCCGCCCGGACGTCCGGTGACACGCTGGGCGGTGTCGTCGAGGTGCTGGCGTACGGGCTGCCGCCGGGCCTGGGCTCGCACAGCCAGGGCGACCGGCGGCTCGACGCCCGGCTGGCGGGGGCGCTGATGGGGATCCAGGCGATCAAGGGCGTGGAGGTCGGGGACGGCTTCGCCCTCGCCGCCACCCGCGGCAGCCTCGCGCACGACGAGATGCTGCCCGGCCAGGGGGGCGTCCACCGACTCTCGAACCGCTCCGGGGGCACCGAGGGCGGCATGAGCAATGGCGAGGTCCTGCGCGTCCGGGCAGCGATGAAGCCGATCGCGACGGTGCCGCGCGCCCTGCGCACCATCGACGTGACGACCGGAGAGGCCGCGCAGGCCCACCACCAGCGTTCGGACGTCTGCGCGGTGCCGGCGGCCGGTGTGGTCGCCGAGGCGATGGTGGCGCTGGTGCTCGCCGAGGCGGCGCTGGAGAAGTTCGGGGGCGACTCGCTCGCCGAGGTCCGGCGCAACCACGCCGCCTACCGGGCCCGCCTGGCCGAGCGGAACCTGGGTTGAGCCGTCCCGACCTCGTCCTGGTCGGCATCCCCGGCTCCGGGAAGTCCACCGTCGCCGCCCTGCTCGCCGATCAGCGTCACGTGCCCCTGGTCGAGGTGGACGCGCTGGTCGAGCAGGACCTCGGCGCTCCGGCGGAGGAGGTCTTCGCCGGCGGGGAGGCCGGATATCGCGCGGCCGAGGAGCGTGTCACCCTCGCCGCGCTGGGGCGTGGCGGGGTGGTCGCACTGGGCAGCGGCGCGGTCGACTCGGCCGCGGTGCGGGATGCGCTCGGCGACCTGCCGGTGGTGTGGCTGCGGACGTCGGTGACCACAGCCACGCGACGGCTGGGCATGAACAGCCTCGGCATGGGCGCCCTGGTCGCGATCCGGGAACGCATGGACGCCATGCTCGCCGAGAGGGCACCCTGTTACGCAGCGGTGGCCACCTTCGTGGTGGACACCGACCGGTTGACCGCCGCCGAGGTGGCCGCCGCGATCTCCGAACGAGGGGCGGGACGATGACCTGGGAGCCGATCGACGTCGCCACCGACCAGCCCTACCAGGTGCTGGTCGGCTCGGGCGTCTCCCGCCTGCTGCCGCAGTTCCTGGACGGGGTTGAACGCGTCGCGGTGATCCACCCGCCGAGCCTGGCGTCCCTGCTGCCCACGATCACGTCCGGCCTCGATCAGCAGGTCACGGCGATCCGTGTCCCCGAGGCGGAGGCGGGCAAGACCGCCGAAGTGCTCGAAGGGTGCTGGGAGGCCCTGGCGGCCGCCGGTTTCACCCGCTCGGACGCGATCGTGGGCCTGGGCGGGGGAGCCACCACCGACCTCGCCGGCTTCGTGGCAGCGACCTGGCTTCGGGGGGTGCGCTACGTGGCGCTGCCGACGTCGTTGCTGGCGATGGTGGACGCGGCCGTCGGTGGCAAGACCGGCATCAACCTGTCCGCCGGCAAGAACCTGGTCGGCGCGTTCCACGAGCCGTTCACCGTCCTGGCCGACCTCGACTTCCTGGAGACCCTGCCCCCCAGCGAACTGCGTTCGGGAATGGCCGAAGTGCTCAAGTGCGGCTTCATCGCCGATCCGAGGATCCTCGACGACTTCGAGGCCGACCCGGGACGCTCGCTCGAGCCGGCCAGCGACCTGCAGGCGAGGCTGATCCGCCGCGCGGTGGCGGTCAAGGCTGCCGTGGTCTCCGCCGACCTGCGGGAGCGCACCTCCGCCGGCGCGGACATCGGCCGGGAGGCACTGAACTACGGCCACACCCTCGGCCACGCCATCGAGCGGCAGGAGCACTTCGCCTGGCGCCACGGGCAGGCGGTCGCCGTCGGCATGGTGTTCGCCGCCGAGCTGGCCCGGGGACTCGACCTCATCGACGCCGACCTCGTCGCCCGTCACCGCAGCGTCCTCGAGCTCGCCGGACTGCCGACCAGCTACCGCGAGGGCGTCTGGCTACGGTTGCGCGACACGATGAGCCTGGACAAGAAGTCGCGGGGTTCGAGCCTGCGCTTCGTCCTCCTCGAGGGGCTCGCGGCCCCCGTGGTCGTCACCGCGCCGTCCGAGGGCGTCCTCGCCCAGGCCTTCCTGCACCTGAACCGGTCCTGATGTACGTCCCCGCACACTTCGCGATGACCGAGGCTCAGGTGGCCGACGTGTTGGCGTCCGGCGCCGCGGGCGACCTGGTGACCTCCGGGCCGGACGGCCTCGCGGCCACCCACGTGCCGATGCTGTTCGACCCCGACGCCGGCCCGCTCGGCAGCCTGGTCGGCCACCTGTCCCTGGTCAATGACCAGTGGCGACCGGCAGCAGAGCGGGGCGGAGTGCCGGCCATGTTCATCCTCCACGGTCCCGGCGACTTCGTGGACGCACGGTGGCTGAGCCGGCCGGGCGCGCCGAGCGTCCCGACGTGGAACTACGTGACCGTGCACGCGTGGGGTGAGCTGGTTGCGCACCGCGATCCCGACTGGATGCTCTCGGCCGTCCGCCGGCTCAGCGCTGCGCACTCCGACGCCTCCGTCGACGCGCTGCCTGCGGCCGAGGTGGCGGCCCTGCTGCGGGCCATCGTGGGTGTCGAACTGCGGATCACCCGGCTCGAGGGCAAGGCGAAGATGAGCCAGAACAAGGTGCCGGAGGTCGTCGGCCAGGTGATCGTCGGCCTGCGCTCGGCAGGATCGGAGGCCACCGCCGACTGGATGGAGCAGCACTCGTTGCCGCGCGCCCGTGCGAAGGCCGACCTGCTGGCCGGCCTCCGGGCAGCCAGGCCCACGCCCTGATCCCACAACGCCCTCTCGGGCCCGATCAGCAGTTGTCGTGATCTGTCCGCTGGGCTCGTCTCAGCCGTCACTCGGGTCACCGCGGCGGTCTCGGGTGGACGGATCGCGACAGGCTCAGGGACCGCGGACGACCCGGCCCGAGCCTGCGCGGGAGGCCGTCATGACGCCATTCGGCCATCCGGGGTTCCGCATGTGACGGCCGGGGCAGCGGGGACGCAAGGGGCGGCCAGATCACGACACGATGTCGTCGAGCTGTCCCGGCACTCCCGGCTTCGCGGCGATGACGGACGTGCGCACGCCCCGATTCAGGAGCCCCCGAAAGTCACAGGCGCCCCCGAAACTTCGGGGGCGGACGTGAACCTCGGGGGCGTTAACGCGGTGGAGGGGGCTCCCGGGACGGTCTGGTTCGCCCGGCTCGCGCTTGCTTGGCTAGACTGAGCGGTCGCGAACGAACTTGGAGACGAAGGAAAGCGGGCGGCAGTGGCAACGGCATCCACCAACGATCTGAAGAACGGCATGGTCCTCGACCTCGACGGCCAGCTCTGGACCGTGATCTGGTTCCAGCACCACAAGCCGGGCAAGGGCAACACGGTCGTGCGCAGCAAGCTCAAGCACGTGCTGTCCGGCAAGGTCGTCGACCGCACCTTCAACTCCGACACCAAGGTCGAGACCGCCAGCGTCGACCGCCGCGAGATGCAGTACCTGTACCACGACGGCGAGAATTACGTCTTCATGGACACCGACACCTACGACCAGCTGAACCTGTCCGAGGACGTGGTGGGCGACGCCAAGAACTACCTGCTCGAGAACGGGGTGGCCACGGTCGCCCTCCACGAGGGCAACCCGCTGTTCATCGACATGCCGACCTCGGTCGAGCTGGAGATCACCTACACCGAGCCGGGCCTGCAGGGCGACCGCTCCACCGGTGGCACCAAGCCCGCCACCGTGGAGACCGGACTGCAGATCCAGGTCCCGCTGTTCATCACCACCGGTGAGCGCGTCAAGGTGGACACCCGCGACGGCAGCTACCTCGGCCGGGTCTGAGTGACCCCGACCGACGCCGCCCGGCGGGCCCCGTCCCGCACGAAGGCCCGCAAGCGGGCGCTGGACATCCTCTTCGAGGCCGACCTGCGTGAGCTGTCGCCGCTGGAGGTGCTGGCACTGCACACCGACGAGGCCGACCCTCCGGTGCGCCCGTTCACCGCGGAACTGGTCGAGGGCGTGACCGCACACCGCGCGGAGCTCGACGGTCTGGTCGGCGCCCACCTGCCGTCCGGCTGGACCCTCGGGCGGATGCCTCGTGTCGACCGCAACCTGGCGCGCCTGGCCACCTTCGAGGTGCTCCACACCCAGACCGACCCGGCCGTCGCGATCGCCGAGTGCGTGCTGCTCGCCACCGAGCTGTCCACCGACGACTCGCCGGCGCTGCTGAACGGGGTCCTCGGCGCCATCGTGCGTGACGCCCGCCCCGCCCGATCCTGAGCCCGGCCCCCGGTTCCTGAACTCGGGCGGCCCGGGGGCGACCGTCCTGCCTTTGCTAAGGTCGAGCCGGCCCGCGAGCTGACCCACACCAGCCCAGCAGAAGGACGTCCATGCCCAGCAGCCTCTTCTCCGCCCAGCAGCTCCCGGCACTCCTTGTGCTCGAGGACGGCCGGTCGTTTCGAGGCATCTCCTTCGGCGCGCAGGGCGAGACCTTCGGCGAGGCCGTGTTCGCGACGGGCATGTCGGGCTACCAGGAGACCCTGACCGATCCCAGCTACCACCGCCAGGTCGTGGTCGCCACCGCGCCGCACATCGGCAACACCGGGTGGAACGACGAGGACGACGAGTCCGGACAGATCTGGGTGGCCGGCTACGTCGTGCGCGACCTGTCCCGCGTCCGCTCGAACTGGCGCTCCAACCGTTCTCTGGACGCGGAACTGCGCGCGCAGGGGGTCGTCGGCATCGCCGAGGTGGACACCCGCGCCCTCACCCGGCACCTGCGCGAGCGCGGCGCGATGCGGGTGGGCATCTCCACCATCGAACTCGACCAGGCGAAGCTCCTTGAGCGCGTGCTGCAGGTGCCTCCCATGGCCGGGGCGAACCTGGTCGCAGACGTCACCGTCCTGCAGCCGGAGGTGACCGAGGCGCAGGGCGAGAAGAGGTTCACCGTCGCCGCGATCGACCTCGGCATAAAGGACATGACCCCGACCCGGATGTCGGAACGCGGCATCGAGGTGCACGTGCTGCCGGCCACGGTGGGCATCGAGCAGGTGCGTGCGCTCTCCCCGGACGGGGTCTTCTTCTCCAACGGTCCGGGGGACCCCGCGGCGGCGGATGACGCCGTCGCACTGCTCGAGCAGGTCCTCGACGCCGGGCTGCCGTACTTCGGCATCTGCTTCGGCAACCAGATCTTCGGGCGTGCGCTCGGCTTCGGCACCTACAAGCTGAAGTACGGCCACCGCGGCATCAACCAGCCGGTCATGGACCTCACCACGCGCAAGGTCGAGATCACCTCGCAGAACCACGGGTTCGCGGTGGACGCCCCGATCGACCGCCCCACCCCGACCCGCTGGGGCGACGCCCGGGTGTCCCACGTCTGCCTGAACGACGACGTGGTGGAGGGGCTCGAGCTGCGCTCGGCCGACGGTCAGCTGCTCGGCTTCTCGGTGCAGTACCACCCGGAGGCCGCCGCCGGCCCGCACGACGCGGCCTACCTGTTCGACCGGTTCGTGGACATGATGGTCGCCCGACGAGCCGGCTCCGCGGCGGAGGGGGTCGCCTGATGCCCCGCCGCACTGACATCCGCTCCATCCTGGTCATCGGCTCGGGCCCGATCGTGATCGGCCAGGCCTGCGAGTTCGACTACTCCGGGACGCAGGCCTGCCGCGTCCTGCGCGAGGAGGGCTTCCGGGTGATCCTGGTGAACTCCAACCCGGCCACGATCATGACCGATCCGGAGTTCGCCGACGCCACCTACATCGAGCCGATCCAGCCGAACTACCTCGAGCAGGTGATCGCCACCGAGCGGCCCGACGCCCTGCTGGCCACCCTCGGCGGCCAGACGGCCCTCAACGCAGCCGTCGCACTGCACGAGTCCGGCGTGCTGGAGAAGTACGGCGTGGAGCTGATCGGTGCGTCCATCGAGGCGATCCAGAAGGGCGAGGACCGGGAGAAGTTCAAGGAGATCGTCTCCTCCCTCGACGTGCCTGGCGTCCAGCCGGAGGTGGCCCGCTCGGCGATCTGCCACACCATGGACGAGGTGCTGGCGGCCGCGCAGCGCCTGGGCTACCCGGTGGTGGTGCGCCCGTCGTTCACCATGGGCGGCGTCGGCTCGGGCTTCGCCCACGACGAGTCCGAGCTCCGCCGCATCGCCGGCAGCGGTCTCACCGCCAGCCCGACCACGGAGGTGCTCATCGAGGAGTCCATCCTCGGCTGGAAGGAG
This sequence comes from Actinomycetes bacterium, assembly GCA_023392635.1. Classification (GTDB taxonomy): domain Bacteria; phylum Actinomycetota; class Actinomycetes; order Propionibacteriales; family Propionibacteriaceae; genus Propionicimonas. The sequence goes on along the minus strand of JAEVYS010000093.1, from coordinate 101,722 downwards.
TACGAGCTCGAGGTCATGCGGGACAAGGCGGACAACGTCGTGATCGTGTGCTCGATCGAGAACTTCGACCCGATGGGCGTGCACACGGGTGACTCCATCACGGTGGCGCCTGCCATGACGCTCACCGACCGCGAGTACCAGGCGATGCGCGACGTCGGGATCGCGGTGATCCGTGCGGTCGGCGTCGACACCGGCGGCTGCAACATCCAGTTCGCGATCAACCCCGACAACGGGCGGATGATCGTCATCGAGATGAACCCGCGGGTGTCGCGGTCGTCGGCGCTGGCGTCCAAGGCCACCGGCTTCCCGATCGCCAAGATCGCAGCGAAAGTGGCGGTCGGCTACACCCTCGACGAGATCCCCAACGACATCACGGCGGAGACCCCCGCCTCGTTCGAGCCGACGCTGGACTACGTGGTCGTCAAGGCACCGCGGTTCGCGTTCGAGAAGTTCCCTACCGCGGACTCCACCCTCACCACGCACATGAAGAGCGTGGGGGAGGCGATGGCCATCGGCCGCAACTTCACCGAGGCGCTCGGCAAGGCGCTGCGTTCACTGGAGGACAGCAAGGCCGGCTTCGACTTCACCTCGCCGGTCACGGCGACGCTCGACGAACTGCTGGCCACCATGCGCCGTCCCCACGACGGGCGGCTGAACGTGGTCATGCAGGCCTACCGACTGGGTGCCACGCCGGCCGAGGTCTACGAGGCGACGCGGATCGACCCGTGGTTCCTCGACCAGCTCCAGCTCGTCTTCGAGGTGGCCGAGCAGGTGCGCACCGCCCCCGAACTGACCGCGGACCTGCTGCGACTGGCCAAGCGGCACGGCCTGGCCGACACCCAGATCGCGAAGCTGCGCAACCTCTCCACGGACGTGGTCCGCGGCGTCCGCTGGGCGCTCGGCGTCCGTCCGGTCTACAAGACCGTCGACACCTGCGCGGCGGAGTTCGCCGCCCACACGCCCTACCACTACTCCTCCTACGACGAGGAGACCGAGGTCTCGCCCCGCACGAAGCCTGCCGTGCTGATCCTCGGCAGCGGCCCCAACCGCATCGGCCAGGGCATCGAGTTCGACTACTCCTGCGTCCATGCCGCGATGGCCCTGCGCGGCGCCGGCTACGAAGCGGTGATGATCAACTGCAACCCGGAGACGGTGTCCACCGACTACGACACCTCCGACCGGCTGTACTTCGAGCCGCTGACGCTGGAGGACGTCCTGGAAGTCGTGCACGCCGAGACCCTCGCGGGTCCGGTGGCGGGCGTCATCGTCCAGCTCGGCGGCCAGACCCCGCTGAAGCTGGCGCAGGCGCTGAAGGACGCCGGCGTCACGATCGTCGGGACGCCTCCGGAGGCGATCGAGCTGGCGGAGGAGCGGGGAGCGTTCGGCAACCTGCTGGCCGAGGCGGGCCTGCCCGCCCCGCAGTACGGCATGGCGGAGTCGTCGGCCGAGGCGCTGGTGATCGCGCACGAGATCGGCTACCCGGTGCTCGTGCGCCCCTCCTACGTGTTGGGCGGGCGGGGCATGGAGATCGTCTACGACGACGCCTCGCTGGCCGGCTACATCGAGCGCGCCACCGACATCACCCCCGCGCACCCCGTGCTCGTGGACCGGTTCCTCGACGACGCGATCGAGATCGACGTGGACGCGCTCTACGACGGTACCGAGCTCTACCTCGGCGGCGTGATGGAGCACATCGAGGAGGCCGGCATCCACTCCGGGGACTCCGCGTGCTCGCTCCCGCCGATCACCCTGGGCAACGAGGTGGTGGAACAGATCCGTCAGTCGACCGAGGCGATCGCACGCGGCGTCGGGGTCCGCGGGCTGCTGAACATCCAGTTCGCGCTGCTCGGTGATGTGCTCTACGTGCTCGAGGCCAACCCGCGCGCGTCGCGCACCGTCCCCTTCGTCTCCAAGGCGACCGACACCCCGCTGGCCAAGGCGGCGACCCGCATCTCGCTGGGCGCCACGATCGCCGAACTGCGCGCCGAGGGGATGTTGCGACGCGAAGGACTGGACGGCACCACCACCCTGGAGTCGGCGCCGATCGCGGTGAAGGAGGCGGTGATGCCGTTCAACCGGTTCCGCACCGCCGACGGGTCCTGGGTGGACACGCTGCTGGGGCCGGAGATGAAGTCGACCGGCGAGGTGATGGGGCTGGACGTGACGTTCGGCACGGCCTTCGCGAAGAGCCAGGCCGCCTCGTTCGGAGCCGTCCCCACCGGCGGCACGGTCTTCGTATCGGTCGCGAACCGCGACAAGCGGCACGCGATCTTCCCGGTGAAGCGGCTGGCCGACCTGGGGTTCAAGGTCCTCGCCACCGAGGGCACCGCGCAGGTGCTCCGACGGCAGGACGTGGACGTCACCGTGATCCGCAAGGCGTCCCAGGGGCCGGGCCCGAACGGCGAGAAGACCGTCGTCCAGGCCATCCTCGACGGCGAGGTGGACCTCATCTTCAACACCCCGCAGGGCTCGTCCAAGCACGGCAACCCGCGCCGGGACGGCTGGGAGATCCGCTCGGCGGCCATCCTGGCCGACGTCCCCTGCGTGACCACGGTGCAGGGGCTCTCCGCCTGTGTGCAGGGCATCGAGGCGCTGCGGCGGGGGACGGTCGGCGTCCGGTCGCTGCAGTCGTGGAGTGCCGACGTCCGCGCCGAGCTCGCCGCGCTCGACTGATGGGCCTGCCCGCCGGCCTGCTGACCGCGGGCTACGCCGCGCTGGTACGTCCGGTGCTGTTCGCCAGCTACGGCGGTGACCCGGAGGCCATCCACGAGCGACTGATCCAGGTGCTGGCCGGGCCCGGGTCGACCCCGGCGCTCCGCGCGCTGTCCGGGCTGCTGGCCGGAAGCAGCGGGCGCCCGGCGACCGTCGCCGGCGTCGACTTCCCCTCGCGCGTCGGCCTCGCGGCGGGACTGGACAAGGACGGGTCCGCGGTCCTGGCCTGGCGGGGCCTCGGCTTCGGCTTCGCCGAGCTCGGCACCGTCACCGGACAGGCCCAGCCCGGCAACCCCCGCCCTCGGGTGTTCCGGCTACGGGACTCGAAGGCCTTGATCAACCGCATGGGCTTCAACAACCCCGGGGCCGAGGCCGTGGCGGCCACCCTCGCCGCCCGGAACGTCTACCGCGGCAACGGCGTCGCGGGGTTGCCGGTCGGCATCTCGATCGGCAAGACCAAGGTGGTGCAGCTCGAGGACGCGGTGGAGGACTACCGCATCTCCCTGCGGGCCCTGGCGCCCCACGCCGACTACATCGCGGTCAACGTCTCCAGCCCCAACACGCCGGGCCTGCGCAGCCTCCAGGACGCCGGCGCCCTGCGCGAGCTGGTGACCGCCCTCGTCGCCGAGGCCTCGGCGCTCGCCGCGCGGGCGGAGACGGAGAGCGGGCGTGCGCCCCTGCCCGTCTTCGTGAAGGTCGCGCCCGACCTCACGTGGGGGCAGCTGGACGAAGTGCTCGCCACCTGCCAGGACACGGGTGCGGCCGGACTCGTGGCCACCAACACCACCCTGGCCCGCAACGGCATCGCTGACGCCGACCAGGGGTCGGCCTCGGAGGCCGGCGGACTGTCCGGCGCACCGCTCACCGTCCGTGCCCGCGAGGTGGTGCACTACGTCGCCTCGGGGACCGACCTGCCCGTCATGGGCGTCGGCGGGGTGATGACGGCCGCGGACGCACTGTCGCTGTTCGACGCGGGCGCCGACCTCGTCCAGCTTTACACTGGCTTCATCTACGGCGGGCCGGGTCTCCCGGCGGCCATCAATGCCCTCGACGTGGAAAGGCAGCGATCGTGACCACCTACTGGCGCCGGCTCCGTGAGGTGGTCGCAGAGCGCGGTCCGCTGTGCGTGGGCATCGACCCGCACCCGTCCCAGCTGAACGCCTGGGGTCTGGAGGTGAGCGCCGCCGGCGCCGAACGCTGCGCCCGGACACTGGTGGACGCACTCGGCGGCCACGTCGCAGCCTTCAAACCGCAATCGGCGTTCTTCGAGGCCTACGGCTCGGCCGGCATCGCCGCGCTGGAGCGCGTGCTGGCCGACATCGCCGGCACCGGGGCCGTGAGCATCCTCGACGTGAAGCGCGGCGACATCGGCTCCACCATGGAGGCCTACGCGGACGCCTACCTCTGCGACGGCTCGCCGCTGGCCGCCGACGCCATCACCGTGTCGCCGTACCTGGGCTTCGGCTCCCTCTCTCCGGCGTTCGAGCGCGCGCACCGCTACGAGCGGGGTGTCTACGTGCTGGCGCGCACCTCCAACCCCGAGGGCGCACAGGTGCAGCTCGCGCTGACCCAGGACGCATCGGTGGTGCAGTCGATCATCGACGCGGCCACCGAGGTCAACCACGCCTCCCGCCAGAAGGCCATCGGGCTCGTCGTGGGTGGCACCCATGCCAGCCTCGGGTGCGACCTCTCCGACTTCAACGGCTCGATCCTCGTGCCCGGCATCGGGTTCCAGGGCGGGCGCATGGAGGACCTGCCCGGGCTGTTCGGCGAGGCCGTCGACCAGGTGCTGGCCGTGGTGGGTCGCGGCGTGATCTCCGCCGGCCCGGACGCGTCCGCACTGCAGGGCAAGGTGGCCGAGCTGCTCAGCCGCGCCACCAACTGAACTTCGTACAAGACTCCTAGTGCCGAAGATTTGTGTTCGGGTGACGGGGGCCGTCGCAGCCCGCTAGGTTGAAGCTGCAAGGCCAGTCATTCACATCCCAGACGAAGGCACACCTGTGACCATCCCGCAGCTCACCACCGAGCAATTGGAAGCCGCGCGCGCCGCGGCCACCGAAGCGCGGCGCCGTCGCGCAGAACTCAAGACCAAGGTCCGCACCGGCGTCATCAGCCTCAGCCAGGCCCTCGACGTGGCCGCGGAGGATGACGTGCTCGCCCACGTGAAGGTCGTCGACCTGCTGAAGGCTCTGCCCCGGGTGGGGGAGAAGCGGGCCGGAGTGGTCATGGCCCGCCTGGACATCGCGCCGAACCGGCGCATCCGCGGACTGGGCCGGCACCAGGTGGCCGGCCTGAAGGCCGAGTTCAGTGAAAGGTGACGTCACCGTCATCTCCGGTCCGACCGCGGTGGGCAAGGGCACGGTGGTGCGAGCCCTCCGCGAGCAACATCCAGAACTCTGGGTCTCCGTCTCAGCGACGACGCGCGCCCCGCGCCCCGGCGAGGTGCACGGCGAGCACTACCTCTTCGTGAGCAACGAGGAGTTCGACGAGCTCATCGCCGGCGACGGCCTGCTCGAGTGGGCACTGGTGCACGGCACCGACCGCTACGGCACGCCGTCCGCCCCGGTGAAGGCCGCCGTGGCGGCGGGACGCAGGGTGATCCTCGAGATCGAGCTGCAGGGTGCCCGCCAGGTCCGCCGGCTGATCCCCGACGCGCGGCTGGTGTTCATCGCCCCCCCGAGCTTCGACACCCTGCGCGAGCGCCTCGTCGGCCGCGGTACGGAGACCGAGGCCCAGATGGCGCGCCGGCTCCGCACTGCCGAGTCGGAGCTGGCCGCAGCGAGCGAGTTCGACCACGTCGTGGTCAACGACGATTTGGGCACTGCGGTGGGGCAGTTGGTAGAGTTGTTGGGTCTGTGACGGCTGCGCGTTCCCGCGGCCGCATTCTTTCGAATCAGGAAGCCTGAATTTGAGCACTCACACTCCCGAGGGGATCACGAACCCGCCGATCGACGACCTGCTGACCCGGGTCGACTCGAAGTACCGGCTGGTGCTGTTCGCTGCCAAGCGTGCCCGGCAGATCAACGCCTACTACTCCCAGCTCGGCGAGGGCCTGCTCGAGAACGTCGGCCCCCTGGTGGACATCGGCATCCAGGAGAAGCCGCTGTCGATCGCGCTGCGAGAGGTGAACGCCGGCGTGCTCGAGTGCACCCAGATCGATCCCGAGGCCGAGGCCGCGGCGCGCGCGGAGGCGGCCGGAGATCCGGACTTCTCCCTCGACCCGTTCGGCACCGACGACCTGGGCTGAGCCCGGCGCGATGAGCCGGATCGTGCTCGGCGTGGCCGGGGGGATCGCCGCCTACAAGGCCTGCATCCTCCTCCGTCGCCTCACCGAGGCCGGCCACGAGGTGCAGGTCGTCCCGACCGCCAACGCGCTGGCCTTCGTGGGCGAGACCACCTGGGCGGCGCTGTCCGGGCGTCCGGTCCCGACGTCGGTCCTCGCGGACGCGTCCGAGGTGAACCACGTCAAGCTCGGCCGTGCGGCCGATCTGGTGCTGGTCGCGCCGGCAACGGCCGACCTCCTGGCCCGCGCCGCGACCGGACGCGCCGACGACCTGCTCACCAACGTGCTGCTCACCGCCAGCTGCCCGGTGGTGATGGCGCCGGCCATGCACACCGAGATGTGGCAGCACCCGGCCACCCGAGCGAACGTGGCCACGCTCCGCTCCCGCGGGGTGGTCGTGCTGCGTCCCGCCGAGGGCAGGCTCGCCGGTGCCGATTCCGGTCCGGGACGCCTGCCGGAGCCCGAGGACATCGAGGCGAGCGCCCTGGCCGTGCTGGCGGAGCCCGCCGCGGCGGCGGCGATGGCCGCACAGGACCTGGCCGGACGCCGGGTCGTGGTCAGCGCCGGCGGCACCCGTGAGCACCTCGATCCGGTGCGCTTCGTGGGCAACTCCTCCTCCGGCCGGATGGGCGTGGCTCTGGCGCGCGCCGCCGTCCAGCGCGGTGCGGAGGTGACCCTGGTCGCGGCGAACCTCGGGATCGACACCCCGGCCGGCGTGACGGTCGTCCCGGTGGAGTCGACCGCCGACCTCGCCTCTGCCATGGACGAGGCGGCGGATCGCGCCGATCTCCTGGTGATGGCGGCCGCGCCGGCCGACTTCACCCCGGTCGCCCCGAGCGCGACGAAGCTCAAGAAATCCGGCGACGAGGGCCTCCGCCTCGACCTCACCCAGACCACGGACGTGCTGGCCGGCCTGGCCGCGCGTCGCCCTTCCGGCCAGGTCGTGGTCGGCTTCGCCGCCGAGACGGCCACCGACGAGGCCGAACTCATCGCCCTCGGCACCAGGAAGCTGGCGCGCAAGGGCTGCCAGCTGCTGGTGCTGAACAATGTCTTGGGGGGTGCCGTGTTCGGCTCTCCCGACAACCAGGTGGTGCTGCTCGGCGCGTCCGGCGTGGTCGGACGGGTGGCTGGCAGCAAGACGACGGTGGCACACGCCATCCTCGACGCCGCCGAGAGCGTCCGCGAAAGGAATGCCGAGTGAGCCGGCTCTTCACCTCCGAATCCGTTACCGAAGGCCACCCCGACAAGGTGGCCGATTCCATCTCCGACGTGGTTCTGGACGAGTTGCTGCGCCAGGACCCGGCGTCCCGCGTGGCGGTCGAGACCCTGGTCACCACCGGCACCGTCGTGGTCGCCGGCGAGGTCACCACGAACGCCTACGCCGAGGTCGACCAGCTCGCCAGGAAGCGGATCGTCGAGATCGGCTACGACTCCTCCGAGAAGAGCTTCGACGGCAACTCGTGCGGCGTGCTGGTCTCGCTCGGCGTCCAGTCGCCGGACATCGCCCAGGGCGTCAACCACGCCGAGGAGGAGCGGGACGAGGGCTCGGTCGACGCGCTGGACGCGCAGGGCGCCGGCGACCAGGGACTGATGTTCGGTTACGCCTGCTCCGACACCGCGACCCTGATGCCGTTGCCGATCGACATCGCGCACCGTCTGGCCGAGCGCCTCGCCGAGGTCCGCAAGAGCGGCGAGGTCGACTTCCTGCTCCCCGACGGCAAGACCCAGGTGACGATCGAGTACGACGGGGACCGTCCGGTCCGGGTCGACACCGTGGTGGTCTCGAGCCAGCACCGCGAGTGGGCCGGCCATGACCTCATCACCGCCGAGATCCGGGCGCGGGTGATCGAGCCGGTACTCGCGCGGTACCCGATCGGCGCCGACGGGCTGAAGGTGCACGTGAACCCGACCGGCAAGTTCGTGGTGGGCGGCCCGATGGGCGATGCGGGCGTCACCGGCCGCAAGATCATCGTCGACAGCTACGGTGGCATGGCTCGCCACGGCGGCGGCGCCTTCTCGGGCAAGGACCCGTCCAAGGTCGACCGGTCGGCGGCGTACGCGATGCGCTGGGTCGCCAAGAACGTGGTCGCGGCCGGGCTCGCGCAACGGTGCGAGGTGCAGGTCGCCTACGCCATCGGGCGGGCCCATCCCGTCGGTTTCTACACCGAGTGCTTCGGCACCGAGAAGGTGCCGGTCGAGCAGATCACCGCCGCGGTCCTTGACGTGTTCGACCTGCGCCCGGCGGCGATCATCCGCGACCTCGACCTGATCCGTCCGATCTACTCCCAGGTGACCAACTACGGCCACTTCGGACGTGAGCTCGACGCCATGACCTGGGAGCGCACCGACCGCGCCGACGCCCTCGCCGCCGCCGTCCGCGGCTGACCATCCTCGCAAGCTGTGAGTTGAGCCGTGATGTCACGGCTCAACTCACAGCTTGCGGCGTGGAGCGGACGGTGTCGGGGTCGCGCCCTACGATGCCACCCATGGAACGACCGGTGGCGAAGGTGGCGGTCGACCTGCCACTGGCACACCTGGACCGGCCGTTCGACTACGCGGTCCCCGAGGAGCTGGACGCGGAGGCGCAGCCCGGGGTCCGCGTGAAGGTCCGGTTCGCCGGCCAACTCCGCGACGGCTTCGTGCTGGAGCGAACGGAGGCCGGCGAGCGCACCGGCCTGAGCAGCCTCCAGCGGGTCGTGTCGCCGGAGCCGGTACTCACCGCTGACGTGGTCGAGCTGATCCGGGCGGTGGCCGATCACTACGCGGGGAGTTTCGCCGATGTGGTGCGGACGGCGGTGCCGCCCCGGCACGCCGCCACGGAGAAGGCCGCCCCGCCCGTCCATCCTCAGCCGGACGCCTCCGGGGCGGCACCGGTGTGCCTGGCCAACTACCCGGGCGCGGAGCACCTGCTCGATGGCCTCGCCGGCGGCGGACGCCCCCGCGCTGCCTGGACGGTGTTGCCGGGCACCTCGCCGGCAGGGGACTGGGCCGCCGGCTTCGTCGAGGCAGCGGCGGCGACCCTCGCCGGAGGCCGCGGGGCACTCCTGCTCGTACCCGACGCCCGGCACCTCGCCCAACTCACCGAGGCCGCCGTCCGCCGGTTCGGTCGCGGGACGTTCGCCACCCTGTCCGCCGACGCCGGTCCGGCCGCCCGCTACCGCAACTTCCTTGCCGTGGTACGCGGAGGCGTCCGGCTCGTTCTCGGCACCAGGGCCGCCGTGTTCGCCCCGGTCCGCACCCTCGGCCTCGTCGCCCTCTGGGACGACGGTAACGACGCCTGGTCCGAACCGCACGCGCCGTACTGGCACGCCCGCGAGGTGGCCGCGCTGCGCGCGCATGCGGCCGGCTGCGGCCTGCTCCTGGCCGCCCATGCCCGCACCGCCGAGGTGCAGCAGCTGGTCGCGCGCTCCTGGCTGGCCGGACTCCAGCTGCCGCCCGTGGAGGCACGCCGCCGCGCCGCGGCCGTCCGCACCACCACGGCGGACAGCGTGCGCGACCCGCACGCCGCCACCGCCCGCCTGCCGCACGACGCGTTCACGGTGGTGCGTGCCGGCCTCGCGTCCGGCCCGGTCCTGGTGCAGGTGCCACGCGCGGGCTACCTTCCCGTCCTGGTCTGCAGCGAATGCCGCACGCCGGCCCGGTGCCCCACCTGCGGGCAGGGGCTCGAACTCCCGGCCGGGCAGGTGTCCGGCCCGGCGCGCCCGCTCTGCCGCTGGTGCGGGCCGCTGCTGACACCCTGGCGGTGCCGCGAGTGCGGGGGAGCCCGGCTCCGCACACCCGTCGTCGGGGTGGTCCGCACCGCGGAGGAGTTCGGCAAGGCCTTCCCTGGTACCCCGGTGCTGCAGGCGAGCGCCGACAAGCCCCTGGCTGCGGTGGGTGCCGAACCAGCCCTCGTGCTCGCGACGCCCGGGGCCGCCCCGCCGGCGAGTGGCGGGTACGCCGCCGCCGTGCTCCTGGACGCGGAGCTCATGCTCGGCAGGCCGGAGCTGAGGGCGGGGGAGGAGGCGCTGCGACGCTGGCTGGCGGTCACGGCGCTCGTGCGCCCCGGCGCCGAAGGCGGCACCGTGATCGCGGTGGCCGACGGCGGCCTTCGCGAGGTGCAGGCCCTCCTCCGGCTGGACCCCGTGGGCTACGCGGAGCGAGAGCTCGCCGAGCGGGCGGACGCGGGCTTCCCGCCGGCGGTGAAGCTGCTGACGGTCGAGGGGCCACCGGGCGCTCTCGAGGCCGCGCTGGCCGGGCTCGAGCTGCCGCGCGGCGTCCACGTGCTCGGCCCTTTCGACCTCGCCGGGGACGACCCGCTGGCGCGCGTCACCCTCCGTGCGCGGCTGGGGGACGCCGGCGAGCTGGTGGCAGCGGTGCGAACGCTGCTGTCGGTGCGAGCGGCCCGCAAGGACGCACCGCTCCGCGTCCGGGTCGACCCGCAGGTGCTTTCCTGATCGGGGCTAGCATGCCCGCGTGACCAGCAGAAGGATCGCCCTGGCCAACCTGGCCTTCCCCGAGTCCGGGGAGGCCTCGGTGTCTGCAGCGTGCACGGCCATCGCGCAGGCGGCTGGCGCGGGCGCGGACCTGGTCTGCTTTCCGGAGTGTTTCGTGCCGGGCTACCGCGCGCTGGGTGCCCCGGTGATGCCCGCCGACCCGGACTGGCTCGATGCCGCCCACGAGCGGGTGGCGCACGCGGCGGCCAGGGCCGGCATCACCGTCGTTCTCGGCACGGAGCGGTTCGTCGGCGGAAAGCTGCGCATCGCCGTTCTGGTGGTCGGGCCGGACGGGCGTCCGCTGGGCTGGCAGGACAAGGTCCAGCTCGACCCGAGCGAGGACCACCTCTACGAGCCGGCGGCCGAGCGCCGGGTGTTCACCGTCGGCGACCTGACGTTCGGAGTGGTCATCTGCCACGAGGGGTGGCGGTATCCCGAGACGGTCCGCGACGTGGTGCGCCAGGGAGCGCGGCTCGTCCTGCACCCGCACTACTCCGAGCCGGAGCCGGGTGGGCACCGCCCGGTGGGCTATGCCGAGGCGGACAACAGCTTCCACGAGGCGGCGGTGCTGTGCCGGGCGGCGGAGAACACGTGCTGGTTCGCCACGGTCACGTGCGCCGTCGACGGTGCCCCCACCACCTCGGCGATCGCGCGACCCGATGGCACGCTGCACGCATGGCAGCCGCATGGGCAGCCGGGGCTCCTGGTCGCCGACCTCGACCTCGGCCTCGCCACCCGCTCCCTGGCGCTGAGGTTGCGCCCCCTTCCCCGAGCCTGAACGACTCTCGGGGACGCGTTAGGCTGCGCCGCATGCGTCTCGTGTTCGCCGGCACTCCCGCCGTGGCCGCCGGCATCCTTGCCGCCGTCCTGGACTCCGCCCACGAGGTGGTCGCCGTGCTCACCCGTCCGGACGCCCCCAAGGGCCGCAGCGGCCGCCCGGTGCCGAGCCCGGTCGCCGAGCTGGCCCACGCGCACGGCATCGAGATCCTGCGTCCCGCCCGGGCCGGCGACCCGGAGCTGGCCGCGCGGCTCGCGGAGTTGCGCCCCGACTGCTGCCCGGTCGTCGCGTACGGCGGACTCATCCCGCGCCCCCTGCTCGCCCTGCCCCCGCACGGGTGGGTCAACGTCCACTTCTCCCTGCTGCCGCGTTGGCGCGGGGCCGCCCCGGTCCAGCACGCGATCCTCGCCGGCGACGAGGTCACCGGCGTCAGCGTGATCGAACTGGTCGAGGAGCTCGACGCCGGCCCGGTCCTCGCCACGCGGCGCTACCCGCTCGGGTCGGAGGAGAGCGCCGGTGATGCCCTCGAGGCTCTTGCGCAGATCGGGGCGGAGCTGCTCGTCGACACCCTCGACCGGCTCGATGCGGGCACCGTCCGCGGGGTCGCACAGCCGGCGGACGGAGTGACGACGGCCCCGAAGCTGACCGTCGAGGCCGCCCGCCTGGAGTGGAGCCGTCCAGCGATCGAGCTGGCGCGCCAGGTGCGTGCCAACAACCCCTCGCCGGTTGCCTGGACGCACTTCGCCGGCGAGCGCTTCCGGGTCCTGGCGGCCCGACCGGTCGAGGGCGAGCCGCTCGATCCGGGCGCACTGCGCGCCGACAAGCGCCGCGTCGTCGCCGGAACGGGCGACGGACTCCTCGAGCTGTTGGCGGTGCAACCGGCAGGCAGGCGCGTCCTGGCCGGCGCCGACTGGGGACGCGGGCTCCGCGGGCCCGGCAGGTTCGAGTGAGCAGGGCGCCGCGTCCGCGCCGTCGTGACGCCGCCCGGACGACCGCCTACCGCGTGCTCCGTGCCGTCTCGGCGGACGGGGCCTACGCCAACCTGGAGCTGGCCCGCCTGCGGGGGGCGCTCGCGCCGCAGGACGCGGCGTTCGCCACCGAGCTGGTGGCTGGCACGTGCCGCGCGATGGGGGTCTACGACCGCGTGCTCGAGCGGGCCGCCGGACGTGGGCTCCGCACGCTCCAGCCGGCGGTCGTCGACACCCTCCGGCTGGGCACCCACCAGCTGCTGGGGATGCGGGTCCCCACCCACGCCGCCATCGCCACCAGCGTCGACCTGGCAGCCCTCGAGGTCGGGGAGCGGGTGGCGGGCCTGGTGAACGCGGTGCTGAGGCGTGTCGCCGAGCGCGACGGCGAGGGCTGGCTGGAGCTGCTCGGCGAAGGGGAGGACGAGCTCGGCCGGCTCGCGCTGGCGACGTCACACCCGCGCTGGATCGTCGAGGCGTGGTCGCGGGCGCTTCCCGTCGGCGAGCTGCCCGCCGCTCTCGCCGCCGACAACGTGGCGCCGGTTCCGAACCTCGTGGTGCGGCCCGGCCTGGCCGAGGTGGCCGAGCTCGGCGGTGAGCCCGACCGGTGGTCGCCCTACGGCGCGAGCCGGGACGGCGATCCCGCCGCAGTCGCCGCGGTGGCCGAGGGCAGGGCAGGGGTCCAGGACGAGGGCTCGCAGCTGGTCGCCCTCGCCCTCGCCCGGGCGGAGGCCCCCGACGGGCCGTGGCTGGACCTGTGCGCGGGTCCGGGCGGCAAGTCGGCGCTCCTGGCCGGACTGGCGCGGCAGCGGGGAGCCCGGCTGGTCGCCGGCGAACTGCAACCGCACCGTGCGGCGCTGGTCGCCGCCAACCTGCGCGCCTATCCCGAGCCGGACGCGCCGGTCGTGCTGGTGGCGGACGGCACCCGTCCGGCGTGGCGCACCGGTTCGTTCGCCCGCGTGCTCGCCGACGTGCCCTGCACCGGGCTCGGGGCGTTGCGACGCCGGCCCGAGAGCCGGTGGCGGCGCACGCCGTCCGACCTGCCCGGGCTGGTCGCGCTCCAGCACCGGCTGCTCGCCAGCGCGATCGAGTCGACCGTGCCGGGCGGCGTGGTCGCGTACGTCACCTGCTCGCCGCACCCTGCCGAGACCGCCGACGTCGTCTCGGCAGCGGTCGCTGCGGGCGGTGTCGAGCTGCTGGACGCTCCGGCTCACCTCGCCGAGGTGCCGGACTGTGCGGCCGGGCAGACGGTCCAGTTGTGGCCCCACCGACACGGGACCGACGCCATGTTCCTGGCGTTGCTGCGTCGCCGCGGACGGTAGGTTTCTCGTCGTGGGTATCCGAATCACGCCGAGCATCCTCAATGCCAACCTTGCCGACCTCGGCCACGAGATCGCCCGCATCCCCAGCGCCGATGCGATCCACCTCGACGTGATGGACAACCGCTTCGTCCCCAACCTCACCTTCGGCCTGCCGATGGTGGAGTGCGTCCGGGCGATGACCACGCAGATGCTCGACATCCACCTCATGATCGCCGAGGTCGACCGCTGGGCGCCGGGCTACGCCGAGGCGGGCGCGGAGTCGGTCACCTTCCATGTCGAGGCGTCGGACGCCCCCGTCCGGCTGGCGCGGGAACTGCGCTCGCTGGGGGCGCGCGCGTCGATGGGGCTGCGCCCGGCCACCCCGATCGAGCCCTACGACGACCTGTTGCCCGAACTCGACATGGTCCTGCTGATGACGGTGGAGCCCGGGTTCGGCGGGCAATCCTTCCTCGACGTGATGCTGCCGAAGATCCGGCGGACCCGCGCACTGCTGGACAAGCACGGCGGCGACATCTGGCTGCAGGTGGACGGGGGGGTCTCCCCGGAGACGATCGAGCGCTGTGCCGAGGCGGGCGCCGACACGTTCGTGGCCGGGTCAGCGGTCTACCGCGCTGACGACCCGGACGCCATGGTGCGGGCCCTGAAGTCCCAGGCCCAGGAGGTCACCGCATGAACGCCGGGCGCTGGACGCTCTACGCCCTCGGCTTCCTCGCCGAGCTCCTCGCCTGGGCGGGGTGCGGCGCCGTCTCGTTCCTGATCCCGGGGGTCAACGGACGCTGGGAGATGGGCGGATTCATCGCGGGCGTCGTCGTCGTTGCCTGGGGAGTGTTCATGTCGCCGAGGGCCACCCTGCCGCTCCCCACGCCGGTGTACTACGTGGTGAAGGCCCTGATCTACCTGTGGGCCCTGGTCGTGTGGATCCTGCTGGCGTGGTGGGTCGCCGTCGTCTTCGTCGCACTCGTCGCCGTCAGCGAGCCCGCGCTGTACCGCCGCCGGCAGGAGGAGGACGCAGCGAAACGTGCGGCCGCCTGACCGGCTCAGCCTCGCCGGCGGTCGCGGCGACGCAGGTAGCGCTCGAACTCGGCGGCGATCGCGTCCCCGCTGGGCGGGGGAGTCGCCTCGTCCCTGCGCTCCTCGAGAGCGGTGATGTAGCTGGAGATGTCCGGATCGTCGGACACCAGCTCGTTGACCTGCTCGATCCAGTTCGCGGCCTCCTGCGGCAGCTCACCGGAGTCGATCGGCAGGTTCAGCACGTCCTCCAGTCGCGTGAGCAGCGCCAGCGTCCCCTTCGGATTGGGCGGCTCCGCCACGTAGTGCGGCACCGAGGCCCACATCGACACCACCGGCAGGCCGGCCCGGTCGCACTCGTACGACAGCACGCCCACGATGCCCGTCGGGCCCTCGTAGTCGCTCAGCTCCAGGCCCAGCTCGTTGGCGAGCTCCTGGGTGCTGGCGGTACCGCTCACCGGCACCGGGCGGGTGTGCGGCGCGTCGGTGAGTAGGGCGCCGAGCAGCACCACGATCTCCGGCTGGACCGACCGCAGCATCGACAACAGGCGGGCCACGTACTCCTGCCAGTGGTAGTTGGGCTCGGGTCCCCCGATCAGCACCAGGTCGCGGTCCGGCAGCCGTGCCACCAGCACTTCTGTGGTGGGCCATTCGACGGTGCGCACGCCGTCGACCAGGCGCGTCGTGGGACGGTTCACCTGGAAGTCGTAGAACTCCTCCGGATCGATCGCGAAGGCGAGCTCGGCCGAGTAGGTGTCGACCAGGTGGTCGATCACGCCGCTGGCGGCCTCGCCGGCGTCGTTCCAGCCACCGAACGCCGCGATCACCGCCGGATTCCGGAGCCCCCTGAGCCCACGAGCCTCTGCCATGGCGACCACTGTAGGCCGACTCGCCTATTCTGCTCCCCATGACCCGCGATCTGCGCTCGGCCCTGGCGACCCGCGTCCTGGTGGCCGACGGAGGTATGGGCACGATGCTGCAGGGGTACGACCTCGGGCTCGCGGACTTCCAGAACCTGGAGGGCTGCAACGAGGTGCTGAACGTCACGCGTCCCGACGTGGTCGGCGCCATCCACGCGGCATATCTCGAAGCCGGAGCGGATTGCATCGAGACCAACACGTTCGGCGCGAACCTTTCAGCGCTCGCGGAGTACGACGCGAGCGACCGGATCGCCGAACTCGCCGGGGCCGGCGCGCGGGTGGCGCGGGCGGCCGCCGACGCGGCCGGCACCCCCGACCGTCCCCGGTTCGTCCTGGGCAGCATGGGGCCGGGCACGAAGCTGCCGAGCCTTGGCCACATTCCCTACGCGGCCCTCCGTGACGCCTACTTCCAGCAGGCGGAGGCGATGGTCGCCGGCGGGGTGGACGGCTTCCAGATCGAGACCTGCCAGGACCTGCTGCAGACCCGTGCTGCCGTCAACGGCGCCCGGCGGGCGCGCGAGGCCGCCGGCCTCGACCTGCCCATCTTCGTGAACGTCACCGTCGAGACGTCCGGCACCATGCTGCTCGGCAGCGAGATCGGCGCTGCCCTGACCGCGCTCGCACCGCTCGGCATCGACGCGATCGGGCTCAACTGCGGCACCGGGCCGACCGAGATGAGCGAGCACCTCCGGCACCTGTCCCGCTCCGCGACGATCCCGCTGGTCTGCATGCCGAACGCCGGCCTCCCCGAACTCGGCCCGCACGGCGCGGTGTACCCGATGGGGCCCGAAGAGTTCGTGCGCTACCTGGAGCAGTACACCTCCGAGTTCGGGCTGAGCCTGGTCGGCGGCTGCTGCGGGACCACCCCGGCCCACATCTCGCTGCTCGCCGACGCGGTCGCCGGGCGGGCGCCGGAGCCCCGGACGCCCGTGCCCACCTCCGCGGTCGCCTCCCTGTACGCCGAGGTCCCTCTGCGCCAGGACACGGCCTACCTGTCCATCGGGGAGCGCACCAACGCCAACGGGTCGAAGGCGTTCCGGGAGGCGATGCTCGCGGAGAACTGGTCGGACTGCCTCGAGATCGCCAAGCAGCAGAGCCGTGACGGGGCACACCTGCTCGACCTGTGCGTGGACTACGTCGGACGCGACGGGGCCGCCGACATGGCCGAGCTGGCCTCGCGCATCGGCACCGCCGTCGCCCTGCCGATCATGCTCGACTCCACCGAGCCGGCCGTGCTCCAGGCCGGCCTCGAGCGACTCGGCGGGCGCTGCGCGATCAACTCGGTGAACTACGAGGACGGCGACGGGCCCACGTCACGCTTCGCCCGGGTGATGCCCCTGGTGAAGGAGCACGGCACCGCCGTGGTGGCCCTGACCATCGACGAGGAGGGCCAGGCGCGAACCACCGAGTGGAAGGTGCGCGTGGCCGAGCGGCTGATCCGTGCCCTCACCGAGGACTGGGGGCTCGAGATCGGCGACATCATCGTCGACTGCCTCACCTTCCCCATCGCCACGGGACAGGAGGAGACGCGCCGGGACGCGATCGAGACCATCGAGGCGATCCGCCGGCTCACCGCGAAGTACCCGGGCCTGCACACCACGCTGGGCGTCTCGAACGTGTCCTTCGGGCTGAACCCCGCCGCCCGGCAGGTGCTCAACTCGGTGTTCCTGCACGAGTGCGTCGAAGCCGGTCTCGACTCGGGGATCGTCCCTGCCGCGCGGATCGTGCCGATCTCCCGAATCCCGGAGGAGCAGCGCCGGGTGGCCGAGGACCTCGTCTACGACCGGCGCAGCGAGGGCTACGACCCGCTCACCCGGTTCCTGGAGCTGTTCGAGGGCGTGACCGCCGCTTCCACCCGGGAGGCCCGCGCGGCCGAGCTCGCCGCGTTGCCGGTCAACGAGCGGCTGCAGCGGCGCATCGTGGACGGCGACCCGAAGGGGCTCGAGGCCGACCTCGACGAGGCCCTGCGCGCCAAGCCGGCGCTCGACATCATCAACGACGACCTGCTCGCCGGCATGAAGGTCGTCGGCGACCTGTTCGGCCGGGGGGAGATGCAGCTGCCCTTCGTGCTGAACTCCGCCGAGGTGATGAAGACCTGCGTCCGCTACCTCGAGCCGCACCTGGACAAGGCCGACACCGGAGGCAAGGGCACGATGGTGATCGCCACGGTGAAGGGCGACGTCCACGACATCGGCAAGAACCTGGTCGACATCATCTTGACCAACAACGGCTACACCGTGGTGAACCTGGGCATCAAGCAGCCGGTGAGCGCGATCATCGAGGCGGCGATCGCCCACAACGCCGACGCCATCGGCATGTCCGGGCTCCTGGTGAAGTCGACCGTGGTGATGCGCGACAACCTCGAGGAGCTCAACCAGCGCGGGCTGAGCCACTTCCCGGTCCTGCTCGGCGGCGCCGCCCTCACCCGCGCCTTCGTCGAGGAGGACCTGAACGACCTCTACGCCGGTGAGGTGCGCTACGCCCGGGACGCGTTCGAGGGTCTCGCGCTGATGGAGAGGGTGGCCGCGATAAAGCGCGGCGAGGCGGGCGCGACCCTGCCCGAGCCGCGCCGCCGCCGGGTGGTCGCGAAACCCCGCGCGGACCGTATTGGGAACGGTTCCCAATCCGGTCCAGACCTCCGCCGCTCCGACGTCGCGCGCGGCGCGGACGTGCAGGTGCCGACCCCGCCGTTCTGGGGGAGCCGGGTGGTGAAGGGACTCACCCTCGCCGACGTCTCGGCATGGCTGGACGAGCGTGCCACGTTCATGGGCCAGTGGGGCCTGCGCGGTTCGGCCGGCGGTCCGAGCTACGAGGACCTCGTGGAGACCGAGGGACGGCCACGGCTGCGGCAGTGGCTCGACCGCATCCACACCGAGTCCCTCGTCGAGCCGGCCGTGGTCTACGGCTACTGGCCGTGCCACTCCGAGGGCAACAGCCTGATCCTCGGCGACCCGGACGAGCCGTCCCGGGAGGTCGCGCGCTTCGACTTCCCGCGGCAGACCCGCGACCGGCGCTTGTGCCTGGCGGACTTCTTCCGCGACGCCGAGGAGGTGGCCGCGCTCGGCCCGGACGTGATCGCCCTGCAGCTGGTCACGATGGGCTCGTCGGTGGCGGCGGCGACCGCGAGGCTGTTCGCCGCGGACGCCTACCGCGACTACCTCGAGCTGCACGGCCTCAGCGTGCAGCTCACCGAGGCGCTGGCCGAGTACTGGCACGCACGGGTGCGTGCCGAGCTCGGGCTCGGCGGGGACGGGGACACCGAGGCGATGATCCGCGACCAGGCCTATCGCGGGTCCCGGTACTCCTTCGGCTACCCGGCGTGCCCCGACCTCGGGGACCGGGCGAAGCTGGTCGGGCTCCTGCGGCCGGAACGGATCGGCGTGGAGCTCAGCGAGGAGCTGCAGCTGCACCCCGAGCAGTCCACGGACGCGATCGTCGTGCACCACCCGGAGGCCAAGTACTTCAATGCGCGCTGATCCCCGCCCCGTCCGCGCCACCGCTGGGGTGGCGGCCCTGCTCGTGGCCGCGTCCCTGATCGCCGGCTGCACACCGGCCGTCGTTCCGTCCCCGACGCCCTCGGTGACCGCAACGCCGCGGGAGTTCACGGTGCTGACCACGGGGGCCATCACCACGGCCGACCCGGCGGTGGCGATCGGCGACACCGATTCGATCGTCGTGACCAGCGTCTACCAGCGCCTCATGGTGGTCCTCCCCGGCACCGGTGAACTCAAGCCGGACGCCGCCACCGACTGCCTGTTCACCTCCAAGCAGGTCTACGAGTGCACCCTTCCCGACACGCTGAAGTTCCACAACGGCAACGTTCTCGACTCCGCCGATGTGAAGTTCAGTATCCAGAGGGCCCTGCGGTTCGACACACCAGGCAGCTCGGTCCGGATGCTGTCGGCGCTCAAGCGCATCGACACCCCGGACGCGCACACCGTCCGCTTCGAGCTGGCGTGGCCGGACAACCAGTTCGGTTTCGCTCTGGCCGGGCAGGCCGCCTCCATCGTCGACCAGCAGACCTTCGATCCGGACACGCCGCTGCCGCTGCCGCAGATCCCGATCGGTTCGGGCCCGTACTCCGTGGGCGGTATCTCCGAGGCCGGGGCGTCCTTCGCCAAGTTCCCGGCGTACGTCGGCCCCAAGGCGGGCCTGCTCACCAGCCTCCGGCTGGCGGTCGCCGCCGACTCGGTGGCTGCGGAGGAGGCGATCGCGAAGGGTACCGCGGAGGTCGTCTGGCGCAGCCTCGACAATGCGGCACTCCAGCGGGTGGACAATGAGATCGCCGGCAGCCCCACCCACGCCACCGCGAAGGGCTTCACGGCGTTCCCGCTGCCCGGTCTGCGGGTCACCCAGCTGGTCTGGAACCCGGATTCGCGCCTTCGGCGCAACGCCGACCTGCGCGAGGGGGTCGCCAAGGCCCTCCAGGCTGATCGCACCCTCGACTCGATCGTGCCGCTGGGCGTCGAGGACCACGCCAGTTCGTTCCCCCTCGGTGGCCGCCCGAAGCTGCCCCGACTGAGCGGCGAGCGGATCTACCTCACTCTGGGCTACGCCCCCAGCGCGCCGGGCCACGGCGACCTCGCCAGCATCCTGCGCGACCGCATCGAGGAACTCGACGGGGTGAGCGTCCGGCTCGTCACCGGCGGCAGCGCCGACCTGCGGCTCACCGACCAGCCGGCGTGGGTCGACAACGCCATCGGGTGGCTGCAGCGCTACCTGAGCGACCCGCTGCCCGGCAGCAGGAACAAGCTCGACACCCTCGACACCCGTGCGCGCACGACCACGGGGACCGCCCGCACAGCGACTCTCACCGAGCTCCAGCAGCAGGCGGCGGCCGATGCTACGGTGCTGCCGGTCTCGCAGTCGGACGGGATCATGTTCGTGGCGAAGGGCGTGACCATGGTCGGCCAGCCGTTCGGCAGCGGCCAGGTGCTCGGATTGTGGGGGATTGTCCGTGGGTGAACTGAGCGGCGTCCGTACCGGGGCACTGGCCGAGGGAGAGCGCGTCACGCTCACCGACCCCAAGGGCCGCCGGCACTCCGTCCGGCTCACCACCGGAGGTACGTTCCACACCACCAAGGGCGCGATCAGCCATGACGACCTCATCGGCCGGCCCGAAGGCAGCGTGGTGTCCTCCGCGGGTGGCGTGGCCTACCTGGCGTTCCGGCCACTGCTGGAGGAGTTCACCGTCACGATGCCCCGTGGCGCGACCGTCGTGTACCCCAAGGACGCGGCCCATATCCTCGTCCAGACCGACATCTTCCCCGGGGCCCGGGTCCTGGAGGCGGGGGCCGGCTCAGGTGCCCTCAGCATCTTCCTGCTCCGCGCGATCGGAGCGAGCGGCCGGCTGTACTCCTATGAGCGCCGCGCGGAGTTCGCTGAGATCGCCAGGAAGAACGTGACCGCCTTCTTCGGCACCGAGCACCCTGCCTGGGAGCTCCGCAACGGCGATCTCGCCACCGAGATCGGCCCCGAGCCGATCGACCGGGCCGTGCTGGACATGCTGGCGCCCTGGGAATGCGTGGACGCTGTCGCGGACGTGCTGGTTCCCGGCGGGCTGCTGTGCTGCTACGTCGCCACCACCACCCAACTGGGACGCACGATGGAGACACTGCGTGCGCACGGCGGGTTCACCGAGCCGGACGCGCGGGAGTACTCGGCCAGGGAGTGGCACGCGCAAGGCCTGGCGATCCGGCCGGGGCACGGGACCAGCGGGCACACCGGATTCCTGATCTTCACCCGCCGGCTCGCCCCCGGCGTGGTGGCACCGCTGCGCCGTAGGCGCCCCGCGCCGGGCGCCTACGGCCCCGACTACAACGGACCCCGCCCGGCAGGGGTGAGCTCGGAGCCGGCGGATGCCTGAGCCGGCCGAACTCGCCCGCCAGCTGGCGCAGGCCAACGAGTTGCTCGAGTCACGGGCCCGGGCGCTGGACCTCGCCGAGCGACGCCTGGGCGACGCGCGCTCCGACGCCCGTACGCTCGCGACCGCCAACGAGCGGCTGAACGCGACCCTCACCGACGCCAGGGACTCGCTGGTGGCCCTTCGCGCAGAGCTGGACGCTCTCGCCACCCCGCCGAACTCGTTCGGCGTCGTGGTGGGCTGTGTCGAAGACCGTGTGGACGTGTCGACGAACGGACGCCTGCTGCGCTGCGCGGTGAGCCCCGACGTGGAGCCGGGGACGCTGCTGGTGGGCACGCGCGTCCTGCTCAACGAGGCGATGTTGGTGATCGGCCCGGCGGAGGACCTCTCTGCGGGGGAGACCGTCCGGCTCGTGGAGGTGCTGCCCGACTCCCGCCTGCTGGTCACCGGGGCCTCCGGAGACGAGCTGGTGCTGCTGGCCGGGTCAGCCCTGGAGGTCACGGCGCTGCGTCCGGGAACGACCCTGCTCGCCGACCGTCGCGCGCTGGTCGCCCTGGCGCCCGTGCCGCGCAGCGAGGTGGCCGACCTGACGCTGGAGGAGGTGCCCGACGTCAGTTACGCCGACATCGGCGGGCTCGGGAGCCAGATCGAGCAGATCCGTGACGCGGTGGAGCTGCCCTTCCGCCATCGCGAACTCTTCGTCGAGTTCGGGCTGCGCCCGCCGAAGGGCGTGCTGCTGTACGGGCCGCCGGGGTGCGGAAAGACGATGATCGCGAAGGCGGTGGCCAACTCCGCCGGCTCGCACTTCCTGAACATCAAAGGTCCCGAGCTCCTGGACAAGTACGTGGGGGAGACCGAGCGGCAGATCCGCGCGATCTTCACGCGGGCCAAGGAGCACGCCACCTCCGGTCGTCCGGTGATCGTCTTCTTCGACGAGATGGACGCGCTCTTCCGCACCCGAGGCAGCGGCGTGTCCTCCGACGTCGAGGCGACGATCGTGCCGCAGCTGCTCAGCGAGATCGACGGCGTCGAGGGGCTGGCGAACGTGATCGTGATCGGTGCGACCAACCGGGAGGACCTGATCGACCCGGCGATCCTGCGTCCCGGGCGGCTGGACGTGAAGATCAAGCTCGACCGGCCCGATCGCGGGGGCGCGACGGAGATCCTGGCCCGCTACCTGACGCCGGACACCCCGCTGAACGCGGGTGGGACCGATCCCGCGCAGTTCCGCGCCGGCCTCATCGAAGCCATCGTGGACCGCCTCTACGGCCGCACCGACGACAACCGGTTCATCGAGGTGACCTACGCCGGGGGCGACCGGGAGGTCCTCTACGTGGCCGACTTCGTCAGCGGGGCCATGCTGGCCGGGGTGGTCGGACGTGCCAAGAAGGCGGCGATCAAGGAGCTCATCGGCGGGGGCGAGCGCGGCCTGCGCCTCAAGCACGTCCTCGGTGCGTGCGCGGCGGAGATCACCGAGAACGAGGAACTGCCCAACACCACGAACCCCGACGACTGGGCGCGCGTGTCCGGCCGCAAGGGCGAGCGGATCGTGTTCCTGCGCACCCTGGTCGGTTCGCGGGCACTCAGCCCGTGAGCAGGGTGGTGCCCCGCGTCCTCGGCATCGAGACCGAGTACGGCATCCTCGCCCCGTCCGCACCCGACGTGCACCCGGCGGCCCTGAGCGCCGCCGTGGTCGCGGCCTTTCCCGGTACCGCCACCGGCACCGTGCTGGACTGGGTCGACCCCGTCCCGATCGAGGACGCCCACAACCGGGTGCTCGCCAACGGCGCCCGGCTGTACGTCGACCATGCGCACCCGGAGTACTCGGGGCCGGAGGTGACCACGGCGGCGGACGCCGTCGCCTACGACCTCGCCGGGGACGCGGCGGTGGTCGCCGGGGCAGCGGCGGCGTCCGCCGAACTGGGCATCGAGATCGGCATCTACAAGAACAACACCGACTCCCACGGGGCGTCCTACGGGTGCCACGAGAACCACCTGGTGGCCAGGTCGGTGCCGTGGGCGGAGGTCGTGCACCACGTCCCGTCCTTCCTCGTCACGCGGACCGTGGTGGTCGGCGCGGGTCGGGTGGGTCTGGGCCGGCACGGCGAACTGCCGGGGTTCCAGCTCAGCCAGCGCGCGGACTTCTTCGAGGTGCTCGAGGGCATCCAGACCACGCAGCGCCGGCCCGTCCTGAACACGAGGGACGAGCCGCACGCTCCGCCCGCGGCCTTCCGCCGGCTGCACGTGATCACCGGCGACGCCAACCGCTCGCCCTATGCGACCTGGCTGAAGGCCGGCACCCTCGCCGCGTTCCTGACGGCCCTGGCGCACGGCATCCTGCCCGATCTCCGGCTGGCCGACCCCGTGGCCGGGTTCGCCGCGATCAGCCGCGACACGACGCTGACCGGCCTGCACGCGCTGGCCGACGGACGGCGCTGCACGGCCCTCGATCTGCAGGAGGCCGCCTGCGAGTCGATCCGGGCCCACGCGCGGCGCCGTCCCGAGCTCTACGAGACCGAGGTGCTGGACGCCTGGGCGCAGGTGCTCGACGACCTCCGCACGGACGCCTCGCGATGTGCCGACCGTCTCGACTGGGTGGCCAAGCGCGGCCTGCTGGACGCCTACGCCGGCCGTCACGGGCTCGACTGGGACAGCCCGCGACTGGCACAGCTCGACCTCGCCTGGTCCAGGCTCGACCGTCCGGGGCCGTTCGACGCGCTGGTCGCCGCCGGGCGGCTGCGGGATGTCGTGGCGCGGGGGGCCGTCGTCCACGCGGGCACCCAGCCCCCCTCCGACACGCGCGCCTGGACGCGCGGGCGGCTCGTGGCCGCCGTCGCCGACCGCGTGACCGGTGCCGCCTGGGACTGGCTCTGCGTCCGGGACGCCTCCGGCGTCGAGCGCCGGATCGACTTCGCCGAGCCCACCGGTCACACCCGTGCCGATGTCGGCGACCTCGACACCCCCGAGGCCGTCGAAGCCCTCCTGCGCCGTTGCACCGCGACGCGACCAGGGTCATCCCGGGGGTGACCCGACAGGAATGACGGGCTGGGCGGCGTCCCGCTGTGGGCAGGACGGGCGTGGTGCTGCGGGAGGTGAGTAGGCTGTCGGCGCCCGAGCAGATCAGGAGGAACGGTGGCGGAGAGGGTCCAGCGTGAGCGCAGCCCGCAGCGCGCCGAGGAGGTGGCCGAGGCCCTTCCCTCCAGCGGGCACACCGTGGACTACGACGCGATCCTCGACCAGATCGATTCGGTGCTGGAGGCGGACGCGGAGGAGTACGTCCGCTCGTTCGTCCAGAAGGGCGGCCAGTGAGCAGCACCCGTGACCTCTCCCCGGCGCTGGTGATCGGTACGGGTCTGGTCGGAGCCTCCGTCGCCCACGCGCTCACGCGGGCCGGCCTCACCGTCCACCTCCAGGACAAGGTCTCCAGCCACGCGCACGTCGCGGCGTCCCGCGGCGCCGGAACCACAGACGCCCCGGACGCGGACGCCGTCCGGCTGGTCGTTGTCGCCGTGCCGCCGGAGGCGCTCCCCAAGGTGATCGCGAAGGCCCTCGCCACCTACCCCCACGCCACCGTCACCGACGTCGGCTCGGTCAAGGGGACTGTCCTGGCCGCCCTGCGCCGGACGGGCGCGGACCTGTCCCGCTACGTCGGATCCCACCCGATGGCCGGTTCGCAGCACGTCGGTCCGCTCACCGCCCACGCCGACCTCTTCGTCGACCGCACCTGGGTGATCACACCGCACGACACGTCCGCGGCCCACGCGGTGCTGGACGTGCAGGAGGTCGCCGCGCTGTGCGGGGCACGACGGGTGACCATGGGCGCCGCCCACCACGACGAGGCGGTCGCGCAGGTCTCCCACCTGCCGCACCTGGTGTCGGTGCTGGTCGCGGGCACGCTGACCCGCGTCCCGGCCGAACACCTGCGCCTCGCCGGCCAGGGGCTGCGTGACGTCACCCGGATCGCCGGCTCCGACCCGCAGCTGTGGCAGCAGATCATCGGCGCGAACGCGACCGCGATCCGCGCCGAGCTGCTGGGGATCCAGTCCGACCTCGCGACCATGATCGCCAGCCTCGACGCCGGCGAGATCTCGGCCGTGCTGCAGCGCGGCGTCGACGGCACCCGTGCGCTGCCCGGCAAGCACGGCCTGGTGCCGGTCAGCTACGCGCACGTCGTCGTGGAGATCCCGGACGCGCCGGGCGCCCTGGCCCGGCTGTTCCGCGACATCGAGGCGGCCGGCGTGAACATCGAGGACCTGTCCATCGACCACGACCTCGAGCGGGAGGTCGGCTGGCTGTCGGTGCAGGTCGCCCCGGCGAGCGCGGACGAGCTCGCCGGCGCCATGACCGCAGCGGGCTGGACCGTCCGCGACCGCGAACCGCAGCCCTGACCAGGAGGAACCCATGTCACACGACCGTCTGGTGATCGCCATCGACGGGCCCAGCGGCTCCGGCAAGTCCACCACCTCCCGCGGGGTGGCCAAGGCCCTCGGCCTGGCCTATCTCGACACGGGGGCGATGTACCGCGCGGTGACCCGCGCGTTCCTGGACGCCGGCGTCGACCGCTCCGACGAGGCCGGCGTGATCGCCGTGACGCGCGCCGCCGACCTCGAGATCAGCACCGATCCCGACGACCAGTGGGTGCGCGTGAACGGCCGGGACGTGACCACCGAGATCCGCGAGCCGGAGGTCTCGGCGAACGCGAGCGCTGTCTCCACGGTCGCCGAGTGCCGCGCGAACCTGGTCGCCCGACAGCGGGCGATCATCGAGGCAGCACCGGCAGGCATCGTGGCCGAGGGCAGGGACATCACGACCGTGGTGGCCCCGCACGCCGACGTCCGCCTCCTGCTCACCGCCGACCCCGAGATCCGGATGGCCCGGCGCAAGGCCGAGCTCGGTGACAAGGTGGACGAGGCGCAGCTGGCCGATCAGGTGCTTCGACGCGACTCCGACGACTCCAAGCTCGTGAACTTCACCACCGCGGCCGACGGGGTCACGCACCTCGACTGCACGTACCTCACCCTCGACGAGACCATCGCCGCAGTGCTGCAGCTGGTCGAGGAGACGCGCTCGAGGAGCTGAGCCCTACGGGACGCGGCAGTCCGGTCAGGACCCCGACGCGCACCGCCCGGCGCAGGGCGATCCACACGACCGCCGCGAGCACGACCGGGGCGACCTGCAGGTGGGCCACCGTCGCCATGGCGGTGGCGAACGCGGGCAGCACCCAGGCGGCCAGGAGCACTTCACGGTCACCACGCCGCCACCCGGCCTCCAGCCCGTGCAGGGCGAGCCACGCGATCGGGAAGGCCAACCAGACCAGGTCGTAGTCGAAGGCGTAGGGATTGGCCAGGAACGTTCCCGCCATCAGCACGGCGCCGCGCAGGCCGAGCGACGGCGACCTGCGCCACACCAGCCAGACGGCGACCCCCGCTCCGAGGGCGACGACCGCGTGGCCGGCGTACGCCCACGCGACCGGGGCTCCGAGCACTCGCAGCGCGGCGAACATCGAGGGCATCTTCGACCACGGGAGCAGCCCCAGTTCGGTGGACACGCGCGCCAGCTGCAGGCCGTCCAGCCAGCCCGTGAGGGCAGCCGGCCCGAACACGGCGACGCTCGCGCCCAGCACGAGCAGTGCTGTCGCGGCGGCGACCGCCATGGTCCTCCAGGCGCGGGTGGCCATCAGTGCGACCGCGAACAGCACCGCCAGGTGCGGCTTGACGACCAGCAGGCCCAGGAGGATCCCGGAGAGCGCGGGCCGGCGACGGTGGAGAAGGATCGACCCTGCGGCCAACGTCGAGGTCAGCATGCCGTTCTGGCCCTGCAGGACGCACATCCACAGGCCCGGGAACGCGGCCATGAGCCACCCGGCGCCCGGGCGACCGATCGCACGGCGCAGCGTGACCGCCCAGGCGGTCGCGGTGCCGGCCAGCCAGGCGGCGAGAGCCACGAAGTAGGGCAGGAGTGCCAGGGGAGCGACCACCAGGAGGAACGGCGGTGGGTAGAACCAGCCGTACCCCCCGCCGCTGACGTTCGGGAACAGCTGGTGTTGCACCCGCAGGAAGGTCTCCAGGTCGAAGGCTTCCGCTCCGCGTCCGGCGAGGGCGAGCTTCCCGGCGACGTAGAAGGCCATGAAGTCCGACCCGATCGGCTTCCCGCTCACATCGAGCTGGTCGTGGAAGCTCAGGGCGTAGCCGATCGCGGCGACGCCGTACAGGGCGACGATCAGCCGCGGGTAGACGCGGATCCGGGCGGCGTCCATCCAGTGCGGCCTTGTGAGGCCATCGGAGGACTTCGCGTGGGGAGACATCAACAGAAGTCTGGCACCTCAGCCGCTCCGGGCCGGTGAGCCCGCGTGCGGTAGCCTGATCAGTCGCACGTTTCATCTCGAAGGGACCCGCATGACCGAGACCACCTGGACCGAGCCGGTCCTGCCCGTCGTGGCCGTCGTCGGACGTCCCAACGTCGGCAAGTCGATGCTGGTGAACCGCATCATCGGACGTCGCGAGGCGGTCGTGCAGGACCTGCCCGGTGTCACCCGCGACCGGGTGAGCTACGACGCGGAGTGGAACGGGCGTGACTTCGTGATCGTCGACACCGGCGGCTGGGCGCCCGACGCGAAGGGGATGGCGGCGCAGATCGCCGAGCAGGCTGAGCTGGCGATCGCGGCAGCAGACGTGGTGCTCTTCGTCGTCGACGCGACCGTGGGCACCCAGGATGTCGACGAGTCGGTGGTGGAGGTGCTGCGTCGCAGCCGCAAGCCGGTAGTTCTGGCTGCGAACAAGGTCGACGACCTCCGTCAGGAGGCTGACGCCGCCGCGATGTGGAACCTCGGTCTGGGCGAGCCGCACCCGGTCTCCGCGATGCACGGACGTGGCACCGGCGACCTGCTCGACGCCCTGCTGGAGGTGCTGCCGGAGTCGCCGGCCGCCGCTGAGCAGGAGATCGGCGGTCCGCGCCGGGTGGCGATCGTCGGCCGTCCCAACGTCGGCAAGTCGTCGCTGCTGAACCAGGTCTCGAACTCGCGCCGGGCGGTCGTCGACAACGTGGCGGGCACCACCGTCGACCCGGTGGACGAGCTGGTCGAGGTGGGCGGCGTGGTGTACCGGTTCATCGACACCGCGGGACTTCGTCGCCGCGTGAAGGAGGCGTCGGGGCACGAGTACTACGCGTCCCTGCGGACCCAGGGCGCGATCGAGCGGGCCGAAGTGTGCGTGGTCGTGCTGGACGCGTCCGAGCCGATCAGCGACCAGGACCTGCGGATCCTCACCATGGTCGAGGAGGCAGGCAAGGCGCTGGTGATCGCCTACAACAAGTGGGACCTCACCGACGAGGAGCGGCGCCGCTACCTGGCGCGCGAGGTGGAGCAGGACATCCGCGCGTTCGCCTGGGCGCCCAGCGTGAACATCTCGGCGCTGACCGGACGCAACGTCGACAAGCTCTCCAAGGCGATCGAGGAAGCGCTCGAAGGCTGGGAGACGCGGGTGTCCACCGGCAAGCTCAATGCCTTCCTCGGACGACTGGCCGCGGCCCATCCGCACCCGGTGCGCGGCGGAAAGCAGCCTCGCATCCTGTTCGGCACGCAGGCGCACAACTGCCCGCCGACGTTCGCCCTGTTCACCTCCGGCGTGTTCGACGCCCCGTACGTTCGGTTCGTCGAACGCCGGCTGCGCGAGGACTTCGGCTTCCGCGGCTCACCGGTCCACGTCGAGATCCGTCCCCGCGAGAAGCGCAAGGACCGCTAGCGGCGAGCGTGGGGGCCCGCGGGTTCAGGAGACCGTGCGCGGCACCTTGCCGGTGAGCTGCATGAACCGGCACATGAACTTGTGCGCCCCATCGGCAGCGGGACCGAACATCAGCGGGCAGCCGCCGTCGATGACGGTGACGCCGTGCTCGCGCCCGTAGGCGACCGCCTCGGCGGAGTAGCTGCCCTCGCCGAACGAGCGGTGCAACCACACCTTGTCGATGCCGAGTTCGACGGCCTCCTTCATGGTGTCGAGCGCGTGGGCGGGCCTCGTCCCGATCACCACCGCCTCGACACCCCCGGGGACGGCGGCGAGGGTGGGGAACGCCTGTTTGCCCTGAATGGCGTCGGCGTTGGGGTTGATGGCAACGGCGTCGTAGCCGCGCTCGGTCAGGCGTTCGTAGACGGCGTTGCTCCCGTGTCCCTGGGGGTTGCGGGAGACGCCGGTGACGGCGATCCGGCGGCAGGCGAGGAAGTCTGCTGCCGCGTCGGCGATGCTGGTCATGTCCGGGCTCCTCCACGCTCGGCGCGGGCGCGCCGGCGCCCTCAGGCTATGCCTGCGGCGGCGGTCCCGTGGGCGGTTGCGGAGGTTGCTGCGGATGAGGCGGCGGAGGCACCGGCCAGTTCGGCTGCTGTCCCGGCTGGTAGTACTGCCCGGGCGGCGCGTAGTAGGGGCCCGGAGCGGTGAAGCCGGAGCCGTAGGCCGGCGCGGGGGGCGTCTCGGAGCGGCGAACCTGGTCGATGAACATGTAGGTGGTGTAGGCGTGGAGGAAGGGCTGGGCGACGAGCTGCACAGCGACCTGGAGGACGACCACCAGCAGGTAGACCGGAAGGGCAGCGCTCATCGCGGCGATGACCTGGGCCGGGTCCGAGGAGCGGTTGATGCCCTGGAGTGCCGCGACCATGGGCATCATCGCGACCTGGCCGACCAGGCCGATCGCGTAGCTCACGGCGGCGACCGCGAGGCCGGCGACGAAGTAGTAGCCGAAGGTGCGCCAGAAGGCGCCCCGGGTCAACTGCCAGGAGCGCTTCATGCCGTCGATGCCGCCGACCTGCTCGATGGCGGTCGCGGGGATCGTGTAGAGCAGCTTGACCTGCAGGAAGATCGCGAACGGCACGAGCGCGAGGATCAGCAGGAAGAGGATGCCGGCCAGGGCGGCGGCGCCGCCACCGGACCGTCCGTCGAGCGCGCCGACCATGGCGAGGCTCACACCGAAGATCAAGCCGTAGACCACGAGGATCGCGGCGAACGCGATCGCGATGACCGCCGCCATCCGGGGCAGGAAGCCCCGGGTGCGGCTGAGCAGGCCCCGGAAGTCGGGATGCTGGCCTTGTGCGATCTCGTAGGCGCCGACGGACAGCATTGCCTGGCTCTTGAGCTGGGCGAGGGCGGTGGCGACGATCGCGAGGAAGATGACGGCGAAACCGACGAACAGGCCGGCCGGCAGCCCGCGGTTGCCCGCCGCGGCCGCTACCGCGGAGGCGACGGTGATGCCCACTCCCGCGCCGATGAGGATGAAGCCGACCAGGGACGGGAAGAGCGCGATGAGGACGAACAGGCCGAACCGGCGCTTGAGGGCGTCGAAAGCACCGGCGAACAGGGCGCCGATGTCCATCGGGCCGGGCCGCAGCAGGGGTGTCGGGGCGAGCATGGTTCGAGCGTAGCGGTCAGCACCCTCGCGTCCCGCTAACTCCTCCGGTAGACACGAACGGCGCCCGTGTCGATGAACATGAGAGTGGGTCGGCTGCTGCCGTAGCGCATCCCGAGGTGCTGGCCGTCACCCGGGTCGGCAGCGCTGTACCAGACCCTCGACGGGCCGACGGCGGACACGGCTCCGCCGGCGGTGACGCTGAAGACGCCGACCACGTCGTACGCCTCCTCCGGACTCACCTCGACGACACCGGTGGCGTAGATCCACAGCTTGCCGTCGGCCCCCACGACCACTTCGACCGAGGGGTGCACCGGAGTGGACGGGTGGTCGGGGTCCACAAGGTTCAACCGCAGCCTGACGCCAGGCCGGGTGACGTTGATGTGGCCGGTGCCGACGCTGACGTCGAAGAGCTGGCCGCCCTGGCCCTTGAACATCGTGACCGGGGTGAGGCTGCCGGTCTTCGGATTGACCCGAACGCGGTCGCCGGACTCGTCGAAGCCGTAGAGGCTGGCGCCGCTGGTGACCACGATCGTGACGAACCCGGACAGGGTGACGCGGCTGAGCTTGCCGGCCGGGGACAGCTTCAGCAGCGCGGGGGAATCGATGGTGGTGCTGGACAGCACAACGGTGCCGTCGGCGAGGGCGATCGGACGGTCCCACTGGAAGTAGACGCCCTGGTCGAGGTACTTGGCGGGGAGCTTGACCTGACCGAGGTAGGTGCCGCCGTCGCTGTAGTGGGCGAGGCGCAGCTTGGCTGCGTCCGCGTACCACCAGGTCTTGTCGGGCACCTGCACGCCGTACTCCGGGCCGATCATCAGGCCCTCACCGCCCGGGGACGTGCCCAGCTTGGAGGCCCCCGTGCCGTAGGTCAGCTTCTGGATGCGCGTCCATTTGCTGCTGAGCTTGCTCGGCGCCTTCAGCTGGATGGTCTTGGTCACCAGCGGCGTCGTCTGCGGAAGCCGGGCCGGGAACGCCACGGCGGGGGCCGGCGCGAGCGCACCGACACAGGTGAGCACGACCAGAGCAACGACTCCATACCTGAGCAGCCTCATCGCCATCCCTTCGATCACACGAGCTGAACCCCTTCCGATGAGAGGCGCGGGCCGTGGCGCAAGTACATCTGGATCCGTAGTACAGTGACCAGCCGGGCCGGAGACGACCCCACAACTGAAGAGCGGGCTGTAGCGCAGCTTGGTAGCGCACTTGACTGGGGGTCAAGGGGTCGCAGGTTCAAATCCTGTCAGCCCGACGGGGTGTTTTGCCTGGCGACAGCTCGCTGCCTTGTTCGGCGGCTCGAGTTTCAGATCTGGCCCAAGCGGTGCAGTCCTCCCGCGGTTGTGCCTCTGCTTCGGGTGATGCGTGCCCCCGGGTCTTGTGCAGGGCGCTGAGCCCTTAGGCTTCGCGCATGGCATGGGGACGGCGCCGCCGCACGAGCGACGTTGTTCCCGTGGACTTCTTCCTGAAGGCACCGGCCGCGACCGTCGGCCGGTGGGCGAGGGACAGGGGCGTTCCAGCGTGGCTTCAGGAACTACCGGGTGGCTGGACGCGGCTTCGGGCGGCCGCCGTCGATGGCGAGCTCGTCGGTGCAACCTTGTCGACCGAGAAGGCGTTGCTGGACAGCGCCGAACGGTCTGCACTGGCATACCTCCGCAATGGCGACAGCACCCGTGGTGTTCACACCGGCCATCTCTTCGATCTGGACAACGACGCCGCGCCCCCTTGGGAGGCGGATGATCCGCGCAGGAGCCGAGGTCTAGCCGTGATGCACGGCGATCGCTCCGGCGAGTTGGGTCTCTTGGCCGCGGCGCAGGCGGAGCCGGCGTCAGCCGTGGTACGGGCTGGCTGGACACTGGTTCCGCATGAGTCACCTCCTGCCGCCTTGGCGGTGCTTGATTCTGGCGAAGCAGGGCCGACCCTCGGCCTGCGGGTGCGGGGAGAAGAGCTTCGCCTCTGGTTGCTGGACGATGGCGTTGTCACGGCGGAATGGGAGTTCGGTACCACCGGCTCTCTGATTGCCCCGGATCGGCTGCCTTCCGGGGAACCTGGAGCGAGAGCTCTTGGCCTGATCCGTCCGCACTCCGGCGACGTGACGTCGTTCGTGAAGCTGGGTTGGCCGCTCGGCCAGACCGATGGCTTGGGACGAGTCCTGTCCAGCCCTGGGTCGGCGGCGACCGTCGTCCCCCTGCTCGTCCGTGCGCTGGGGTTGCCCGATGCGGTGCGCGCGCACCTCCTCGGTGAGACCGACCTCGCGACGGCGTCCGATGCCAACAAGGTCGATCCCGAACCGTCGTTCGGGGCTGCGCTGGCCCGCAGGGCAACTTGGGACGATTGGCAGGTGGCTGCCGCGCGGTCTCCCCGACGGCGCCTGTGGGGCGCCATTGCCGGCGGTGCGTACATAGCCGGAGTGGCGGTCCTGGGCGCGGTCGTTCTCCCCGGCTTCTTGAACTCCCGCAGGACGGAGTCGATCTGGTTCTTCGCCGCCTTCATGCTGCTAGCCATCGGGGTGAGCGTGGCGGCATCCGGGATTCGCAAGTGGTGGGTGCTGCGCGATCCCCGCAGGCTTGGAGCAAACCGCTTGCCAGCCGTGGCGGGATCGAGAGCGCTATCGCGCTTCAGACGGTGGATCGACGGCCGCGGGCCGAGCACCGCACTCGCGTTACTCCTGGCAATCGGCTTTGGCGTTGGCGGGCTCCTCCAGTGGCAGTCCGACTCAACGCTGCGGAACGGCGGCGCCGAAGCATTCGCGCGCGTGGTCGAGGTAGGGGAGTCCCGGACAAGGCTTGAGTGGCGCATGCCCGATGGTCAAACCGTGACCTCGGACATCACGTACCGCACCCCAAGCCTGCGCGCCGGCGACATGCTCCCGGTGGTCTACGACCCGCTCGATCCCGAGCACGTCAGGGCCCTTGCGGATCTCAATGACCTCAGCATCTGCATCCTGCTGGGCGGCGTGGCTGCCCTCTGTCTGGCTGCCGCGGTCCTCACCTGGTTCGGGCTGGTTGATTGGCGCCGGGTGGGCGACTGGCTGCGATAAGGCGCCATGCGAGTGGTAGTGGCCAGCTCTTCGTGCGCTGGCCGGGGTCCAAGTCTGATGGGCGTGGTCATCGGCCGGAAGCCGCGAGTCTGCCAACCACCGGCAGGAGTCGCCATCCCGGCGGCCCTCCACAGCGGACCGGACGGCCTCGCTCGAAAGTGCTCGGACGTGCGCAGCCGTCCCCGTGGAGAGGTTGGGCGGCCCGGGGGCCGGGTAACGGGGGAGCGATGCCAGCCGGCATCACGTGAGCGCAGTGCTCCTGGCGGAAGGGACCCCACCGTGATTGGTGAAGTGATCGGCCTCATCATCTTCGGTGCCATCATCGGCGCCCTGGCGAGATTCTTCATGAAGGGCAACCAGAACATCGGGATGATCTGGACGATCATCCTCGGCGCGCTCGGGGCGCTCGTGGGCTACTGGCTCGCAGGCTTGCTGGGTGTCGCCTCCACCCGTGGCATCGACTGGATCCGGTGGATCATCTCGGTGATCTGCGCAATGGTCTTCATCAGCGTCTACATCGCAGCGACGAGGGGCCGGACGCGCCGCTCGGTGCTCTAGCGGTTCCTCGCCCGCCCGCCGGATCGAAAGGGCACCGCCCCACCCGGAGGTGGCGTCCCCAGGGCCTCTCGGCGAGCGGTCTATCGGGACTGGGAGGCGGCCGAACGGGACCGGTTCGCGGGCACTGCCTCAGCGGCTGCCGACCGGGTTGCCCACGATCATCGCCTGCAGCAGGTCCGGCTCTAACGTGTCGGCCGTCGCCGTGTCGAGTCGCGCGCCGAGGGCGTCCAGGACTTTGGCGAAGAACGCCCGGGCGGCGACGGCGAAGACCACGTCGGCGACATCGGCGTCGCTGAGGCCCACCGTGCGGAGCGCGTCGATGTCGACCTGCTGGATCCTGGACGCGTCCTGCGCGACCTTGGTCGCGAACGCGTACACCGCGGCGTCCTGCTCGCTGAGCCCGCTGCCGTCCGGGTCGAGCGCGAGGGACCGTACCGTCTCGAGGTCGCCGCAGGCATCCCGCAGGAACTTCGCGTGGGCAACCGTGCAGTAGGTCGAACGCAGGGCCCGTGCGGCGGCGATCGTGACGATCTCGAACCGTCGCCGGTCCATCCCACCCCGAATGGTCAGGTTGAGCCGGCTCCAGGCGTGCGCGACGTCAGGCCGCGAGGAGAAGCAGCCGGCGTAGTCGGGCAGGAATCCCCAGCTGGTGCGCTGCGACCCGTACCACTCCGCGAGGGCGCCCTCCGCTGCGCTCTCGCTCGTCGTTTCGATGAACATGGCGCCAGCATCCAGCCGCTTCTTCTCCGGCACAACGGGTTCTGCTCGTCAATTCCACCACTGTCGCCCACCGTCGCCGCGGGTCTACGTTGCTCCCCACAAGACCAGTGGACGAACGTGGGGCGAGGGTGCCTCCCGTCCGCTCGCAGGGACGGCCGGCGCACGGGAGAGTTCCATGTGGTTACCGAAGACCTTGAGCATCCTGGCACTCACCGGCGCGCTGCTCGGCGGGACGCTGGTTCCCGCCGCGGGGCAACTGACCGCTGCGGTCGACGGGTCCGTCCACTTCACAGCGGCCGGTGACTACTCGTCCTCCTCGAACACCCTCAGCGTCCTGAACACGATCGGGGCGAGTGGCGCGAACCTGCACCTGGCCCTCGGCGACCTGTCCTACAGCACCACGCTGACCGAGGAGGCCTGGTGCGACCTCGTCACCACTCGGGTCGGCGCGGGGTTCCCGTTCGAACTGGTCGCCGGCAACCACGAGAGCAACGGTGACAACGGCAGCATCAACAACTTCTCCGCCTGTCTGCCCAACCAGCTCCCGGGCGCGGTCGGCACCTACGGTCGGCAGTACTACGTGGACGTGCCGGCGGTGAACCCGCTGGTGCGCTACGTCATGATCTCGCCGGGCCTGCAGTTCCCGGACGGCTTGTGGTCCTACGCCGCCGGCAGTGCCCGCTACAACTGGACCTCGGCGGCCATCGACGGTGCCCGGTCGAAGGACATCCCCTGGGTGGTCGTCTCCATGCACAAGCCGTGCCTCAGCCTCGGGATCTACTCCTGCGAGTCCGGCGCCGACCTGCTCAACCTGCTGTTGGCCAAGCGGGTGGACGTTGTCCTCAGCGGCCACGAGCACATCTACCAACGCTCTCACCAGCTGGTGAACGGTGGCGCCTGCCCGGCAGTCACCCCCGGCACCTTCACGCCGGCCTGTCTCGCCGACACCGACGCGTCCATGGCCAAAGGGGCGGGGACGGTGTTCGCCACCGTCGGCACCGGCGGCGTTCCCTTCCGCGACGTCAACGCGACCGACAGCGAGGCCGGCTACTTCGCGACGTCCGCCGGCCTGAGCTCCAACCCCACCTGGGGGGTGCTCGACTTCGTCGCCACCCCCACCTCCCTGTCCGCCTCCTTCACCCGAGCCGCCGGCGGCACGTTCACCGACGCCTTCTCCATCACCGCCGGCGGTCCGGCCAACACCCCACCGACGGCTGCCTTCACCTCCAGCTGCACCCAGCTGAACTGCTCCTTCGACGGCGGCTCCTCCAGCGACACCGATGGCACCGTGACCGCGTACGCCTGGGACTTCGGGGACGGCACGAACGGAAGCGGGGCGACACCGTCGCACGTGTTCGCGGTGCCCGGCACCTACACCGTGGCCCTCACCGTCACCGACGACGACGGAGCCGTCGGAACCATCTCGAAACCCGTCACCGTGACTGGTCCCACGTCGACCGCCCTCGCCCAGGACGACTTCGAACGGACAGTGGCCACGGGGTGGGGAACCGCACCGACGGGTGGCCCCTGGACGGTCACGGGAAGTACGACGTTGCAGGTGAGCGGCGGCACGGGGCGGATGACGCTGGCGCCCGCCGCCACCCGGGTCGCGAGCCTGAATGGGGTGTCGTCGACGTCGACAGACATCACTGTGGACTTCTCGCTGGACAAGGTGCCCACCGGCGGCGGGACGTACATCGGGGTGATCCCACGACAGGTCGGTGCCTCGAACTACCTCGTCCAGGCGTGGGTCAAGTCGACCGGCGCCGTGTCCCTGGTCGTGCAGCAGGGGTCCGTGGGACTGGCCAACGTCAGCGTGAGCGGCTTCACCTACACGGCCGGCACCGTGATGCGAATGCGGGTACAGGCCGTCGGCACCGCTCCGACGGTGCTGCGGACGAAGCTGTGGCCGGCGAGTCAGCAACAGCCGTCGGGATGGCTCACCACCACCAACGACTCGACCGCAGCCCTGCAGTCGGCTGGTTCGATCGCCCTGCGGGCGTACCAGTC
The DNA here is from genome assembly GCA_023392635.1 of Actinomycetes bacterium. Classification (GTDB taxonomy): domain Bacteria; phylum Actinomycetota; class Actinomycetes; order Propionibacteriales; family Propionibacteriaceae; genus Propionicimonas. The sequence goes on along the minus strand of JAEVYS010000093.1, from coordinate 64,684 downwards.
CAGCAGCGCGACCTCGACGCTGGTCGCACAGTTCGACAACCTGGTCGCTCAACCGGGCGCCTGAGGGCGGATGCAGCGAACTGCTGCCGGATGCCGTCGAGGGCGCTGAACCAGATGCGCGTGCCGGGAGCCGAGGACGGGTAACAGCCCAGCAGCGCCTTTCCGATGGTGCCGCGTCGCCCGACAACGACTGTCCGAGCGCAGATGCCCGGGCAGCCCCACCCCGCCCGCTCTCGAGAATCGAGTTGCAGTGAAGCTCCTGCCTGTCTCTCTTGCCGTTCTCGGTATCACCGTCTCCGGCCTGTTCGCCGCGCCGTCGGCCGCCGCCAACGGCAGCCACGACCACCACAAGAAGGACGTCGTCGTCATCGCCCACCGCGGGGCGTCCGGATACCGTCCCGAACACACCGTCGGCGCCTACGAACTGGCCATCCGGCAGTGCGCGGACTACATCGAGCCCGACCTGGTCGCCACGAAGGACGGCGTGCTGGTCGACCGCCACGAGCCCGAGATCGGCGGTACGACCGACGTCGCCTCGCACCCCGAGTTCGCCAGCCGCCGCACCACCAAGATGCTCGACGGCAAACCGGTCACCGGCTGGTTCACCGAGGACTTCACCCTCGCCGAGCTCCGCACCCTGCGGGCGATCGAACGGCTTCCAGATCTCCGTCCGGCCAACACGGCCTACAACGGCAGGTACCGCGTCCCGACGTTCGCGGAGGTGCTGCGGATCGCGACCTCATCGCGCACCTGCTCGGGCAAGCAGGTCGGCGTCATCCCGGAGATCAAGCACTCGACCTACTTCCACCGCCTCGGCTTCGACATGGAGCGGAAGACCGTCGCGCTGCTCGACCGGTTCGGCCTCACCCGCCGCCACGACCCCGTGGTGATCCAGAGTTTCGAGATCAGCAACCTCCAGCGCCTCAACCGCATGACGAAGGTGAAGCTCGTGCAGCTGGTCGACTGCCAGGGTGCCCCCTACGACCAGGTCGCACAGGGACGTCCGACCACCTACGCCGACATGGTCACCGCCCAGGGCTTGCGCAAGATCAGCCGCTACGCCGATCAGGTGGGTCTGTGCAAGAACCTGATGATCCCGCGCACCGCCGACGACCGCCTCGGCCAGCCGACCCCGGTGATCAGGGACGCCCACCGCGCGGGTCTCACCGTCGTCGGCTGGACCTTCCGGAGGGAGAACACGTTCCTGCCCGCCGAGTTCCGAAGCAGCGCCGACCCCGCCCAGCCGGGCGACCTGATCGGTGAGATCCGGACGTTCCTCCGCGCCGGCATGGACCAGTTCTTCACCGACAACCCCGACCTCGGGGTGAAGGCGGCACGCGGCTGACGCGTCGGAAGGGACGCGGCCCCCTCCTTCCGGTGGTGGAAGGATGGGGGTCGTGTCCGACACCGACCTCACTGCCGTCCTGCGCTCCGCCACCTCTGATGCGCTGCCGCGCGCCATCGACGACCTCAGGACGCTCGTAGCGATCCCGTCGATCTCCGCGGACGCGTTCGATCCCCGCGACGTGTTGCGCAGCGCCGAAGCGGTGCGCGACCTGGCGGAGGAGACCGGCGTCTTCGACGAGGTCGGCATCCACACGGCAACGATCCCCGAGACCGGGCGACAAGGGCACCCGGCGGTCCTCGCCGTGCGTCGCGCGGCGCCCGGCAAACCACACCTCCTGCTCTACGCCCACCACGACGTGCAGCCGATGGGCGACGAGAAGCTGTGGACGTCGCCCCCGCTGGAGGCCACGGAGCGGGACGGGAGGCTGTTCGGTCGCGGCACCGGGGACGACAAGGGCGGCGTGATGACCCACCTGGCGGCCCTCCGCGTCCTGCGAACCGTCCTCGGGGACGACCTCGGCGTCGGGGTCACGCTGTTCGTGGAGGGCGAGGAGGAGTCCGGTTCCCGCTCGTTCGGCCAGTTCCTCACCGACCACCACGACAACCTGGCCGCAGACCTCATCATCGTCACCGACGCCGTCAACTGGGACACCCGCACCCCCGGCGTCACGGTCTCGCTCCGGGGGACGACGCGCTTCACCCTCACCGTGCGCACCCTCGACCACGGTCTCCATTCGGGCATGTTCGGCGGCGCCGTCCCGGACGCCATGCTGGCCGCCATCACACTCCTCGGCACCCTCTGGGACCACGACGGCTCGGTCGCCGTCAGCGGTCTCGAGCGCCGGGAGGCGGACACCCCGGAGTACTCCGAACAGCGGCTGCGCGAGGAGTCCGAGCTGCCGGCCTCGACCGCGACCATCGGACGGGGGAAGCTGCTCGACCGCCTCTGGAACCAGCCGTCGATCACCGTCACCGGGATCGACGCCCCGAGCGTCGCCGAGGCCTCGAACACGCTCAGCCCGGAGGTCACGGTCGTCCTCAGCGCCCGGGTGTCGCCGAGCCAGGACCCGCGGCGGGCCTACGAGGCGATCAGGGATCACCTGCTCGCCCATGCCCCGTTCGGCGCCCGGCTGGAGTTCTCCGATGTCGACTACGGCGCGGGCTTCCTCGGCACCGACAACTGGGCGGCCGCGGACGCCCGCAGTGCGCTCGCCGAAGCGTACGGCGTGCCGCCCGTTGACCTCGGTGTCGGCGGCTCGATCCCGTTCATCGCTGACCTCGCGACCCAGTTCCCGGACGCGGCAGTCGTCGTCACGGCGGTGATGGATCCGCAGGGCAGCCCGCACAGCCCGAACGAGTCACTCGACCTGGCCACCTTCGAGAAGGCGATCCTCGCCGAGGCGCTCCTGCTCGTCCGACTCGCCCGGCGCTGAACCGCGTCGGCCCGGCGGTGTCGGGCCGGGCTCAGGAGGCCGCCTTGTAGATCCCGGCGATCGTGGCCGCGCTCAGAGCGGAACCGTAGACGGCGAACTCGTCCAGAGCGCCGGCGAAGTAGGAACTGCTCGGCTGCTGCGGCCAGCCGTCGAGCTTCCCGCCCCCCAGGCGCCAGTACCCGGAGCCTGACTGGGCGCTCTTGACCGGGTTGCTCGCGACCAGTACTCCGTCGACGTACAGGCGCGTGCCCGAGGTCGTCTGGGTGGCTGTCGCCTGGTGCCACCGGTCGTCGTTGTAGGACGTGGTGCTGACCACGCGCTGCACCGTGCCGGTGAACGTACCGAACGCGAGCCTGCCGTCGTTCGTCATGTAGAGCGACCGGTCCGCGCGGCTGCCCTTGCCGGTCCTGGTGTTCTCGAAGCCGAAGATCTTGCCACCGAGCGTCGTGCTCGTCCGGAACCACACCTGTGCCGTGAACTTCTTCGAGGGCGTTCCCGAGCCCGAGCGGTACACCCCCGACGTCGCGTCGCCGTAGGTCTGGACGGCCGTGTTCCCGGCGAGCGCGCCGGCCACGCCACGGGCGACCCCGCGGAACGTGCCGGTGCGCTTCTTCCCGCTGGAGTCGGCGGCGGTGGTGCCGGTGTCCGAAAGCCTCCAGTAGAGCGAGGGACGCGCCTTCTTCACGGCCTTGGCGTAGGCAGTGTTCGTCTTCGGCGCGGGGGCACTGGGCGGCAGCTGCGGCTGTGTGGCGCTGGCCGGGGCCTGGTAGTCGAGCGGCAGCGCGACCAGCTTCTCCAGCGGGAAGGTGTCCTCGCCCTTCGACGGGTCGCCGAGCATCTCCTGGAAGGGCCAGCGTCCCCGGAAGATCGTCCCGTTCTGGTCCTTGGCGAGCGCGATCGGGTTCTCGGCGGAGAACGCCACCGAGCCGGACGTGTCGGTGATGAGGATGCCGTACTCCTGCGCCGCGCGGGCGATCGTCCGGGCGGCGGGGGACAGCTTCAGCTTGTCCAGGTTGAGGCTCGCCGGCAGGCGCAGCATCTGGCCGATCGCCAGTTCCTCGCCGCGGGTGTTGCCGTCGGTCCGGTTGCCGGGCCAGCTGATGGTGCCCGCCTTGGTGCGGGGGAGTGCGAGGTTGATGACGTGGTCGATCCGTCCGTCGAGCAACTCCTTCTGGCGGATCACCAGGCTCCACAGCGAGAGCCCGCTGGCGGAGGCGCCGTACGGGAACGCGAAGCTGCCCAGGGCCTGGTCGGTGTGCGAGATCTTCCCTCCCCAGCAGGCCTGCCACTCCCCGTTCACCTTCTGGGCCTTCCACAACTCGACGATCTCGTTGGTGTCGGGGTTGTAGATCGAGACCGAGCCGTCGGTGGTCGGGTCGGGCTGCAGGTCGTCGGGGACGTGGACGCCCTGCAACTGCCGGTTCAGCTCTGCGTCCCACCCGTTCCACTTGTGCTGGCAGTTCCAGCCCTTGATGTCGTACACCGGGTCGGTGCTGCGGGCGACGTAGAGGCCGGGGGTGAAGCGGTTGGTGTTCACCCCGATGCTCGGCACGTCCTCCGTCCCGTAGAACTGGTGCGCCTGCTGGTTGAGGCTGGCAACGAGGGTCTTGGAGTTCGACGCCGTCGGCGTCGTGTCGGGCAGCTTCTGGTAGAACGGCGATGCCTCGGAGAAGACTTTCACGCCGACGGGACGCGAGTCCGTCCCCGACCTGCTCGTCGCGCGGGCCGGGGCGGCCGGGACGAGGAGGAGCGCGAGGACGCAGGCAAGCAGGAGCGGAACGCGAATCAGGGGGGGAGTCATCAGCCGTCCAGGATGGGGGTTTCGGGGGGCGCGCGGGGCCCGCGGTCGTCGTCCGCGCTCCTCGCCTGGAAAGAGCCTAAGCGATCCGGGGTTGCAGGCGGGAATCGGTGCGACGCCGGCGCGAGCCTGACAATGCGCCGACGGCGGCGGGGAACAGGTCCCCGCCGCCGCCGAGTGTCGTTCCGGCTGTGCCTGTGGTCACTTCGCCGCGGTGGTCACCAGCGCGTCGCCCTCGGCCGTCTTGGCGTGACGGAGGCCGAGGAACGCGAGGACGGCGAGCACGACGGCACCCACGAAGGAGACGAGCGCGGCGATCATGGCCACGGTGCCCATGGTGCCGAAGGCGTACGCGGTCAGCAGCATGCTGCGCAGCGTGTTACCCATGAACAGGGTCTGCCGCAGGTCGCCGAGCTCCTTGACCTTGGCCGGGTCGGCCGCGGTGTCCTTGCTCAGCTGGATGTACTCGCCGCTGACCTCTTCGTAGGTCCTGCCACCGCCGGCCGCGTTCATGTGCGCCTGGATGTAGTGGTCGGCGAACGCCTGGGCCTGGGCGCCCGTGGTGAGCGGCTGGCCCGCGAACGGACGCAGGGCGTCCTGGTCGGCCGGCGCCAGGTTCTTGAAGGCCGCCTCGACCGGCATGGTGATTTTCTGGGCCGAGAGCTGGTCGGCGACCTGCCCCGAGACGAACGAACTCGCGAAGGCCAGCAGGCCACCGGCTACGAGGAGGACGGCGGCGAGTGCCAGCCCGATCCACGAGACCAGACGGTCCAGTGCACTGCGCTTCATATCTATGCTCCGATCAAGGGTTGTGGGGGAACTGCGTCGTTGAAACAGCAACAGCTTAACGGTCGAGTAGCAGAATTGCTAGTTAAGGCTAGGCAAAGCTAAGTATCTCGATGTCGAGCTAAACGCCTAGTCAGGGAGCACTGGTCCGCCTGGCGGGTTCGGACGTGCAGCCAGGGGGTACCACCAGTCGTCGGCTTGGGACGAACGATGGAGTAGCTCATGCACACTGGGATGAAGCTGTTGGCGGCGTCCGTGGGGGTTGGGCTCGTCCTGACCGCCTGCAGTTCCGGCGGTTCCGGGCCGAGCGCGCAGGGCTCCGCTCCGCAGGCCCGCGGGCCGATCACCGTCTGGTACTCGAACAACGAGCAGGAGGTGGCCTGGGGCAAGGCCATGGTCGACGCGTGGAATTCAGCGCACCCCGACGAGAAGGTCGAGGGCCAGGAGATCCCGGCGGGGAAGAGCAGCGAGGAAGTGATCGGTGCCGCGATCACCGCCGGCACGGCCCCGTGCCTGGTGTTCAACACCGCCCCGTCGGCGGTGGGCCAGTTCCAGCGGCAGGGCGGGCTGGTCAACCTGGCGAGCTTCCCGGACGGCGCCTCCTACATCGAGTCCCGCACCGGCGCGGCCGCCGGGCAGTACAAGGCCGAGGACGGTGGCTACTACCAGCTGCCGTGGAAGGCCAACCCCGTGATGATCTTCTACAACAAGGACCTGTTCAAGAAGGCCGGTCTCGATCCCGAGAAGCCCGACCTCAGCACGTACGACAAGTTCCTGGAGGCCGCTCGCAAGATCAAGTCCTCGGGTGCGGCCAAGTTCGCCATCTACCCGGCCCCCACGAGCGAGTTCTTCCAGAGCCAGTTCGACTTCATGCCGATGTACGCAGCAGAGTCCGGCGGCAAGGGCATCGTGGCCGACGGCAAGGCGACCTTCAACGACGCCGCCGGCATGAGCGTCGCCAACTTCTGGAAGACCATCTACTCCGACGGACTGGCCGGCAAGGAGCCGGTGCAGGGCGATGCCTTCGCGACGAAGGTCAGCGCGATGGCGATCGTCGGACCCTGGGCGATCGCGGTCTACAAGGGCAAGGTGAACTGGGGCGCGGTTCCGATCCCGACGTCGACCGGAAAGCCGGCCGACCAGATCTACACCTTCAGCGACGCCAAGAACATCGGCCTCTACACAGCCTGCAAGAACCAGGGGACCGCGTGGGACGTCCTGAAGTTCGCGACCAGCCAGGAGCAGGACGGCAAGCTCCTCGACCAGACCGGTCAGATGCCGCTGCGCCAGAACCTGCAGCAGGCCTATCCCGACTTCTTCACCAAGAACCCGGCGTACACCCAGTTCGGTGACCAGTCGTCACGCGTCATCGAGGTGCCGGGCGGCCCGCACACCGTGGAGGTCCTGCAAACCTTCCGCGACGCGTGGACGAAAGCCGTCATCAGTGGCGAGGGTGACCTGCAGCAGGCGCTCAACGACGCCGCCGACAAGGTCAACGGCGTGATCGCCGGCTAGGACCGGCCACCATGGCGACCCTCACCTCACCGGCCCCGGGCGCGACGGACACCCCCGCACGGGGGTCCGCACAGCGACAGAATCGTGCCCGCCAGGGGCTCCTCGGCTGGCTGTTCAGCGCCCCGTACATCGTGTTCGTGGCGGTGATCTTCGCCTACCCGCTCGGATTCGCCGTCTACATGTCCCTCCACGACTACTTCTTCACCGCGCCGGGGGTCAGCGTCAACCGCCCCTTCCTCGGCATGCGGAACTACACCAGGGCGCTCACGGACCCGGCCGTGCTCCGGTCCTTCGGCAATCTGCTGGTCTTCCTCGTGATCAACGTTCCCCTCACCGTCGTGCTGTCCCTGGTGCTGGCGACGCTGCTGAACCGGGTGGTGCACGCGAAGGCGTTCCTCCGGGTGTCGTTCTACCTGCCCTACCTCACCGCCAGCGTCGCGCTGGTGGGGGTGTGGCTGGTCCTGTTCAGCGGCGACGGCCTGGTGAACCACCTGATCGGGCCGCTGGCGCCGGACCCGTCCTGGCTGGTGAACGAGCGGCTGGCCATGCCCAGCATCGCGCTGTTCGTCACCTGGAAGCAGCTCGGCTTCTACATCCTGCTCTACCTCGCTGCGCTCCAGAACGTCGGCTCGGAGCTGTATGAGGCGGCCGCCACGGACGGCGCCTCCCGGTGGCAGCAGTTCTGGAACGTCACCGTCCCGGGCGTCCGCGCCGCCACGGTGCTGGTGCTGCTCCTGTCGACGGTCACCGGGGCGAACCTCTTCACCGAGCCGTACCTGCTCACCGGCGGCGGCGGGCCGAACGGCGCCTCGTCCTCCCCGGTGCTGGTGATGTACCAGCAGGGCATCCAGCAGGGCAAGCCCGGCTACGCCGCGGCGATCGGCGTGATCCTCGTGGTGTTCACGCTGATCCTCGCATTCCTGCAGAACCGGTACGGACGGGAGCGTGACTGATGGCCAGACGCAACGCGCGGGGCGAGGGTGTTGTCGTGCGCGGGATCGTGCTCGGTGCCGGCGCCGTCCTGTTCCTCTTCCCGTTCTACTACATGGTGGTCGGAGCGCTGCAGCGCGAGCCCGACCAGAGCCTCGCCGGCGCCTTCCCGAACCCGTCGAACCTCACGCTGCAGAACTTCGCGACGATCAACGAGCGGGTGAACCTGGTGCAGGGCATCCTCAACTCCGGGATCTTCACCGCCGGTGTGCTCGTCGGGACGATCCTCTTCGGCACGATCGCCGGCTACGCACTCGCGGTGCTGGAGTGGCGCGGTCGCGGCGCGGTGTTCGCCCTGGCGCTGCTGGTACAGGTGGTGCCCTTCCAGCTGCTGATGGTGCCCCTCTACGTGATGATCGCCCGGGACTACGGGCTGGCTGACAACTACCTCGGCATGATCCTGCCGTTCCTCATCAACTCCACCGCGGTGATCATCTTCCGCCAGTACTTCCTGCAGCTGCCGCGCTCGATCTTCGAGGCGGCCCGGATCGACGGCGCCTCGGAGCTCCAGCTGCTCACCCGAGTGGCGCTGCCGCTGGTGCGTCCGGCGCTGGTGACGGTGATCCTGATCGTGTTCATCGGGCCGTGGAACGAGTTCCTGTGGCCATTCCTGGTCACCAAGCGCGCGGACATGCAGCCGCTGGCCGTCTCGCTCGCCAACTACATCGCAAACGTGGCCAACTCGCAGGCGAACCCGTTCGGCGTCCTGCTGGCCGGCGCGGTGGTGCTGGCCGCCCCCGTGGTCGTGCTGTTCGTGGTCTTCCAGCGGCAGTTCGTTTCCAGTGACCTCGGCAGCGGTGTGAAGGGATGAGCATGGACGCCGGCAGCTTCCCGTACCGGCTCGAGCGCGAGGGCGTGCTCATGCGTCCCGACCCGAGCGAGCCGAACGAGGCGGAGGGTGTGCTCAACCCGGCCGCCGGATGGAGCGGGCAGCAGCTGTTCCTCCTCCCGAGGCTCGTGGCGGCGGGCAACGTGTCCCGGGTCGGCCTGGCGCGCGTGGAACTCGACGGCGTCCGTCCGGTGGGAGTCACCCGGCTGGGCGTCGTCCTCGAGCCGGAGACGACGTGGGAGCGGGGACCCGACAACGCCGGCGTGGAGGACCCGCGGACGACCTGGCTGCCCTCCCTCGGCCTGCACGTCATGACGTACGTCGCCTACGGCCCGGCGGGCCCACGCACGGCCCTGGCCGTCTCCGAGGACCTGCGGACGTGGCGCCGCCTCGGCCCGGTGGTGTACCGCTGGGAGGCGGAGGCCGAGGTGGATCTCAACCTGTTCCACAACAAGGACACCCTGTTCTTCCCCGAACCGGTGACGTCCCCGGACGGGGAGCCGAGCTTCGCCGTCCTGCACCGACCGATGGGCGTGCTCAACCCCGCCACGGCGAGCGTGGGCGACGCGCCCGGCGACGCGCCGCCGGCCGGAAGCGACCATCGGGAGTCGATGTGGATCAGCTTCATCCCGGTGGCGGAGGTGGCACGGGACCTCCGGGCGCTCACGGTGTGGCGCGGCCATCGCTACCTCGCCGGTCCCCGGTACCCGTGGGAGCAGCTGAAGATCGGCGGCGGAACGCCGCCCCTGCGCGTGAAGGAGGGCTGGCTGGTCCTGCACCACGGCGTGACCGGACGGCTCGACCCCGGCACCGACCAGCAGCAACACGTCAATTACGCCGCCGGCGGAATGATCCTGGACGGGGCGGAGCCCTGGCGGGTGGTCGCCCGCTCCACCGAGCCCCTCCTTCAGGCCGAGACCGAGGAGGAACGCTCGGGAATCGTGCCCAATGTGGTGTTCCCGACCGCGATCGCCGAGGTCGAGGGGCAGCACTTCGTGTTCTACGGCATGGCCGACTCCTGCATCGGGGTCGCACGACTGACCAGGAGCTGACCAATGCACCGTTCCCGTATCCTCCTCGCCCTGCTGACCGCCGGTTCCCTCGCCCTTGCCGGGGTCACGGTCGCCCCGACCGCGGAGGCCCGTCCGGCCACCCTGACCAACCTGGGCCACCTGGACTTCCTGCTCGACGATGTGCGCCCCGCCCCGGTCAGGGGCCACGACACCTACCGGCTCCACGAGGAGCCCGTGCTCCAGATGCCGTGGACCTATGCCGACGCCCGCGACGGCGGGACGTTCGCCCGCGTCGGTGGCGGCTCCTACGACGCCGCCACGGGGCACTACTCGCAGGGTGCGTTCAACGCCGACGACATCTCCCGCGCTGCGGTGGTGTACCTGCGTCACTGGCGCCAGACCGGGAGCACCGGCAGCCGCACCAAGGCCTATCAGCTGCTGCGGTCGGTCGCCTACCTGCAGACCACCACCGGGGCCAATCGCGGCCGCAGTGTGTTGTGGATCCAGTCGGACGGAACCCTGAACCCGAGCGCCGAACCGGTCGAACTGCCCGACCCCTCCGACTCGGGGCCCAGCTACTGGCAGGCCCGGAGCCTGTGGGCGTTCGGTGAGGGGTACGCAGCGTTCCGCCGCTCCGACCCCGCCTTCGCAGCCTTCCTCAAGAAGCGCCTCGCACTCTCGATCGGCGCCCTGAATCGTGACGTGCTGTCCCGGTACCACTCCTACGACATCGCGGACGGGCGTCGGGTCCCCGCCTGGTTGATCGTCGACGGGGCGGACGCCACCGCCGAGGCGGTGCTGGGGCTCGCGGCCTACACCTCCGCCGCCCCGGGCGACGCCACCGCACGACGCACGCTCACGCGCTTCGCGGAGGGCATCGCCGACCAGGCCGCCGGTGATCGCCGGCGGTGGCCGTACGGCGCGATCCTGCCGTGGACGCAGTCCATCTCGCTGTGGCACGCGTGGGCCTCGCAGACCGGCGCGGCGCTCGCCCGTGCGTCCGCGGCGCTCGGAAAGCGGTCGGTGGCCCAGCCCGCCGTGGCAGAGGCGCTGAGCTTCGACCCCACGCTTCTCACCAGTGGGGGCGCGGACAACGGCTGGCAGCCGGCGCCGACGGATCGTGTGCAGATCGCCTACGGGGTCGACTCGCGCGTGCAGTCGCTGGTCGCCGTGGCCGACACGACGGGCACCGATGCCGCCGGGGTGCTGGCGGCGCTCAACGCGTCCTGGTTCTTCGGGGCGAACCGGGCCGGAACCCCGATGTACTCGCCCGCGACCGGCGTCACCTTCGACGGGCTCGAGGCCGACGGCCGGATCAACCGCAACAGCGGGGCCGAGTCGACGATCCACGGGCTGCTGACCATGCTCGCCCTCGACGCGCACCCCTCGCTGCGCAGCCTGGCCACCGGCCTGACCTCCGTCGCGTCCCGCGACGGGCTGCGGATGGTCGAGGCGGAGGACTCGGCCCACACCACGGGCACGGTCGTCACCCCTGAATCGGCGTGGACGGGGGAGTCCGCCTGGAGCGGCGGCGCGTACCTCCGCCTCGCCGCCGGCCAGACGGCGGCGCTGGCCCCGGGCAGCGTCCGTGGTCGTGCGCTCGCCGAGCCGGTGCTGTGGCACAGCGATGCCACGGCGACCCGCACGCGCTGGACGCAGGGCGCGACCGCCCTGGGGACCCTCAGCAGCACGGTCGGAAGGCAGGGCATCACCGCCGTTCCCGGCGCCCTGCTACCGCAACTGCTGCCACGTACCGTCGCGCCGGGATCCCCGCTCGGGGTGACGGCGGGCCGGGGCACGACGAAGCTGGACGGTGTCCTGCTGCGTCCCGTTCTCTCGACAGCGACGTTCGAGGGCGCGAAGAGAGTCACCCTGCTCTACTCGGTGTCGTCCCGACCAGAGCTGTACCGCGCGGCAACCGCGTCCCGGGTGTCGGTCTTCGACCGGCGGGGGCACCTCGTGTCGGACCGCTCGGCGCCGACGACCCGGACGGTCTGGGTGATGCCTGGGACGATGGTGGTGTTGACGGCGGGCTAGGTCAGAGGTCGACCGACTCGTTCGTGCCGATGTCGGGCCGGTCGCCCTTCACCGCCGCCACCGCGACGCCGATCAGGCCCGCGGCTATGCCCGGCGTCTCCCAGTACTGGGCGCCGTGCGCGTCCACGACGAGCAACGCCACCTTCGGGTCCGTGGGCTCGCACTGCAGCCAGGCCTCAGCGGCCTTGTTCCACAATTCGCGCTGCCGCGCAGGGTCGCGCACGACCGAGCCGGTGCCCTGGATGGAGACGTAGTTCTTGCCGCTCAGGGTCACGAGGGCGCGCGCGTCGCGCTGGAGCTGCTCGGCCTTGGGCGCCTCGTACTCGGTGAAGAACCAGATCCTGCCCTGTTCGTCGAAGTCCTGCACCGACATGGGGCGCGCCTCGAGCTCACCGTCGGAGCCCACCGTGGTGAGCATGACGATGTCGTCGGTGTCGACGAGGTCGCGCAGCTTGTCGAGGTCGTTTCGCTGATCGTTCATGCCCGACCCTTGCCCGAACCTCCCCCGGGTGAAACGCGGGACCGGTCACGCCTTCTGGTCGGGCTCCTGCTGGGGCGGTTGCACCGACCACGGCGGCGGCTCGTCCTTGCCGGACTCCTCGTCGCGCTCGGCGTCCGCCGACGTGGCCTGTACGATCCCCGGCGCGTGGTGCACCGGGGCGTAGACGACGTAGAGCCGCAGGTCGTCCTCACCGGTGTTGACGATGTCGTGCCAGGTGCCGGCCGGCACCTGGACGCTCCAGCCGTCGGTGACGTCCCGCTGGAAGTCGAGGTTCTCCCGCGAAGGCCCCATCATCGCCCGGCCGCTGCCGGCGTCCAGCCGGATGAACTGGTCGGTCTCCGGATGCACCTCCAGACCGATGGAGGAACCCGGCGGGATCGACATCAGCGTGACCTGCAGGTACACCCCGGTCCATGCCACGGTCCGGTAGTTGGTGTTCCCGACCGTGGCCGCCTCCAGGTCGAAGACGTTGGGCCGGGGGCCGTTGTCAGTGATCTCCATCGGGTTTCCTTCCTCGGTGTCAGTGCCGGACCGGGCCCGGCGCGCCGGCGGCCGTGAGGATGAGGTCCGCGCACGCCTCGTACCCGAGGCGTCCGCTGTTCAGGCACAGGTCGTACTCGCGGTAGTCGCCGAAGTGGGTGTTGGTGAAGAACTGCTGGTAGCGGCTGCGGGTCTTGTCCATCCTCGCAATGTGGCGTTCGGCATCCCGCCGCGGCACGCCGTCCTCCGCCACGGCACGCGCGATCTTCGCTTCGAGGTCGGTGCTGTAGACGAAGACGTTGCGGAAGCGCAGTCCCGCCTCGCGCAGGATCCGGTCGGCGCAGCGCCCGATGAAGACGCCCGGTGCCACTCGTGCCGCTTCCGTGATCACCTCTGCGACCGCCGCGTACATGCGGAACGGCAGCGTGGACGTCTCCGGATCCGTCCCACCCAGCAGGGAGAGGTCGAAGAACTGGCCGGTGGCGATCCGCTCGTCGAAGCTCTCCAGGAGGTCCTGGGGCAGTCCCTTGCGGGCCGCCGCCTCCTGCAGGATCCGCGTGTCGTAGAACGGCATTCCGGTGCGTTCGCTGATCAAGCGGCCGATCTCGCGGCCCCCACTGCCGTACTCGCGATTGATCACGATGGACCGGTTCACAGTTCGCACTGTACGCCGGACGGCGGCCGTGCAGGCGAAGATTGCCACCCCTTCGGCTGCTGCCCGTGCCGGGCGCCGCGGCCTAGCATGGCGCCAGCCTCCACGCCGAGGAAGGGGCCGGACGTGGCGAGCGGCACGCAGGGCAGGATCTTCATCAGCTACCGGCGCCAGGAGTCGTCCTGGCCGGCCAGGCAGCTGTACGAGGTGCTCGTCGGCAGGTTCGGCGCCGACTCGGTGTTCAAGGACGTCGACGACATCGAGCCCGGGGATGACTTCGTGGAGCGGATCACCGAAGCGGTCGCCGCCTGCGACGTGCTGCTCGCCCTGATCGGCACCCAGTGGCTGACGATGACCGACGACCAGGGCAGGCGTCGACTCGACAACCCCGAGGACTTCGTCCGCCTCGAGGTCGAGGCGGCGCTCAGCCGCGGCGTCCGGGTCGTACCCATCCTGGTGGACGGTGCCCCCATGCCCCGGGCCGACCAGCTGCCGGCCGAGCTGGTGCCGCTCACGCGGCGCCAGGCGGTGGAGATCAGCGCCGTGGGGTTCAACACCGACCGACTGATGGAGACCCTCGCCAACACACTCGCCTCGCGTGGGCCCCGGGCAGTCGAGCTCCCGGATCCCGCCCGGAAAGATGCCGTGGTCGAGCAACACCTCCCGGATCAAGCCCGGGAGGACGCGGCCAACCCGAACCCCACCGGCATCCCGGCGAGCGCCGGGACCCTCGCGCCCGAGGTCCGGGATCAAGCGCGGGAGGACGAAGCGGTCGAGCAACAGGTCCAGGGTCAGCCCCGGGAGGACCTGCGGGAGCCGGACCGCCCGCCACGGCGGTGGGTGGTGCCGGTGGCGGCGGGCGTGGGGCTGGCGGTGGTCGCAGCGGTGCTGGTCGTGCTGCACCCGTGGACGGGGGCGAATCCGTCCAGTTCCGGCCAGCCCAGCCTCGAGCCGTCCCGCACACCATCCGTGGCGGGTACACCGACTGCCGGCGGGAGCCCGGTGTCCGCCGCCGGCCCGCTGATCCTGGCGCACCGCGGCGGCCTCGAGGTGCACCAGTTCGAGACGCAGCAGGCGATGGAGGCAGCGGCGGCAGCGGGGTTCTCCATCGAGACCGACGTGCGCTACACCTCCGACGGCGAGGCCGTCCTCGTCCACGACGAGCAGGCGACGAAGGGGCTCGACTGCGGTGGACGTTCGATCCGGGTGTCGAAGACCACCTGGGCCGACCTCAAGCGCTACTGCCACTCGAAACCGACCGCGAAGGATGGCGCCCAGTACGACGTGCCGCGCCTCGACGACACGCTGGAAGGGATCGCCGCGGCGAGCGAACGCGCCGAGGTGTACCTGGAGGTGAAGACGCCGCTGAGCACTGCACGCCGCAAGGAGTTCCTCGCCACTCCGGCGAAGTACGGGCTGGGTGACCGGGTCGTGATCACGTCGTTCCATCGCGACTGGCTCGACCAGGTGCGCGCGACCGACCCGAACGTGCGCCGCATGCTGTTCGTGTCCGGGAAGCCGGTGCCGGCCCGGAGCCTCGCCGGCGACGGGCTGTACATGGTCGGCGTGCAGCAGGACCTCGCCACCGGCGCGTACCTGGCCGACCTGCATGCCATCGGGCTGAAGGTGATGGTCTGGACCGTGAACGACCCCAGGCAGTGGGCCACGCTCGTCGGCCACGGACCGGACGTGCTCATGACCGACTATCCCGCCCGGTTCAAGGACTGGCTCGCCAGCCGCTGATCGCTCAACCCGCCGGGACGTAGCCGGCGAAGAAGTGGTCCTCGCCCACCACCCACTGGTTGCCCGCACCGTCCCGGAGCACCCAGGCGGACAAAGGAGCAGTGACCGGACCCTCCTGTGTGGTCACGACCTCTCCTGTGACGGCCCGGCGGGCGTCGACGGTGCCGGTGCGTTCCCAGAGCTCACCGTCCACGAGCCGGTGGGTCGCGCGGAAGCTGGCGTCGGTGACCGTCCGGGAGCCACCGGTGTCGTCCTCCACGAGCCAGTCCCCGGGTACGCCGGACAGCCGGTCTCCGGCGTCCGACTGCCAGCTGAGGGCATCGGCCAGCCGGCGTGCACGCACCTGTCCGACTCGGCGGTAGCTGCGCCACGGCGACCCACCGTCGAGGCGGACGGGGCGGTAGCCCAGGGCCCGCAACTGGAACAGGGTGTCCACGACGCCGGCGCGGGTCTTCTCGCGCGCGGCCGGCGTCAGGTCGCTCCACGGCACCAGGTCGGGATGCCGCCGGCCCTTGTCGTCGCGCTGGCCGCCGTACTGCCAGCCGTCAGCCAGGTAGTGCGCACGCCAGGACTCGTGCTCGCCCTCGGCGAGCAGGGTGAGTTCGTCGTCGGTGAGGTCGAACAGGCGAAGGCCCTCCGCGATGCGGACGCCGCCGTCCGGCGACTCCACTCTCGACGGGTCCGCTCCGGAGTTCTCGGCGGCCGTCGGCGCCCAGCTGCGCCCCAGCGCGACCATCCCGTCGAGCATCGCGGCGAGCTGCCGCCGGTTCGACTCCCGGTAGAACTCGCGGGGCAGCTCCTCCCACGGCACCGCGAGCCGAGCCTCGGGGAAGCGTCTGCGGTAGCGCTCGTGGACGGCCCGGGCGGCGCGCTCCCACGCGTCGGCCGACCGTCCCGACGATTGCGCGAGTCCCAGCGTGAACGTGGCCAGACGGCCCACCACCGGCCCGTCCCCGGCGAGCGGACCGGCGCCGGCGGAGAGTTCGAACACCGCGAGTTCCGGACGGCGGACGGCCAACCGGGTCCCGAGCCTGCTGTCGGCGCGGGCGACGACCACGGCGGCCGTTCCCCCGTCGGCCGACGCACGGTCCAGTGCGTCCTCGATGTCGGCGAGCCCGCCCTGCCCGGGCAGCACCGACACCACCAGCGGGTCCCGGGCGTGGCGCTGCTGGCGAACACTGTGGTCGGCGGCGAGTTCCGCGGCCTCCGCGTCCAGCAGCCACACCGCAGGAAGGGTCGACTCCTCGTCCAGGAACTGGAGTTCCCGGCCCAGCTGTGACAGTTCGGCCAGCAGCGCGAGCACCAGGGGACCGCCCCCGGCAACCAGCAGGTGGGTGATTCCGGGCAGCTGCCGGATGCGCTCGACCAGCGACTCGGCTGTCGCCTCGTACGTGCCGATCGCGTCGAAGACGAAGCGTGGGTCACCGATGAACCGCTTACGGAAGTCGTCGGCGTGCCAGGGGTCGTCGATGCGTGCGATCACGGTGAGCCGGCCGCTCAGCGGGGGATCGAGGTCCGCCGCCGCGCGCCGCAGGAGCATCGCGCGGGCCCGGTTGGCGTCGGCATCCGCAGACAGCAGGTAGCAGCGCACGGTCCGGTGCCAGCGGAAGCCCTCCTGCAGCCCGAGCGGGTCGTCACCGGCCGTGCGCAGCACGAGGACACCGATGGCCCGCGCCTGGTCGGCGATGGGTCCCGGGTCGCTGGTGAGCAGCACCGTGCGCAGGAAGGGGTCCCGGTTGCGCGCCAGGCGTTGCAGCACCGGCCACGAGGACTCGTCCATGCCGATCACGGCGACCAGGCTGCGCGCCCGCAGGATCGCCAGCCGGTCCAGCTGCGAGCGGTACACCGAGAACAGCAGGGAGGTGGCTCCGGTCAGGGTCGCCACGATGGCCAGGAGACGGGCGAGCTGGAGGGCGAGCGGCACGGGGTAGGTGCATGCCTCGCCGGGGCCGAACGGACGCTCGAACGAGCCGAGGAACAGCGCGAAGGAGTTGCTGACCGCGTCCCAGAACACGGGCGCGTCCCCCGTGCACGGCACATAGGCGCTCAAGGCCAGGGGCGCCGCCGAGCCCGCACACCAGGCGGACAGCAGGAACGGCAGCCTGAGCGACGCCCGCCACCGGGTCGCCACCAGGAGGCCGAACGCCGTTGCGGCGATCGCGATGGCCACCGTCATCGCGCCCACCGAACCCGGTGTCGCCAGCCAGGCGAGGAGGCCGGGCGCCGAGGCGACGAACGCAGGGGAGAAGGCGGCGAGCATCAGCCAGGCATAGAGCAGCACGAACACCACCACTGCGCCGGTCGCGGCCGCCAGCGGCCAGCGACGCCTCGCGCCGTCGGACGCCATCACACCTCCGAGCGATCGGTTGGCTCACGATAATGGTCCGGAAAGCGCCGGGCCGAGTCCCGGGCCGGAGGTTCAATTACCCTTCCGGCCGGACGGCCGGCGACGACGGGAGGGAGCAGGCGGATGAGTTCGGTCGAGTTCTGGCAGGAGCGTTACCGGGGCGAGGCCCCGGTGTGGTCGGGGAGGGCGAACGCCGTGCTCGTCGACGTGGCGTCCGACCTCCCACCGGGGCGGGCCGTGGACCTCGGCTGCGGCGAGGGCGGTGACGCGTTGTGGCTTGCCAGCCGCGGCTGGCAGGTGACGGCCGTGGACATCGCCAGCAACGCGCTCGACCGGGGACGCGCCTCCGCGGAGGCGGCCGGGGTGGCCGGTCGGATCGAGTGGGTCCAGCGCGACCTCTCCGACTGGAGCCCCGGGCCGGACTTCGACCTGGTCAGCGCCTTCTTCCTGCAGTCGCCGGTCGAGCTCGCCCGCGAGCAGATCCTGCGCCACGCCGCTGCGGCCGTCGCACCCGGCGGGCACCTCCTGCTGGTGTCCCACGCCGCCGCCCCGCCGTGGGCGACCCAGCTCCACACCCACCACGACCAGGGGTTCCCGACGCCGGCCGGCGAACTCGAGGCGCTGGCGCTCGACGATCGCTGGGAGGTGCTGGTCGCCGAGGTCCGCGCGCGGGCGGCCACCGGCCCGGACGGCCGGCGGGCGCACCTCGACGACACCGTCGTGTTCGCGAGGCGTCGCGCCTGAACGTGGCGCTGGGCCGCGACCGGTTCTGGTAGAACGCTGGGCATGCGCGCAGTGGTCTACGAAGCAGTCGGCGCCCCGCCGGAACTGAGGCACGTCCCCGAACCGGACTGCCCGCCCGACGGTGCCGTGGTGGCTGTCCGCGCCACCGGTGTGTGCCGCTCGGACTGGCACGCCTGGCGAGGGCACGATCCGGTTCCCCTGCCGAACGTACCCGGCCACGAGTTCGCCGGGGTGGTCGCCGAGCTCGGGCCCCGGGTCACCGGGTTCGCGGTCGGCGACCGGGTGACGGTGCCCTTCGTCAACGCCTGCGGCCGCTGCCACTGGTGCCGGACGGGCCAGGCCCAGGTCTGCCCGGACCAGACGCAGCCCGGCTTCACCCATCCCGGCTCCTTCGCTGAACGGGTGGTGGTCCGGGCGGCCGGCTTCAACCTCGTCCGCCTGCCCGACCAGGTCGACTTCGTCACCGCGGCCTCGCTGGGCTGCCGGTTCGCGACCGCCTACCACGGGCTGACCGCGCAGGGTCGGCTGGCCGCGGGGGAGTGGCTCGCGGTGCTCGGCTGCGGGGGCGTCGGGCTCTCGGCGGTCATGATCGGTGTCGCGCTCGGTGCCCGGGTGCTTGCTGTCGACCCGTCGGGTGCTGCCCGGGGCCGCGCTGCGGAACTCGGCGCTGAGGCCACGCTGTCCGCCCCGGACCCGGACGCCATCATCCGCGCCACCGGCGGGGGAGCCGACGTCGGCATGGACGCACTCGGCTCCGCCGCGACCGCCGCCGCGAGCCTGCTCGGACTGCGCCGGCGCGGGCGGCACGTGCAAGTGGGCCTCATGCTGGGAGAGCACGCGCACGCCGCGCTGCCGTGGGGTGCGGTGGTGGCCCGGGAGCTCGAGGTGCGCGGGAGCCACGGCATGGCCGCCGCCGACTATCCGGGGCTGCTGTCGATGATCAGCGACGGTCGCCTCGATCCGGGCCGCCTGGTCGGGCGCACCGTGGCGCTCGGGGAGGCGGGACGCGAACTCGCGGCGCTGGACGACCCGGTGCCGGCTGCCGCAGGGATGGTCGTCGCCATCGTGTAGGCGCGCCACCGGGCCGCGTCCGCGACCCGGGGCGCGTCAGATCTCGTCGACGCTCGCCGACTCCTTCTGAACCGCGTGCCCACCGAACTGGTTGCGCATCGCCGCCACGAGCTTCATCGCCGGGGACTCCTGCTGGCGGGAGACGAACCGGGCGAACAGTGCTGCGGTGAGCGCGGGCACCGGGACGCCGAGGTCGATGGCGGCGTCCACGGTCCACCGGCCCTCACCCGAGTCCTCCGCGTAACCCCGGATGTGCTCGAGGTTCGGGTCCTCGGCGAGCGCGCGTGCGATCAGGTCGAGGAGCCAGGAACGGATCACCGTGCCCTCTCGCCAGCTCTCGAACACCGCGGGCACGTCCTTGACCACGTCCGCCTTCTCCAGCAGCTCCCAGCCCTCGGCGTAGGCCTGCATCATCGCGTACTCGATGCCGTTGTGGACCATCTTCGCGAAGTGCCCGGCGCCGTGCTCGCCCGCGTGGGCGAAGCCGTGCTCACCCTCGGGCTTGAGAGCGTCGAAGATCGGCTGGACCACCTTCACGTCCGCCTCGTCGCCGCCGCACATCAGCGCGTAGCCGTACTCCTTGCCCCAGATGCCGCCCGAGACTCCGCAGTCGATGAAGTGCACTCCGTGTTCGGCGAGCTTGGCCGCCCGCGGCGCGTCACCGGTCCACTTGCTGTTGCCGCCGTCGATCACGATGTCGCCCTCGCCCAGCAACCCACCGAGGTCGTCCAGCACCTGCTCGAGGAACTGCACGGGCACCATCACCCACACCACCCGCGGGGAATCACCCAGTCGCGCGACCATCTCCTGCAGGCTCCCCACCTCCGAGACGGCCGGGTTGGCGTCGAAGCCCACCACCTCGTGCCCCGCGTTGCGCAGGCGCTCGACCATGTTGCCGCCCATGCGGCCCAGTCCGACCATCCCCAACTGCATCGTTACCTCCTCCACGTTCCCCATACCCCGTTCGCGGCCGATCGCTCAGGCGTCCGGGACGATCTTCGCGTCCTGCTTCGGGATGAACACCTGGTTGACGATCATCAGCAGCGACGCCGTGACCGGCACGGCGATCAGCGCGCCGAGCAGCCCGAGCAGCGTGCCGCCCACCATGGCCCCGATCAGGACCAGCGCCCCCGGGATGTCCACGGCCTTGTTCATCACCCGCGGGGTCATGACGTACGCCTCCACCTGCATGTAGGCGAAGTAGATCACCGCGAAGATCAGCGCCGACCACGGCGAGGTGAAGCAGATCACCGCAGAGGCCAGCAGCCAGAACAGCACCGGGCCGACCATCGGGATCATCGTGATCAGCAGGGCGAGGAAGGCCAGCAGGGCGGCGAACGGAACGCCGAGGACGCTCATCAGGACCAGGGCGAACACGGCGTTGCAGAAGGCCAGGATCGCCATTCCCGAGACGTAGCCGCCCACGGAGTCGGTGATCTGCTCGGTGATCTCGGCCAGTTGTGGACGCGCGTACGCGGGGGCCAGCCGCTCGAGGGCAGCCTTCATCGTCTTCAGTGACGCCAGGAAGTACAGCGTCAGCACCAGCACGATCAGGGTTCCCGAGACGGCGTTGACCACGCCCGTACCGACGGCGAGCGCACCGCCGCCGATGGCGAGCAGGTTCGCGGGGTCGGACAACCAGGTTCGCGCCTGGGCGATGAGGTTGCTGAACACGTCGCTCTGCCCGCTGAGCGCGACCAGGTTCTTGAACCAGTCGGAGTTCTGCATGTCGGTGAGGTAGCCGGGCACGGCTGCAGCGAACTGGCTGATCTGCACCACGGCGGTGGGGATGACGATCGCGAGGATCGCCCCGAACGCAAGGAAGAACCCCGCGAACACCACGGTGATGCTCAGCCCGCGGCTCATCCGGTGTCGCTCCAGCCAGCGCACGAGCGGATCGAGCGCGAGCGCGATGAACAGCGCAACGCCCACCGAGATCAGCACCGTGGAGAGGTTCACGACCGACGTGGCCAGGGAGAGGGCCACCAGGGCGCCCACGGTGGCGGTGAAGCCCCAGACGAAGGGATGGCCGAGGTCGATCACGATGCGGCGGGGTCGTGGCCGGCCGGTCCGGGTCGGGGCCGGTGTGGCGGCCGGTGCTGCGTCCGGTTCGCTCGTGTGGGGGTCGATCGTTGCGGGCTCGGCCATGCGAGCAGCGTAGGCCCTCGGGCCCGGCGGGAACCGTCAACGACGCCAGCGGGCTAGCACCCGGTTCGGCACGAGCTCAAGCACCAGCACCGTCCCCGCCATCATCAGCAGCAGCCCCATGAACTGCGCGAAGGACAGTTGTTCGCCCCTCACCACCATGCCGATGACCGCCGCGATGACGACGCCCACGGTCTTCACCACGCTCTCACGCCCGGGACGGCCGTCCTCGCGTCGCACACCGAACAGCGGGCCGATCACGGCCGCGATGATGCCGACGAGCGCCAGCGTCAGGTACGCGCCCCACGACCCTGCGCCGGCGGGCCCGGCGAAGAGCACGACCGGAACGGTGAAGACCGTCGCGGCGAGGTTCGCGTTCGCCGACGCGGCGGGCCGTCCGCCCAGGCGCAGCATCGAGTACCGGGTGGAGAACGCGGCCGCCAGAGCCCCGATCAGGCCGGCGAGCATGCCTGCGATGAACGCCCAGGAGTCGCCGTGGACGGGGAACACCACCACCATGACCAGCCCGACGAGGCCGACCATGAGGCCGATCGCCGCGCGACCGGTGATGCGGTCGACACCCCAGACCTGCCCGGTGAGCGTCGCGAACAACGGGGTCGCGCCGAGCACGATCGCGGCGAGCGCAACCCCCAGACGGTCCAGCGCCAGGCACAGGCCGACGTTCTGGACGCAGATCGACAGGGCCAGGACCAGCACCCGGTCCGGGGAGCCGCCGAGTGTCCAGCGGCCGGCCCGGGACCACTCGACGACACCGACGCCGAGTGCCACCACGAGACAGACGAGCAGGGCGGCGAGCGCCCAGCCGAAGCCGTCGACGAGCTCGCGCAGGAAGAGGAAGGAGAGGCCCCACAGCGCGGCGAGCCCCAGCGCCGCCGGCCAGCTCCTTCGCTGCATCAGGTTCCCCCCGAACGTCAAGACGTGTCATACGCTCTCATACGCCTTCGGCTCGCGCGCTGAAACGATCACATTCGTGCATGACTTGGGTATTCGCCTGAGCGGTGTTGCAGACCTACCCTGAACCGGTGAACGCAGCCGCGACCGGGGTGCAGCGCACCTACCTCAGCCTCACCGTGCTGAACACCCTGGCGGCATCCTTCATCTGGGGGGTCAACACCCTGTTCCTGCTGGACGCCGGGCTGAACAACACCGAGGCGTTCACCGCCAACGCCGCCTTCACCCTCGGGATGGTGCTGTTCGAGATTCCCACCGGCGTGGTCGCCGACACCAGAGGGCGGCGCTTCTCCTTCCTCCTCGGGACGCTGACGCTGCTGACGTCGACACTCCTGTACTGGTGGATGTGGTTCACCCGGGCGCCGTTCGCGGGCTGGGTGCTGGCCTCGGTGCTGATCGGCCTGGGCTTCACGTTCTTCTCCGGCGCCACCGAGGCATGGCTCGTCGACGCGCTGGCCGACGCAGGGGAGGCGGGCAGCCTGGAGGCCGTCTTCGGCCGTGCCCAGGTCGCGACCGGCGTCGCGATGCTGGTCGGTGCCGTGCTCGGTGGCGTCATCGCCCAGGCCAGCGACCTCGGCCTGCCCTACCTGATCCGCTCCGCGGTGCTGGTCCTGAGCACGGTCGTGGCCTGGCTGTTCATGCACGACCGGGGGTTCACGCCCGACCGGTCGGCACGTCCGGGGAAGGCGATCCGCGCCGTCGTGGCCGGGTCGATCGAGAACGGCCTGAGGAATGCGCCGGTCCGGTGGCTGATGCTGGCCTCCCCGTTCACCGCGGGCGTCGGCGTCTACGTGTTCTACGCCCTGCAGCCGTACCTGCTCGGCCTGGCTGGCGACCCGAAGGCGTACGGCATCGCCGGAGCAGCCGCGGCACTCTCGGCGGGTGCGCAGATCGTCGGCGGCCTGCTGGTCTCCCGCATCCGCCACCTGTTCCGCCGCCGCACCGACGCCGTCCTGCTCGGCACCGTGGTCGGGGTGGCGCTCCTGGCCGGTCTGGGGTTCGCGCCGAACCTGTGGGTGGCGCTCGTGCTGGTCGCGGTCTGGTCGTTCGTGTGGGCGATGGTCACCCCGCTGCGTCAGTCCTTCCTGAACGGCGTGATCCCCTCGGCACAGCGAGCCACCGTGCTCTCGTTCGACTCGCTGATGGGATCGGCCGGCGGCGTGGTCGTGCAGCCCGCGCTGGGCCGGGTGGCCGATGTCGCAGGCTACGCCACGTCCTACCTCGTCACGGCGGGGATCCAGGCCCTGGCGCTGCCGTTCGTCTGGCTCGCCCGCCGAGAACGCGCGGCGAGCGACCCGATCGAGGCCGCGCGGTGAGCGAACGGCTCTTCGTCGCAGTCGTGCCGCCACAGGAGGCGGTGGAGGCATGGGACGCGTTCCTCGACCCCCGCAGGGATGCCGAACCCCGCTTCCGATGGACCGTCCCCGAGGGCTGGCACCTCACCTGCGCGTTCATGGCCGGCGTTCCCGAGGGGCTCGTCGAGGTGCTCGGGGACAGCCTCGAGCAGGTGGCCCGGCGGACGGCGCCGTTCGACCTCGAGGTGGCGGGCGGCGGAGCCTTCCCGGACCCCGACCGCGCGAAGGCGCTCTGGCTGGGCGTCCGGACCGGGGCCGACCACCTCGCACGGCTCGCGATCCGGGTGCGCAACGCCTGCTCCTCGGCGGGCGTCGCGGTCGACGGCGGCCGCTTCCACCCCCACCTGACCCTCGCGCGGACCCGTCCGGTGTCCGCCGCGCGCTGGCTGACCATCCTCGACGCCGCACCGCCGCAGGCCTGGACTGTCGAGGAGTTCACCCTTGTCCGCTCACGGGTGCTGCCAGGAGGGTCCGGCTACGAGGCGGTCAGCCGGCACCGGCTGGTCGGCTGACCTGAGCTAAGCTCCCCGCTCGTGGCCGGTCTCAGGGAGTTGTTCGCCGACACGACACCCCTGGCCAACGACAACTTCGCCAGGCTGTGGCGGGCCAACATCGTCACCGTCATCGGCGCGCAGTTGACGGTCGCAGCGGTGCCCGCGCAGATCTACGCGATCACCGGCGACTCCGGTTACGTCGGCCTCACCGGCCTGTTCGGGTTGGTACCGCTGGTCGTGTTCGGGCTGTGGGGTGGCGCGCTCGCCGACCATTTCGACCGCCGCATCCTGCTCGTGGTGACGACCGTCGGGCTGATCGCAACCAGCGGCCTGTTCTGGCTGCAGGCGGCCCTCGACCTGCGCAACGTGTGGGTGATGCTCGGCCTGTTCGCCCTGCAGCAGGCGTTCTTCGGGGTCAACCAGCCCACCCGCAGCGCCGTGCTGCCCCGGCTCCTTCCCGCCGAACAGCTGCCGGCAGCCAACGCGTTGAACATGACCGTGATGATGGCCGGGGCGATCGCCGGGCCGATGGTGGGTGGCGCACTCATCCCGGTCCTCGGCTACAGCTGGCTGTACCTGATCGACACCCTCACGCTGTTCGCGACCCTCTCGGCGGTCTGGCGCCTGCCCGCCATGCCGGTCGAGAACCGCGCCGGATCGCCCGGGCTGCGCTCGGTGGTGGACGGCCTGGCGTACCTGCGGGGGCACCCGGTGCTGCTCACCTCGTTCCTGGTCGACCTGATCGCGATGATCTTCGGCATGCCCCGCGCCCTGGCCCCCGAAGTCGCCCATGTGTCGTTCGGAGGACCGATCGAGGGCGGGCTGGAGTACTCCTGGCTGATGGCCGCGATCCCGATCGGGTCGCTGCTCGGAGGCGTGTTCTCCGGCTGGGTCTCGCGGGTCGTCAACCAGGGACGGGCGGTGATCTTCAGCATCCTCGTCTGGGGGGCCGCGATCACCGGGCTGGGTGTGGCCGTGGCGCTGGCCGGACAGTGGCAGCGGCCGATGCTGGCGGTGGCGGTCGTGCTCCTCGCCGTGGGCGGGGCGGCGGACATGGCGTCCGCCGCCTTCCGGCAGTCCATGCTGCAGGTGGCCGCCGACGACGCCGTGCGCGGGCGCCTGCAGGGGGTGTTCATCGTCGTCGTCGCGGGTGGCCCGCGTATCGCCGACGTGGTGCACGGCTACGCCGGCAGCCTGGTGGGCCCGGCGTGGGCGATCGGCGGCGGCGGCGTCGCGGTGATCGTGCTGACCGTGCTCGTGGCCCTCGTCGTGCCGGCCTTCTGGCGGTATCGCACCGCGTCGTAAACTCCCCGACATGGCGGTCCAGCGGCTGTTGTGGGTCGACCGGGAGACGGGCACGGTGACGAAGCGGACCGATGCCGAGCTGCCGGCGCTGATGAAGGATGGGTCCGGCTGGCTGTGGCTGGACGTGCCCGAGCCGGACGAGCAGACCGCCGCCCTGCTCGGCGACGTGTTCGGCGCGCATCCGGCAGCGGTCGCCGACGTGATGGAGCGCAACCACGTGCCGCGGCTGCACCTCTACGGAAACGTTCTCTTCCTCGTCCTGCACCGACCGCTGGTCGGCGAGGCCGGTCACGTCCACTACATGGAGCTGGACCAGTTCATCGGCGCCAACTACCTGATCACGACCCATGGCCCGCGCAACCTGGCGGTGCCGCTGGAGAGGCTGCTGGAGGAGACCGACGAACTGGCCGAGCGGATGCTCACCGGGCGCTGGGTGCCCTCGGGCCCATGGGCGGCGTCCAAGCGGATCGTCAGCGGCCTGGCCATCGCCGAGGAGCGTTTCGTGAACCGGCTCGCCCGTGACGTGGGCGAGTTGGAGAAACAGGTGATGGGACACGCCAACGATGCCAACCCGCAGGTGTTCCTCGAGGAACTCTTCCAGTGCCGCCACGCCCTGCTCACCGTCCGCACGATGAGCAGCCAGTCCGCCGAGATCTACGGCCGCGCGATCCGGCTGCTGGCCGCGGACAAGGGCGTCGAGGCGATGCTGCGGGACAACAAGGACGCCTACGACCGCCTCGCCCGGATCACGCACAGCCAGCTGGACTTCCTGACCGGCATCACCGAGTACTACCGGGCCAGGACCGACACCAAGATGACCATCGCCGCCGAGCGGCTCGCGGTGATCGCGGCGATCACCCTGCCGGTCACGGCCATCAGCTCGGTGCTCGGCATGAACGTGATCGTCAACCAGTCGACCGACTGGACGTGGCTGACCATCCTCCTGGTGGTGATGGTCGCGCTGTCCCTCGTCCTGCTCAGGTGGGCGAAGCGGCAGGGCTGGTGGTGACCGCTACGACAGGGCAGCCTTCACCTTCGCAGCGACCTTGGCGCCCTCTGCCCGTCCGGCGGCCCGCGCGTTGACGGCCTTGATCACCGGGCCCATCTGGCGCATCGTGAGCGCCTCGCCGGCCTCCGCCGCCGCTGCGGCGACCTCCTCGGCCACGATCTGATCGAGTTCGGCATCACTGAGGGCGGCAGGCAGGTAGCGCTGCAGCACCTCGACCTCGGCCAGCTCCTTGCCGGCCAGCTCGGGACGGTTGCCCGCGGTGTACGCCTCCGCGGAGTCACGCCGCTTCGCCACCTCCCGGTTCAGCACCGCGAGCACCTCCGGGTCGGACAGTTCGCGAGCCTCCCTGCCGGCCACCTGCTCGGTCTGGATGGCGCTCACCGCCATGCGCAGGGTGGACCTGACCAGGTCATCCTTGGCCTTCATCGCCGCCACCAGGTCAGCCTGGATCCGGTCCTTCAGTTCGCTCATTCCTCGACCTTTCGCACTCGTCCGGGCGATTCTCCCACGGCGGGACGGGCGGGAGGTCGCGGCTATAGTGAGGCCGCGGTAGCGGGGGAGGGGTGAGGGATGCAGGGACAGCCACAGACCGGCTCGGTCGGCCTGGTGAGCACCTCCACCGTCCGGTTGTTCACCGCCGAAGCACCCCTCCACCTCGAGCGTGGAGGCACGCTCGGCCCGGTCGACGTCGCCTACGAGACCTACGGCACGCTGTCGCCGGCCGCCGACAACGCGGTGTTCGTCTGCCATGCGCTCACCGGGGACGCCCACGCCGCCGGCTTCCACGAAGGTGCCTCGCGTCCCGGCTGGTGGGACAACCTGATCGGCCCGGGCAAGCCGCTGGACACGGACCGGTTCTTCGTCATCTGCGCGAACCTGATCGGGGGATGCCAGGGCAGCACCGGTCCGTCCTCGATCGACCCGGCCACCGGCACGGCGTACGGGTTGCACTTCCCCGTGCTGATGGTGCGCGACCTGGTCGAGGTCCACCGCGCCCTGGTGAAGCACCTGGGCATCACGCGCCTGCTGGCAGCCCTCGGGGGGTCGCTGGGCGGGATGCAGGTGCTGCAGTGGGCGGTGGACCACCCCGACGAGATCGCGAACGCGCTGGTGATCGCGGCCTCCAGCCGCCTGACCGCGCAGAACATCGCCTTCTCCGCGGTGGCGCGCCGCGCCATCATGACCGACCCGAACTTCGTGGACGGCGCCTACGCCGAGGCCGGGGTGAACCCCGACACCGGACTGTCCATCGCGCGGATGATGGCGCACATCACCTACCTCTCCGAGGGCGCACTGACCGAGAAGTTCGGGCGCGCCCCGCATCCGGAGCGGCACGAGCCGGGCTTCGGCATCGACTTCGCCGTGGAGAGCTACCTCGACCACCAGGGGCAGGCGTTCCTCGAGCGGTTCGACGCGCTGAGCTACCTCTACCTCACCCGGGTGATGGACTACTTCGACCCGTTCGCCGAGCACGACGCCCTCGACGCCGTCCGGCAGTGCCCGGTGAAGTGGCTGGTGCTCTCGTTCGAGACCGACTGGCGTTTCGGCACGGACCACTCCCGGCGGATCGTCCGGGCGCTCGAGCACGCCGGACAGCCGGTGACCTTCCGCGAGATCCCCTCCACCTGGGGGCACGACTCGTTCCTTCTCGCGGTGGAGCCGTACCACGCGACCCTGCGGGCGTTCCTCGACCGAGCGCTCGAAGAGGTGTCGTCGTGAGCCTGCGTCCCGACCTGGCGCTGGTCGCCGACCTCATCCCGAGGGGGAGCCGGGTGCTCGACCTCGGCTGCGGATCCGGGGAGTTGCTGGCACACCTGATCGGTGAGGCCGGGTGCCGTGGCACGGGGGTGGAGATCGACCCCGAGCAGGTCGTGGCGGCGATCCGGCTCGGCGTCCCGGTCATCGAGCTCGACATGGACTCCCAGCTCGATGACTTCTCCGACCATTCCTACGACGTGGTGGTCCTGTCGCGCACGGTCCAGACGCTGCACCGTCCTGCCACGGTGCTGCGGCACATGGGCCGGATCGCCGACCAGCTGATCGTCTCGGTGCCGAACTTCGGGTACTGGCAGCACCGGTTGCGGCTGCTGGCCGGCCGCATGCCGATGGGTCGCGATCTGCCGTACTCCTGGTACGACTCGCCCAACCTGCGCTTCACGACGCTGGTCGAGATGGAGGAACTGTTCGCCAAGGAGGGGCTGCAGATCGAACGCCGGATCCCGCTCACCCCGACGGGCCGGCCGATCACCGCCCCCGACCGCGTGGCCAACCTCCTGGCCGGAGCCGCTGTCTACTCGCTGCGTGCCTGACCGGCCGGCGAGCGCGGAGTTGAGAAGGTTTTTCACTTAGGGAAGAATCAAGGTCTCTGCGTCGCCCCGGCGCACCCACGTCCGAACGCCAGTTCAGCCACCCCCCGGTGGTGTCCGGAGGAAATCGCAATGTCCCACACCACCCCGCGCGCCGACGCCGCGCCCGGAATTCCGCGTGCCCTGGCACGGGCCGGCAGACGCGCGGTGGCGCGCACCGTCCTCCTGTGGGCGATGCTGCTGTCGGTTGGCGCCTACGTCGTCGCGCTCGGGGTGCATGCCCTGGGGTGGGGGCCGACCTGGGACGGCTGGTTCGGGCGCCTGGTCGACGACTGGCTCGGCCTGCTCACGGTGTGGTTGCCGGTGGCGGTGTGCTGGCTCGCCGTCCTGCGCGTGGGCCGGCGCCGTCCGGAGGTTGTCCTCGCCTCCGCCGCGGTGACCTCCTTCGCCGTGGGCGACACGATCTACCTGGGGATCACCATCGGCGGCGGCGAGGTGCCGTTCCCCTCGCCGGCCGACATCGGCTACCTGATGGTGTACCCGCTGCTGCTGGCGGCGCTGGCGATCATCGTCCGGCGTCGTGCCCGTCGGCTGGCTGCGTCGGTGTGGCTCGACTGCGTCGTCGGTTCGCTGGGCGCCGGGGCCCTCCTGGCCGTCCTGCTGGACCCGGTCCTCG
This sequence comes from Actinomycetes bacterium, assembly GCA_023392635.1. Taxonomy (GTDB): domain Bacteria; phylum Actinomycetota; class Actinomycetes; order Propionibacteriales; family Propionibacteriaceae; genus Propionicimonas. The sequence continues at coordinate 35,135 of JAEVYS010000093.1, read as the reverse complement.
AGTCCGCCACCACCGACCACCTGTCCGGCCTCGCCACGGCGGTGGCCGTGGCACCGCCGCTCTTCGACCTGGTCCTCGTCTCGGCCGTGGTGGGCATCGCCGCCCTGCGGGCGGAGACCGGCAACCGCTGGGGCCTCCTCGCGTCCGGCCTGCTCGTGTTCGCGACCACCGACGTGCTCTACGGACTGGAGATGGCGAGCGGGGGCTACGTGCTCGGCACGCCGCTGGACGCCGGCTGGGCCCTGGGGCTGGCGATGATGGCCCTGTGGGTCGACAGTGCGACGCGGGCCGCCGCACGCACGACCGCCGGCTCCGGGAGCCGGGCGAGCCGTGCCTGGGGGCTGACCGCGTCGTCGGTGGCGACCCTGGCCGGACTGTCGGTGCTGGTTCTGAGCAGCCGTCTCGCTGTCCCGCCGCCGGCCCTCCTGCTGGCGGTCGGTGCCCTGCTCGCTGCCGGGGTGCGAGCCCACCTGGCGGCCCGAGTCCTCGAGGGCATGGCGGAGCAGCGCCGGGTCGCGGCCGCGACGGACGAGCTGACCGGCCTGCCGAACCGGCGCGCGCTCTACGCCGAGGGCCAGGTGCGGCTGGCCGATCCCGGGCGTCCGCGCCAGGCGCTGCTCATGCTCGACCTCGACGGCTTCAAGGAGGTGAACGACAGCCTGGGCCACGGCGCGGGGGACCAGCTCCTGGTGCAGCTCGGCGCCCGGCTGCGGAAGAACCTCCGCAGTGCCGACCTGCTCACGCGCCTGGGTGGCGACGAGTTCGCGGTCCTGCTGGCGGGCGCCGGCCACGACGAGGCCAGGGACACCGCCGAACGGATCTGCCGGTCGGTGGAGGAGCCGCTGGTCGTGGACGGGACCGCCCTTCGGATCGGAGTGAGCATCGGCATCGCGCTGTTCCCCGACGACGGGCCCGACCTCGGCATGCTGCTCCGCAAGGCCGACATCGCCATGTACAAGGCGAAGGCCTCCCGTCGTGGCCACCACGTGTACTGCCACGCCGAGGATGCCGACGGCGCGGGGACGCTGCAGGCGGTCCAGGAGCTGCGCACCGCGCTCAGTGCTGACCAGTTCGTGCTGCACTACCAGCCCAAGGTCGACCTGGCCACCGGTCAGGTGCACAGTGTCGAGGCGCTGGTGCGGTGGAACCACCCGGTACGCGGGCTGCTCTTCCCCGACGCCTTCCTCGCGCAGGTGGAGGCAGCCGGGCTGATGCCGGCACTCACCCGTACGGTACTCGGCCAGGCACTCGACCAGGCCGCCGCCTGGGACCGGGCGGGCACGCCGCTCACGGTCGCGGTCAACCTGTCGGCCGGCTCCCTCTCGAACCCGGAACTGCCGGCGGAGATCACGGCGATGCTGGCCGCGCGGGGCGTCCGTCCGGGAGCGCTGCAGCTGGAGATCACCGAGCAGTTCCTGATGAGCGATCGTGAGGTCGCCCAGGGCATCCTGACCCGGCTCCGCGAGAGCGGCGTCACGATCGCCGTGGACGACTTCGGTACCGGCTACAACTCACTGTCCTACCTGCGTGAGCTGCCGATCGACGAGCTGAAGATCGACCGCTCCTTCGTCATCCCGATGACCCAGGACGCCCGCACTGCCGCCCTGGTCTCGTCCACGATCACCCTCGCGCACTCGCTGGGGTTGAGCATCGTCGCCGAGGGCGTGGAGACCGAGGGCACGTATGCAGAGCTCACCCGGATGGGCTGCGACCACGCGCAGGGCTACTTCATGTCGAGGCCCATTCCCGCGTCCGAGCTGACCCAGTGGCTCCTGCACTGGCGGTCGGCCGGTCCCAGCGAACCGCCGGTCAGGCCCGCCGTGACGCTCGCCCCGGAACCACCCGCAACCGCCGATTTCGCCGAGGCGGCCGTGGTCTCGCGGGCCTCGTAACGCAGCGCGCCGACGACGACCCCCGGACGATGCCGGCCCGCGCCGGGATGGCAGGAGTGGGGACGCCGAGGGACCGCAGGTCCCGGCCGATGCCGGGCGCACGGGTGGACCGGGTCAGCGGCTCCCGGCCCTCGCCATCGCCGCGAGGATGCGGTCGCCGCTGCCGCCCAGGCCGAGCACCTCGGCCAGCGCGGCGAACTCGTCGGGGTCGGCAGGAGCGGAGGGCAGCGTCAGGTCGAGGCTCGGCAGGTCGACGTCGGTGCGTACCGCCACCACCTCGCGCGCAGGGCCGAGGTAGTCGATGGCGGCGCCCAGCTTCGCGGCGAGCGTCGGCGACAGCTTCCGCTCAACGGCAGCGGCCATGATCCCGGGCAGGTCGCCGTACTGCGTGACCAGCGATGCGGCCGTCTTCTCGCCGATCCCCGCGACTCCCGGGAGTCCGTCGGACGGGTCGCCGCGCAGGACGGCGAAGTCGACATAGCCGGCGCCGTCGATGCCGTACTTCGATCGCAGCCAGGCCGCGTCCACCCGGTCGTGGTTGGCCACTCCGCGACCGCAGTAGAGAACCCGGATCGCCCGCTCGTCGTCGACGAGCTGGAAGAGGTCGCGGTCTCCGGTCACGACGTCGGTCGGCGCCGACGCTCGGGTGGCGAGCGTGCCGATCACGTCGTCGGCCTCACAGTCGGGGGCGCCCACCACCGTCAGCCCCAGCACCCGCAGCACCTCACGCACCAGTGGCACCTGGGGAACGAGTTCCTCGGGGACCTTCTCCACCGTTCCGTGGGCCACCCGGTGGGCCTTGTACGACGGCACGAGCGCGACTCGCCAGGCCGGCCGCCAGGCGTCGTCCCAGCAGCAGGCGACCTGCGTGGGGGAGTAGTCGGTGATGAAGCGTGCCAGAAAGTCGAGGAGTCCCCGGACGGCGTTCACCGGGCGCCCGTCGGGCGCCTGGATCGAGGTGGGCATGCCGTGGAAGGCCCGGAAGTACAGGGACGCGGTGTCGAACAGCATCAGTCGGGGCTGTGCGGACGAGGACGGTGCCATCGCCACAGCCTGCCACCCCGGACGGACACACAGGCAGCGCCCACTACGCTTTCCTGCGTGATCGAGTGGCTGGCCGCCAGGCCCTGGGGCCTGCGGGCGTCACTCGCCGTCGCGTCCGGAGTGCTCACCGCGCTCGGCTTCCAGCCCTTCGGCTGGTGGGTGCTCACTCCGGTCGGCGTCGCCGGGCTGACGATCGCGGTGCTGTCGGCGGGGCACGTGCGGGGTGCCACCCTCCTCGGTTTCGCCTGGGGCGTCGGGTTCCTCACGCTCGGTGTCGGCTGGATGCGGGTGATCTTCGTCGAGGCCATGGTCGGCCTGGTGGTGGTCGAGGCCCTCTTCTACGCGGCACTGGGTGCGCTGATCAAGGTGGCCGCACGGACACGGTGGTGGCCGCTGCTGGCAGCCGCGTCCTGGACCGCCATCGAGTTCACGTTCGCCCGCTTTCCCTTCAACGGCTTCGGCTGGATGCGACTCGGGTTCGCGATGGTCGCTTCGCCGCTGGCCTGGGTGCTTCCCCTGGTCGGTGTCGCCGGCCTCGGCTTCGTCACCGCACTGATCGCGCAGGGCGGCGTCTGGCTGGCCGTCGCACCGTCGCGCGCGCGGGGGCTCGTCGTCGCCGCGACGGCGGTCGGGGTCGCCCTGCTGGCGGTCGGCGGCGCACTGGTGCCCGTCGGCCCCCAGACCGGCGCGGTGAATGTCGGGTGGGTCCAGGGCGGGGCTCCCGGCGGCGGTGTCTACGGCCTGGGCGAACCCCGGACGATCACCCGCAACCATGTGGCGGAAGCGGGGCGGCTCGCCGATCGGGTCGCCGCGGGCGAGGTAGCGAGGCCGGACGTCGTGGTGTTCCCGGAGAACACCACCGACATGGACCCGCACAACGACCCCCAGACGGGCCTCCTCATGCGCTCGGCGCTGGCTCGACTCGGCGTGCCCATCCTCTTCGGCGTGATCCTCGACGGGCCCGGGGTGGACGAGCGCCAGACCGCGTCGCTGTGGTGGGACCCGGTCGGGGGTGAGCAGGCGCGGTACGTGAAGCGGGGAATCGTCCCCTTCGGGGAGTGGGTGCCGCTGCGCTCCCTCCTGCTGCCGCTGGTCCCGGAACTGGCGTACGTCGGCGCGCAGTCCGTGCCGGGAACCGTTCCGGGCGCGCTGCCGGTCACGCTGGCAGACGGCCGACGCCTCACCCTCGCAGTGATGGTCTGCTACGACCTCGTCTACGACGACTTCGCCTACGACACGGTCCGCTACGGCGGCCAGGTGTCGGTCGTGCAGTCGAGCAACGCGATGTACCAGGGCACCGGACAGATCGAGCAGCAGTTCGCGATCACGCGTGCGCGTGCACTGGAGCTGCGCCGGGAGATGCTCGTGGTGACCACCAGCGGTGTCTCCGGCCTGATCCGGGCCGACGGCAGCGTCGCGTTCACCGCTCCGGAGCACGTCGGGGCGTCCGGTGTCCTCACCCTGCCGGAGCGCTCCGGGCTGACGCCGGCGACATGGCTGGCGACGCCGCTCGAGCTCGCGATCACCGTGCTCGCGGGGCTCGGCCTCCTCGCGAGTCTGGCATGGGGCAGAATGAACAGATCCGCCTCGGCAACTGGAGCAGAGAATGATCGACTCGACAGCGTCGCTTGACCGCGTGCTCGTCATCATCCCGACCTACAACGAGTCGGAGAACATCCGTCCGATCACGGCCAGGATCAGGGCGGCGGTGCCGTCGGCGCACATCCTGGTCGCCGACGACAACTCCCCGGACGGCACCGGCGCCATCGCCGACGAACTCGCCAGGGCCGACGACCACGTCCACGTCCTGCACCGCAAGGGCAAGGAAGGTCTGGGGGCGGCCTACATCGCCGGCTTCCGTTGGGGTCTGGCCGAAGGCTTCGACGTCCTGGTCGAGCACGACGCGGACGGCTCCCACCAGCCCGAGCACCTGCCGGCGATGCTGCAGCGGCTGCGTACCGCAGACGTGGTCAAGGGTTCCCGGTACGTGAAGGGCGGCGCCACGAAGGGGTGGCCGCTGCACCGCGAGTTGCTCTCCCGCGGCGGCAACCTCTGGACCCGGCTGATGCTCGGACTGCGGGTGAAGGACGCCACCGGCGGCTTCACCGCCTGGCGGGCGAACACCCTGCGCAACATCGATCTCGACGGCGTCGAGGCGGCGGGCTACGGGTTCCAGGTTGACCTGATCTGGCGGGCGCTGCGCAACGGCTTCACCGTCGCCGAAGTGCCGATCACGTTCATCGAACGGGAGTACGGCGACTCCAAGATGAGCTCGGCGATCGTCGCCGAGGCGATGTTGCTCACCACCCGCTGGGGAATCACGTACCGTCTGGGCCAGCTCGGCAAGGTGGCCGGCACCGTACGAGGCTCGCTGACCCAGCGGAAAGCGGGAAGCGGTCGGCCGTGACCGCCCAGACGCCGGGGCGGCGGCCGTGGCTGCTGCCACTGCTGGCCGTGGGGTTCATCCTCGTCTCGGTGCTGGAGGTCTGGCTCCTCACCGCCGTCGGCGAGCGCATCGGGGTACTACCGACCCTGGCCATCCTCATCGCCGAAGCCGCCCTCGGCACCTGGCTCCTTCGTCGCGAGGGCAGCAAGGCCTGGCGGGCGCTGACCGACGCCTACGGCACCGGGCGAATGCCCACCGGGCGGCTCGCCGATGCCGCACTCGTCCTCGTGGGCGGCATCATGCTGATCCTGCCCGGCTTCTTCACCGATGTGCTCGGCCTGATCTGCCTTCTGCCCTGGACGCGTCCGCTGGCCCGTCGGTTCATCGGGTTCCTCGTCGCGCGCCACGCCGCCCGCAGCGGCCTCGACCTCGGGCTGCTGCGGGGTTCCTTCGGCGGCGGCACCATCATCCGCGGTGAGACCGTCGACGACCCCGGACCGGAGCCGAAGCCGTCATCAGCACCCGACGTCATCCAGGGGGAGATCGAGGAGTGAACCGGCTCAGGGCCGTGCGCGCTTGATCTCAGCGACCCACTCGGTGTCGAACGCGAGGTCGAGCTTCTCCAGCCGGGCGATGTCGCCGGAGACCTGGTCGCACAGCCTGCGCACCTCCGGACGGCCCGGGGCCAACTCGTTGAGCTCTCGCCAGATCGCGGAGAGCTCCTCGATCAGGACCCGGTTCGAATCGATGGCACGCACCCGCACCGCGGACGCCTGTTCGCGCAGCTCTGACACCCGGCTCGGTTCATCCATGCCCTCATGCTAGGCACGGACGGTCACGAATCACCGGAAGTCAGCGCTCCTCCCCGCGGATCTCGCCCAGCCGCTCGGCCAGCAGGTCCTCGAGCTCCTCGATGGAACGTCGCTCACGCAGCATGTCCCAGTGGGTCCGGGGCGCCTTGGTCTCCTTGACCTCCGGCTCGGCGCCGTCGGAACGTCGTGCGCTCTCCCCGCACCGCGGGCACTCCCACGCGGTGGGCAGCTCCGCCTCCTCGGAGAACACCACGGTGAAGTGGTGGCCCTTGGGGCAGTCGAAACCGATCTCCTGGCGCGGAGCCAGCTCGACGCCGCTCGGGTCGGCGTGGCTCTTCGATCCCAGCCCGGAACCCCTCAGTGCACGATCAGCCATCGCATTACCTCCGTCCCAAAGCTAGTCAGCCGCGCAAGACGCCGCCTTCGTGACCCTCGTACCCGAAATCCGGAGCGCGGTCACAACACCTTGGGTAACACATTTCCGGCGTCGATGATTCCCTTGCGCATGTCCACCCGGGCGAGCAGTGCGCCGCCGAGAAGGAAGAACGCGACCAGCGCCAGCAGGGCGAGTCGGTAGGACTGCGTGAACTGGAACATCAGGCCGAACGCGAGGGTCCCGAGCCAGCTCGTCCCACGCTCCATGGCCTGGTAGAAGCTGAAGTACTCCGACTCCCGACCCCTCGGGATCAGCTGGCTGTACATCGATCGGGAGAGCGCCTGCGTGCCGCCCATCACCAGTCCGATGGCGGCGCCGAGGCCGAACAGCGCCCCCACCACGCCGGACGGGATGAGGAACCCGACGAGGACCACCACCAGCCAGATGCCCAGCCCCATCATCACGGTCCGCTTGGCCCCGATCCGGCCGGCCAGGCGCCCGAACCCCAGGGCGCCGAGGATCGCGACGAACTGGGTGAGCAGGAACGTCGCGAGGATGAGGTTCTGATCGATGTGGAGCTCGCGGTCGGCGTACAGGCTCGCCGAGACGATCACCGTCTGGATGCCGTCGTTGTAGAACAGGAAGGCCAGCAGGAACGCCAGCGTCTGGGGGTAGTGCCGCATCTCGGCGAAGGTCGCAGCGAGTTGCCGGAACGGGTTGCGTCCGGCCACCTCGGCCGGCACGTCCCGGGGCAGCCCCCGAAGGCCGAGCACGGGGCTCAGGGTGAACCCGGCCCACCACAGGCCGGCCGAGAGCAGGCTGATCCGCACGGCCATGGCCTTGTCGATCCCGAGCGCGGGGTACAGGCTCAAGAGCCCGAAGTTCAGTGCCAGCAACAGTCCGCCGCCGACATAGCCCCACGCCCAGCCGCGGCTGGACACCCGGTCGCGGTCGTCCGGCCCGGCGATGCGCACGAGCATCGAGTCGTAGACCACGATCGAGGCGCCGAACGCGATCAGGCTGATCACCATCAGCCAGGCGCCGAGTTCCCAGTTCGAGCCCATCAGGAAGAACATCAGAGATCCGGCCAGTGCACCGATCCAGGCGGTCACGCCCAGCCAGCGGTGCGGATGCGCCGAGCGGTCGGCGGCAGCCCCGACGAACAGGAGTACGACGGCCGACACCAGGGTGCTGATCGTCGCCAGCAGGGACGGCAGTGCGCCGGGCAGCACCGGGATGAGCCCGAGCAGCACCACCGAGCGGGTGCACTCCCCGGTGCCGTCGGGGCAGGCGGCGTTGGTGGCGAGACTGACCAGGTACGGTCCGATGAGGACGGTCGCGGTCGTGGTGTAGAACGCCGAGTTCGCCCAGTCGTACCAGTACCAGGCGCGCTGTTCGCGGGTGCTTCTCATCCCTCGCCCTCCCAGAGCCCGCGGGCGAGCAGCACCCGCTTCAGGGTGGTGATGTCGTCGCTGACCAGGCCGTCCACGCCGAGGTCGATCAGGCGGTGCATCTCGGCCTCGTCGTTCACCGTCCAGACGTGCACCACCCGGCCGGTGCGGTGGGCGAGGCGCACCACGTCCGGCCGTACGAGCCGCAGCGGGGCGCGGGAGTCCCGTACCGGGATCTGGAGCGCGATGCCCGGGTCGTGGGAGAGTCCGCGCAGCCCGAAGCCGTGCGTGGCGAGAGCGACCGAGCGCGGCGAGGCGGAGGTGGCCACCCCGGGCGCAAGGCGCCGGAACGCGGCCAGGCGGACGTCCGAGAACGAGCCCACGCAGACCCGCCCGGCCCACCCGCGGGCATCGATCTCCCGGGCCAGCGGCGCGACCGCAGCCGGGTCCTTGATGTCCAGGTTGAAGAACGCGGACGGGAACTCCTCCCACAGGTCGACGAGCCGGGGGAGCGGATCCAGCCCACCGATCCGGACGCCGGCGAGCTCATGCCAGGCGTGGTCGCCGATCCGGCCGCTGCCGTCGGTGACCCGGTCGAGGCGTTCGTCGTGGAACGCGACCAGTTCCCCGTCGGCGGTGGCCCACACGTCGGTCTCCAGGTAGCGGTAGCCCAGCGCGACGGCCCGGCCGAACGCGTAGGCGGAGTTCTCGCGGGGGGCGTCGACGGGAGTCACCCAGCCGCCACGGTGCGCCAGGGCGGCGAAGCCGGCCGACAGGTAGGGGTGGTCTCGCCGCTGCACGCCTGCACTCTATGTCCCTCGCGCCCCGCGGCCGCGGACTCGCCGAGTCGCGCCGGGGGCGTGTTAGATGAGGGCCGTGACCACGATCCTGTCCATCCAGTCCTCGGTGGCCTACGGGCACGTCGGCAACAGCGCCGCCACGTTCCCGCTGATGCGGATCGGGGTGGAGGTGTGGCCGGTGATCACCGTCCACTTCTCGAACCACACCGGTTACGGCGCGTGGCGCGGGCCCCTGCTCGCCGCGAGCGACATCGCCGACGTGGTACGTGGCATCGACGAGCGCGGCGTCCTCGACCAGGTGGACGCGGTGCTGTCGGGGTACCAGGGGGCCGAGGAGGTGGGCGCCGAGGTGCTGCGGACGGTGGAACTGGTGCGGCGGCGCAACCCCAGGGCGGTCTACTGCTGCGACCCGGTCATCGGCGACATCGGGCGGGGCGTCTACGTGCGTCCAGGGATCCCGGAGTTCATGCGCGACCGGGTCGTCCCGGCGGCCCAGATCGTGACGCCGAACCACTTCGAGCTGGACTTCCTCACCGGGCGCACGACGACCACCGTCGATGAGGTGCTGGCTGCCGCGGACGCCCTGCGCGCCGCCGGCCCCGACGTGGTGCTGGTCACCTCCACCGTGCTGGAGGGCGACCACCCGGAGGAGATCCGGATGCTCGTCGTGACCGCCGAGGGCTGTTGGCAGGTGACGACGCCGCGGCTGGAACGTACCTTCACCGGTTCCGGCGACCTGACCGCGGCCCTGTTCCTGGCGCACTACCTGCAGGGAGACGACGCCGCCAAGGCGATGGGCCGCACCGCCGACTCGGTGTACTCCCTGCTCAAGGCCACGACCGACGCCGGCTCGACCGAACTCCTGCTGGTCACCGCCCAGCACCAGCTGGTGAGCCCCACCTACCACTTCGACGTGCAGCGGTTGCGGTAACGGTGTCGATCGGGAGCGAGGTCGTCGCGACGGTGCTGCTGGTCGCGGTGCTCGCTTTCGCCGTCATCCGGCCGCGCGGCCTGCCCGAGGCCGTCGTGGCGGTGCCGGCCGCGGTCGTTGTGGTCTCCACCGGCGCGCTCGGCCTCGACCGGGCCGCCGCCGAGAGCCTCCAACTCCTGCCCGTCGTCGGATTCCTCGCCGCCGTGCTGGTGCTCAGTGAGCTGTGCGCGCGCGACGGGCTCTTCGAGTGGGCCGGGCAGTTCATGGCCCGGCGCAGCCGCGGGGAGCCCCACCGGCTGCTCCTGCTCGTGTTCGGCGTGGCGGCGGTCACCACCGCGGTGCTCAGCCTCGACGCCACCGTCGTGCTGCTCACGCCGGTGGTGTTCGCCACCGCCGCGCGGGTCGGCGTCCGGCCGCGACCGCACGTGTACGCGTGCACCCACCTCGCCAACGGCGGCTCGCTGCTGCTGCCCGTCTCGAACCTCACCAACCTCCTGGCGATGACCGCCCTGGGGATCGGGTTCGCACAGTTCGGCCTGCTCATGCTGGCGCCATGGCTGGCCGTGCTCCTCGTCGAGTACGTCGCATTCCGCTGGTACTTCGCCGGCGACCTGAGCGTGGGCTCGGCCCCGGCCGGGGAAGACACCGCTCCCGTCCCGCTGCCGCGGTTCAGCGCCCTCGTGCTCGCGCTCACCCTGGCCGGTTTCGTGACCGCATCGTTCGTCCACGTCGAGGTGGCGTGGGTGGCCGCCGCGGGCGCCCTGGTGCTCGCCGTCCGTGCGTTGCGGCTGCGACAGGTGGAGCCGGCGCAGATCGGAACCTCGCTGAACCTGCCGTTCCTCGCCTTCGTGATCTCGCTGGGGATCGTGGTGAGGGCCGTGGTCGACAACGGCCTCGCCGACGCGATGGCGCGGGTGGTCCCGTCCGGCACCTCACTGCTCGCCCTGCTCGCCTGGGCCGGGATCGCCACCGTGCTGGCCAACCTGGTGAACAACCTGCCCGCGGTGCTGATCCTGCTCCCGCTCGCCGTGGGTGGGGGAGTGGGGCCGGCCCTCGCTGTGCTCATCGGGGTGAACGTCGGCCCCAACCTCACCTACGTCGGGTCGCTGGCGACCCTGCTGTGGCGCCGGATCGTGCACGCGCACGACCACGACGCCCCGCTCGCCGAGTTCACCTGGCTCGGCCTGCTGGCCACTCCGCTGGCCATTCTCGCTGCCGTACTGGCGCTGTGGGCGTCGGTGTCTGTGTTCGGAGGTGCACTGTGAAGGTACTGGTGTGGGTCGCCGAGGCCACATGGCCCGCCTGCGTGGACGCGGTCAACGAGCTCTTCGGCGACGCCGAGGTGGCCCTGCTGGTGGCGCTGCCCGGCGACCTCGCCGCGCAGGCGGGCGGCGCCGGCTCCGGGCTGTGGGGACGGGGGAGCCGCCGGGATCCGTCCGCACGGATGGGTCAACTGGCCCGGGACGCGAGCGAGGTGATACTGGCCGCCGCGGCGAAGCGGCTCGGCCGGCCCGCGGCCACCGAGGTGCGTGAGGGCCGGGTGGAACGGGAGGTCACGGCCGCCGCGGCGGCGGCTGACGTGCTCGTGCTGGCGCGCGACGGCGACCTCTCGCGGCTCGGACCGCGCAGCCTGGACAAGCACACCCGCTTCGTCGTCGACCACGCCCCGTGCCGGGTGTTGCTGGTCTGGCCCGGTCGGGCGCCGGGGCTCGGCTCTATCCCGCCGCCACCGCACCCGCCTCGGTAGCCGGATGGTCGGGGGGCAGCGTGTAGTTCCAGAGTTCGACGGTCTGCACGACCCAGTACGCGACGAACAGCGTGAGCAGCACCGCCTCGATCCAGAACACCACCGGGAACGGCGTGCCGCCCGCCGCCACGACGGCGTTCTGGTTGCCGGTGACCGCGAAGATCGCCACGCCTCCGGCGACGGCCAGCAGCATCGCGGTGGCGATCGTGCGGTAGATGCGCTGGTAGGCGTCGGTCGACGCGTTCGCTGGGTCGTCGGTCTCCACCGAACGGCGACCGTTGATCCACACCACCACGACCAGCAGCAGGAAGAAGCTGATGGCGGCGGTGTAGTGGGCGAACTGGATGAAGGTGGGCCGGGCCAGCAGGTAGGCGCCGCCGAACAGCACCAGGACCACGGCGGGCGGGACGAGGCCGCGGCGTGTCGACAGCGTCCAGGGGGTCGGCGTCCGGGCGGCGATGGTCATGCGGATCCACGCGATGACCAGCGCGACCACACCCACGGCCAGGTACGCGCGGATGTTGATGTCCACGGCCGGGTGCAGGGACGGCGGCACGCAGTCGCGTGCCGGATCGGGGCACTCGGGCGAAAGGGTCGGGGTGGGCACGAAGGCCACCACCGGAATCAGGGCGCCCGCCACGTCCAGCAGCGTGTTCTCCGTGCCCAGTCGGCCCTTGACCGCGATCAGCGCCAGCCCCACGGTCAGCAGCGTCGCGACGAAGACCGTCGACAGCGGTGAGTAGAACGTCGCGCTGATCGACGGCGGGATCCCGCGACCGGGCCCGACGATGTAGAACACGAGTCCCATGGCCAGCAGCAGGCCGGCAGCGACCATTCCCGAACGCAGCGAGCGGTAGGTGTCCAGCGAAGCCTGAGTCTCCATTCCCAACCCCCTTCGCACCATTGGAGCGCCTCGGGGGCACGGAAGTACCTACGCAGTTCAGTCGCGGAAGACGTCGATCCTCGCGCCCAGGGCGTTCAGGCGGTTCGGGAGGTCCTCGTAGCCGCGGTTGATCACGTACACATCGCGCAGCACGCTGGTTCCCCGCGCGGCCAGGGCGGCGAGCAGCAGGCACACGGCCGGGCGGAGCGCCTGGGGGCAGATCAACTCCTGGCCGCGCCAGCGGGTGGGTCCGGTGACCACGATGCGGTGCGGGTCGAGCAGCTGCACGTCCGCGCCGAGCTTGTTCAGCTCGACGAGGTGGATCGCCCGGTTCTCGTAGACCCAGTCGTGAATCATCGTCCGGCCCTCCGCGACCGCGGCGATCACGGCGAAGAAGGGCAGGTTGTCGATGTTCAGGCCGGGGAACGGCATCGGGTGGATCTTGTCGGCGGCCGCGTGCAGCACCGACGGCCGGACGGTGATGTCGACCAGCCGGGTCTGGCCGTTGCACGACCGGTACTCCGGGCTGAGCGCGTAGTCCAGGCCCATCTCGGCGAGGATCGCCAGTTCGATGTCGAGGAACTCGATCGGCGCCCGCTGGACGGTGATCTCCGAACCGGTCACGATCGCCGCCGTGATCAGGCTCATCGCCTCGATCGGGTCCTCGGAGGGGGAGAACTCGACGTCCGCCTCGATCCTGTCCAGCCCGTGCACCGTGAGGGTGGTGGTGCCGATGCCCTCGATCCGCACCCCGAGCGCCTCGAGGAAGAAGCAGACGTCCTGGACCATGTAGTTGCTGGAGGCGTTGCGGATCTCGGTGCGGCCGGGGAACTGTGCCGCGGCCATCAGTACGTTCTCGGTGACGGTGTCGCCGCGCTCGGTGAGGGTGATGCGGCGATCCGCCTGGTCGGTCGGATGCACCTCGGCGTGGTACAGGCCCTGCGTGGTGCGGACGGTCAGCCCGAAGTGGCGCAGCGCCTGCAGGTGGGGCGTCACCGTGCGGGCGCCGAGGTTGCAGCCGCCGGCGTAGGGCAGGTCGAAGGCGTCCTCGGAATGGAGCAGCGGGCCGAGGAACATGATGATCGAGCGGGTGCGGCGCGCCGCGTCCACGTCCATCTCCGGCAGGTCGAGCCGGGCCGGACGAACCAGCTCCAGCTCCGTCTTGTCCTGCGACCAGGTGGCCCGGACGCCGACGCTGGTCAGCACCTCGAGGATCCGGTTGACCTCCTCGATCTGGGCGATGCCGCGCAGCACCGTCCGTCCGTGGTTGATCAGGGACGCGCAGAGCAGCGCCACCGCGGCGTTCTTCGACGACCGCACGGCGATCGACCCGTGCAACTGCACGGGTCCGTGGATCCGCAGGTGGGTGGGTCCGCCGGGGCCGGCGGTGATCAGGGGGGAGTCGAGGGCGCCCGCGATCCGGTTGATCATCTCCAGGCTCAGGTTCTGGCCGCCGGACTCGATGCGGTGCACCGCGCTCTGCGAGGTGCCCAGCACGTCGGCCAGTTCCTGCTGGGTGAGGCCCCGCTGCTTGCGGGCGTCCCGGATGAGGGTACCGATGCTGCTCGGAAGGAGGTCTGCCACTCATGCACCTTATCTCATATGGGATATGAAGTCGCGCCGGGCCTGGGATCGTGGGGGACAGCGGTCGGCCCCCGAGCGATCTTTACCCACGGTCGGTTAAGGTGACCATCATGACCCAACACTTCGATGTCGTCGTTCTCGGAGCCGGGCCCGGAGGCTATGTCGCGGCCATTCGCGCGGCCCAGCTGGGCAAGAGTGTCGCAGTCATCGAGAAGCAGTGGTGGGGAGGCGTGTGCCTCAACGTCGGGTGCATCCCGACCAAGGCGCTGCTGCGGAACGCCGAGCTCGCGCACATCTTCCACGCCGAGGCGGCGACCTTCGGCATCGAGGGCGAGGTGCGGTTCAACTTCAAGGCAGCGTTCGACCGCAGCCGCTCGGTGTCCGATCGCATGGTCAAGGGCGTCCACTTCCTGATGCGAAAGAACAAGATCACCGAGCTCAACGGCTGGGGGACCTTCGTCGACGCCAGGACCATCTCGCTGGCAGGCGACGCGGGCGAGGACACCATCACCTTCGACAGCTGCATCATCGCCGTCGGCGCCACCACCAAGATGCTGCCGGGAACCACGCGCTCGGAACGGGTGTTCACCTATGAGGAGCAGATCCTCTCCGAGCAGCTCCCCGCCTCGATCGTGGTCTGCGGAGCCGGCGCGATCGGCACCGAGTTCGCCTACGTGCTGGCCAATTACGGCGTCGATGTCACCATCGTGGAGTATTTCGACCGGATGGTGCCCAATGAGGACCCCGAGGTCGCGGCCGAATTGCTCAAGGCGTACAAGAAGCTCGGCGTGAAGGTGCTCACCGGCACCAAGGTGGACGGTATCGAGGAGCACTCCGAGGGTGTTCGGGTTCGGGTGAGCCCGGCCGGCGGGGGAGAGGGCCAGGTGCTGGAGGCCGAGCGCGTCCTGCAGTCCCTCGGGTTCGCGCCGCGCACCACCGGCTACGGCCTGGAGAACACCGGCGTCGCGCTCACCGACCGTGGCGCGATCGCGATCGACGACTACATGCGCACCAACGTGCCCGGGATCTACGCGATCGGCGACGTCACCATGAAACTGATGCTCGCGCACACCGCGGAGGCGCAGGGCGTCGTGGCCGCGGAGACGATCGCCGGGGCCGAGACCATGCCGATCAACTACGACATGATCCCGCGCGCCACCTACTGCCAGCCACAGATCGGCTCGTTCGGCTACACCGAGGCGCAGGCGAAGGAGCGCGGCCACGAGGTGAAGGTCGCCAAGTTCCCGTTCAGCGCCAACGGCAAGGCCCACGGCCTCGGCGATGCGACCGGCTTCGTGAAGGTGGTGGCCGACGCCAGGTACAACGAGATCCTCGGCGCCCACATGATCGGACCGGACGTGTCGGAGCTGCTGCCCGAGCTCACCCTCGCCCAGCAGTGGGACCTGACCGCGGACGAGGTGAGCCGCAACATCCACGCCCACCCGAGCCTGTCCGAGGCCCTCAAGGAGGCCGTGGAGGGCATCGCCGGTCACATGATCAACCTCTGACCATCCTCCACCGCAGCTCGGTGGGGAGGATCACATTGTCGGTGCGAAATCCGTGAGCGACCCAATCTCCGGCGCCGCGGGGGAACCGGTCATCCTCGCGGGTGACAAATGTCCTCCGAAAGAGGGACAAAAAGGACTGCGAGTACCCCAAAAGGGGGACCGAAAATAGGAAAAATCGATGCCGGATTAGGCCTTTTGCGGGTTTTCAACGGCACAGGACGAGGATTAGTATCTCCTGTGTGAGGAAACGGGACTCGGAGCGGGGCGCCACCGCTGTTGAATACGGCCTCTTCGTCGCGTTCATCGCAGCGGTCGTCATCGTGAGCGTCACAGCCCTGGGCGTGAGCACACAGGGCCTCTTCACCCCGGTCACCACCTTCTTCTCGACCTTCCTTCCGTAACGCCTGCACGACCCCTTGCCGGACCCGGCGCCGCCTGTCCGATAAGGTACATTATGACACTTGAACACCGTGGTTCCCCCTGATCCCGTCCCCCTGCAGTGCCCGTAGTCCCCCGAAATCCCCCCACATGGTTCCCCCGGACCAGAACTGATCGGACGCACGACATGAGCAGCATCACCCAGCGAGTGGTCGCCAGATTCGACCGTTGGCTCGATCGCGTGGTTCTCGCCGACGATCGCTACATCTGCGCAGCCTGCGACGACAGGTTCCACAGCCGCATCCAGGGCGTGGAGCACATGCTGCACTGCCATCCCGAGTACACCGGTGTCGTCGTCTACGAGGCTTCGGCACCGGCGCGTCCGGCACCGGTGAGCACCCGGCCGAACTGGACGCCGCTCCCGCCGCACCACCTGAAGGCCGCACCCGTCCACGTCCGGTCCTTCTGAGCGCCGAGGGTTCGCGCGCCGGTCCGGCAGAATCGTCCGCGTGACTTCGTCCCTCCCGGCCGCTGCCCGCGTGCTCGTCGCCGCCGGCATCCCGCACCGCCTCCACCGGCACCCGGCGGCCCGCACCGAGGCGGAGTTGCACCTCACGGGCCTGGACATCGACACCTCGGCCAAGACCCTCGCGTTCACCCTTCCCGGCGACCGGTTCGTGCTCGCCGCGATCCCCGGACGGGCCCGGCTGCGCTACGGCAACCTCGCCCGAGCCCTCGGCGTGCCCCGTTCGGCCCTTCGTCCCATGCAGACCGGTGAACTCCTCGACCTGGGCATGGAGCCCGGCGGCGTCTCCCCCGTCTGCGCCGACCCCCGCGCGACGCTGGTCCTTGACCGGAGCTTGCTGGCCCATGACGTCCTCTACTGCGGCAGCGGCACCCCGGAGGTGTCGATCGAGATCTCGACCGCCGCCCTCGCCGCACTCTCCCCCGCCACCACGGTGATCGCCGACCTGTGTGGCGAGTCCGGATGAAGGCAGGTGCATGAATCCGGCCGGGATGCAGGTTCTCCCCTTCATTACCCGGCTTGTCGCCGCCGGTTGGTGCACGATTAGCTTGTCCGGCACTTCCCGACGCGCCAGTGAAGGAGCAACTCAGTGATCAACCCCGTCACCGAGCTGCGCGCGTTCCTCACGGCTGCCCTTGTCCACCCGGTCGACCGTGACCACTCCGAGACCCCGGAGGCGCTCGTGCAGCGCCGCTGGAGCTCGTCGGTGACGCTGGCCGTTGGCTCCTTCATGCTGGCCTGGAGCCTGCGGGTCGCACCCGGAGAACCGGTGTTCTACGCCGCCACGATCGCCGTGATCGCCACCTGGATCGTCGGCGGACTGGTCTCGGGACGCATCTACATCGGGTCGGCCAACACCCGGGACGGCGGCCAGTTCGGACGCGGCATCCTGCAGGCGGTGATCATCGGCGTCCTGCTGCTGGTGGTCTTCCTCGGGCTGGCGGCCCTGATGTCCCCGGTACCGGTCCTCCACGACTCCCTCGTGCTCCTGCTCGGCCACATCCGCTGGGGCCTGCTCCCCGTCACGGCCCTGTTCGCCGTGGTGAACAGCGTCGGCGAGGAGTTGTTCTTCCGGGGCGCGCTCTACGCTGCCGTCGGCGGGCGCCAGGCGCTGCTGGTCACGACGCTGGTGTACGCCGTGACCACGATCCCCACCGGCATACCCCTGCTGGTCCTCGCCGCGGCGTTGCTCGGCTTCGTCGTGGGCCTCCAGCGTCGCGTGACCGGCGGGGTGCTCGGACCCGTCATCACCCACCTGATCTGGGCGCTGGGGATGTTCTTCCTGCTCCCCCTCGTGCTCGGCGTATGACTCTTGCTTACTGAAGGGTTTAGGCTTAATCTAGTCGAGTGAAGCCTGAAGCCTTCAACTTTGTCGTCATTGCCGACCAGGTCGGCAGCCGGTCGGGTGACGACCGCGTCCCTGCCGCGCTCGAGGCACTGGCCGGAATGCCTCTCCTGCTGCCCTTCGAGCGAACGGCCGGGGACGAGGTCCAGGGCCTGTCCGGCGCGGCAGGCAGCGTCGTGGCCGCGATGGTGAGGTTGACCCGGCTCGGGAACTGGCGGATCGGGATCGGCGTCGGCACGGTGGACACTCCCCTGCCCGAGTCGACCCGCGCGGCCCGCGGTCCGGCCTATCTCGCCGCACGGACCGCCATCGCCGCCGCCCGCCACTCTCCCACCGACCTGGCGCTGCGGATCGCGGCCGTTGGGGGCGACGCCCGCTACGGTGAACTCCACGAACCAGCGCTGGACGCCGAGGCGGCCCTGTGGCTGTTGCGGTCGGTGCTCGGCCGCCGGAGCCGGGAAGGATGGGAGTTGATGGACCTTCTCGATCGTGGCCTGACCAACGCTCAGGCTGCCGCCGAGCTCGGGATCAGCCCGTCCGCCGTGAGCCAGCGGTTGAACCGGGCGGCCCGGCAGGAGGAGGTGCGCGGCGTACGGCTCGCCACGCGCCTTCTGGAGCGGGTGGCATGAGCCCCGTGCTGGCGGACGCCGTGAAGGTCGCGGTCGTCGTGGTGCTCGGCCTGGTCGCCGCCCTGGTCGGCAGCCCCACGGTCCGTCTCGTGCTGCGGCTCGCCGATTCCCCACGCCGGTCGAGGGCGGCGGCGGCCGACGGTGAGCCCCCGCAGTCCCCCGGCATCCGGGCGGCGTCCGCCCAGCTCCGCGGTGGCCACTGGATCGGCCTGCTGGAGCGCGTGGCGATCTTCGCGAGCATCCTGGCCGGGTTCGGCGAGGGCATCGCGGTCGTCCTCGCGATCAAGGGCCTCGCGCGGTACCCCGACCTGAAGGCCACGACGACGGGCGCGGCCGAGCGCTTCATCATCGGCACCTTCACCAGTGTGCTGTTCGCCGCCGCGTGCTCGGGGCTCGCCTGGTGGGTCGTTCGGCTGTGGTGAGCGGGCTCGCCCGCGACTGGGCGGACCTGCTGCCCGACCACGGTTCCATCGGCGCCGACCTGCTCGCACGCTGGAGCGAGCCCCACCGTCGCTACCACGACCTGTCCCACCTTGCGCACGCGCTGGTCGCACTGGCTGAGGTCGGCGGCACGTCCCGGCCCGAGCGGCTGGCGATCTGGTTCCACGACGCCGTCCACACCGGACGGGCCGGACGCGACGAGCGCGACTCCGCCGCGCTGGCGGCCCGACTGCTCGCGACCGCCGGGCTCGCGCCCGCCGAGATCTCCGAGGTGGAGCGTCTCGTGCTGGTGACGATCGAGCACGCACCCGCGCCCGCCGATGCGGCGGGCGCCCGGGTCAGCGACGCTGACCTGGCGATCCTGGGCGCCCCGCCCGAGCAGTACCGGGCCTCCGTCGCCGCGCTGCGGGCCGAGCTGGCCACCGAAGGCTCTGGCGACTGGCCGACCGTCCGTCTCGCCCGTGTGGCCGCCCTGCTGGCGGCCGATCCCCTGTTCCACACCGCACCGGGTCGCGCGTTGTGGCTCGACCAGGCCAGACGCAACCTCCTCGCCGAGCAGCGCTCGCTGGGCAACACTGCCACCGGAGCCTGACCGGACGAGACGCGGCCGCCGACGATACTGGCTGGGTGACTCGCACCGAGAGTGCGCTGGCCGGCGTGGCCGCGGCCGGTGGCGGCATCGCCGTGGGGCAGCTGCTGGGAAGCCTGGTGAACCCGGCGTCCGCGCCCCTGGTCGCCGTCGGGTCGGCGATCATCGACCTCGCTCCCCCGCCGGTGAAGGAGTGGGCTACCTCGACGGTCGGTACGGCGGACAAGCCGCTCCTGATCGCGGGCATCGCTGTCGTGGTCGGACTCGTGGGCGCCGGCGCAGGGATCGCGGCACGACGGCGGCGGGCGATCGGTGACGTGGCGTGCGCGGCCTTCGGCCTCGCGGGCGTTCTGGCGGCGGTGACCCGCGCGTCCGCCGGGACGCTGGACGCCCTGCCGAGCCTGCTCGCGGCGGTCGTCGCGGCAGCGTTGCTGCGCTGGCAACTGGGCTGGCTCTCGCGGGGCGGAAGCGGCCCCGAACGCCCGCAGGCCCGTCCGAAGACCGGGTTCGACCGGCGGGTCCTGCTCACCGGCGGTGCGGGCGTGCTCGCCGCCGCTGCGACCGCGACACTGCCGGGCGCCCCGCCCGCCCAGGGCCCAAAGACCCCGATCCAGCTCCCGCCGCCGTCGTCGACCGCACCCCCTCTTCCCGCCGGCCTGGATGCGACGGTGCCCGGCATCAGCCCGTTCCGCACGCCGGTCGCGGACTTCTACCGCATCGACACCGCCCTCTTCCTGCCCCAGCTCGACACCGCCGGCTGGAAGCTCCAGGTGAACGGGCTGGTGGCGCAGTCGTTCGAGGTCACGTGGGCCGAACTCCTGGCGATGCCGATGATCGAGCGCGACATCACCCTCACCTGCGTATCCAATGAGATCGGCGGCCCCTACTGCGGCAGCACACGGTGGCAGGGCGTCCGGGTCGCCGACCTGCTCCGGCGGGCACAGCCCGCCCCCGGCGCCGACATGGTGCTCAGTACCTCCACCGATGGGTTCACCGCCGGCACGCCGCTCGCCGTGTTGCTCGACGGGCGCGACGCGATGATCGCCGTGGCGATGGACGGCCAACCCCTCCCCCGGGAGCACGGCTTCCCCGCCCGCCTGCTCACGCCAGGGCTCTACGGGTACGTCGGTGCAACCAAGTGGTTGAAGAGCCTGACCGTGACCACCTTCGCGGCCGACCAGGCCTACTGGACGATCCGCGGGTGGGGCGAGCGGGGGCCCGTGAAGACCGCCACCCGCATCGACACGCCGCAGGGTCGCATCCAGGCCGGCGAAACCGTGATCGGCGGCGTCGCCTGGGCCACCCACCGGGGGATCAGCAAGGTGGAGGTGCAGGTCGACGGCGAAGACTGGCTGCCGGCGAGGCTCGGCCCCGACGCCGGGCTCGACTACTGGCGGCAGTGGTACCTGCCGTGGACGGCGACGGTGGGTACCCACCGGCTGGCCGCCCGCGCCTACGACGGGGACGGCGTGGTGCAGACGGCACAGGTGCAGGGCGTGCTGCCGGACGGGCCGACGGGCTACCACGTGGTGACGGCCGCCGTGGGCTGACGCCACTTGCGGCACCATAGGCACATGTCGCCGCTCTCACTGGGCCTCGACGTGGGCTCGACCACGGTCAAGGCGGTCGTCCTGCGCGGCCAGGACGTGGTCTTCAGCGACTACCGGCGCCACAACGCTGACGTCCGCGGCGAACTGCGCAACCTCCTGTCGACCATCGCCGCGCACTTCCCCGCCGTCGCCTTCACCGGCGCGGTCACAGGTTCCGGCGGACTTCAGGTGGCCCAGCTGATGGGGCTGGGTTTCGTCCAGGAGGTCATCGCCAGCACCGAAGCCGTCCAGCAGCTCCTTCCCGACACCGACGTGGTGATCGAACTGGGGGGCGAGGACGCGAAGATCACCTACCTTCGTCCGGTGCCGGAACAGCGCATGAACGGGACGTGCGCCGGCGGCACTGGTGCCTTCATCGACCAGATGGCCGCCCTGCTCCACACCGATGCCACCGGCCTCGACGACCTGGCCGCGCGCCACCAGAACCTCTACCCGATCGCCTCGCGGTGCGGCGTCTTCGCCAAGTCCGACCTGCAGCCACTGCTGAACCAGGGGGCCGCGCACACCGACCTGGCCGCGTCGGTGTTCCAGGCGGTGGCGCTGCAGACGATCTCTGGCCTCGCCGCCGGCAACCCGATCCGCGGCAACCTCGTGTTCCTCGGCGGACCGCTGCACTTCCTGCCCCAGCTCCGGGAGGCCTACCGGCGCGCGCTAGGTGACCACCTCCACACGGTGACCACCCCGGCGGACGCCCAGTTGTTCGTCGCGCGGGGGGCGGCGATGCTCGCCCGGGGCACCGCGCGAACCGCCGAACAACTGCTCTCCGGCCTCGCCTCGCGGATCGAGCTGTCCCTTGCCCGCAGCACCCTGCGGCCGCTCTTCACCGACGACGCCGAGGCCGAGGAGTTCCGGACGCGGCACGCCTCGGCCCATGT
Organism: Actinomycetes bacterium; assembly: GCA_023392635.1. Lineage (GTDB taxonomy): Bacteria > Actinomycetota > Actinomycetes > Propionibacteriales > Propionibacteriaceae > Propionicimonas. The sequence continues at coordinate 13,388 of JAEVYS010000093.1, read as the reverse complement.
GCCGAGGGCCGACCTGGGCGGCGCGCACGGTCCCTGCTTCCTCGGCATCGACGCCGGCTCGACGACGATCAAGGCGGTGCTGATCGACGCGGACGAGACCGTCCGCTACTCCTCCTACGCCTCGAACCGCGGCGACCCGGTCACGGCCGCGGTCGCGATCGTGCGCGAGGTGCGCGCCGGGCTGCCCGCGGGCGCCTGGATCGGCCGGGCCTGCGCCACCGGCTACGGCGAGGGCCTCATCCGGGCAGCACTGCGCGTCGACGACGGCGAGGTCGAGACGATGGCCCACTACCGGGCGGCCGAGCACGTCTGCCCGGGTGTCAGCTCGGTCATCGACATCGGCGGCCAGGACATGAAGTACCTCAAGATCCGCAACGGCGCCGTCGACTCGATCGCCGTCAACGAGGCCTGCTCCTCGGGCTGCGGGTCGTTCCTCCAGACCTTCGCCGAGACCATGGGCACCGATGTGGGCAGCTTCGCGCAGGCGGCGGTGCGCGCTGCGCGCCCGGTCGACCTCGGCAGCCGGTGCACGGTCTTCATGAACTCCTCGGTCAAGCAGGCCCAGAAGGAGGGCGCGGAGGTCGGTGATATCTCCGCCGGCCTGTCCTACTCCGTCGTGCGCAATGCCCTGTACAAGGTGATCAAGCTCAAGGACACCGCGCAGCTCGGGCCGAAGGTCGTGGTGCAGGGCGGGACGTTCCTCAACGACGCCGTGTTGCGCGCATTCGAATTGCTGACGCGGACGACGGTCGTCCGTCCCGACATCGCCGGGCTGATGGGCGCGTACGGCGCCGCGCTCACCGCCAAGGGCTACCACTCCCCCGGCGCGCGGTCCGAGCTCCTCAGCACCACCGAACTCGACGAGTTCCGGATCGACACCGCCCTCGACACCTGCCGGCTGTGCCAGAACCACTGCCAGCTCACGATCTCGACGTTCGCCGACGGAACCCGCCACGTGTCGGGCAACCGGTGCGAACGCGGCGCGAGCGCGGAGCGCACGCCGCGGAAGTCCGAGCTGCCGAACCTCTACGACTTCAAGTACCGCCGGTTGTTCGGCTACCGACGGCTCACCGAGGCGGCCACCACACGCGGCGACATCGGCATCCCGCGCGTGCTCAACATGTACGAGAACTACCCGTTCTGGTTCACCACGTTGTCGGCGCTGGGGTTCCGGGTGATCATCTCCGGCCGGTCCAGCCACGACACCCTCGCCGAGGGGGCGGAGTCGATCCCGTCCGAGAACGTCTGTTATCCGGCCAAGCTCGCACACGGCCACCTCGAGGACCTCCTCGACCGCGGCGTGAAGACGATCTTCTACCCCTGCGTCCCGTTCGAGCAGCAGCAGTTCACGCAGGCCGACAACCACTTCAACTGCCCGATCGTCGCCTTCTACCCCCAGGTTCTGGAGAAGAACGTTCCGCGGTTGCGCGAGCCGGGCATCCGCTACCTCGACCCCTTCCTCAACCTCGACGAGCCCGAACACCTCGCGCAGCGACTGGTCGAGGTGTTCGAGGATTTCGACGTGACCCTCGACGAGGCCCGGCCTGCCGTGGCGGCGGGCTACGCCGAGGACGCAAGGGTGAAGGCAGACATCAGGGCGGAGGGGCGTCGGGCGCTGGCCTGGCTGGCCGAGCACGATGGCCGCGGGATCGTCCTGGCCGGGCGCCCCTACCACGTCGACCCGGAGATCAACCACGGCATCCCCGAGCTCATCACGGGTCTCGGCATGGCCGTGCTGACCGAGGACAGCGTCATCGAAGAACCCCGCCTGGAGCGACCGCTGCGGGTGCGTGACCAGTGGGCGTACCACACCCGGCTGTACGAGGCGGCGGCCGCGAGCATCGGCGACCGGCGGCTGGAGCTCGTGCAGCTGAACTCGTTCGGCTGCGGCGTCGACGCCGTCACCACCGACCAGGTGCAGGAGATCCTGGAGGCCGCCGACGAGGTGTACACGGTGCTGAAGATCGATGAGGTGTCCAATCTCGGCGCCGCCCGGATCCGGCTGCGGTCGCTCAAGGCCGCGACCGAGGGACGGCGTCCGCGCAGCGACGTGCACAGCGCCGAGATCGTGACCTACGCCGGCGACGTCCAGCGGGCGCCGCGGCCGGTGTTCACCAGGCGGGCGCGCGAGACCCACACCATCTACGCCCCGCAGATGGCTCCGATCCACTTCCGGCTGGTGGTGGCCGTGCTGCGACGGCTCGGCTACCGCGTGGAACTGCTCGAGCACGCCACCGCCGAGGACGTCGAGGTGGGGCTGAAGTACGTCAACAACGACGCCTGCTACCCGGCGATCATGGTCATCGGACAACTGGTCAACCGGTTCCTCACCGGCGGCGCCGACCCCGACAACGCGAGCGTCGCGATCACGCAGACCGGGGGCATGTGCCGGGCCACGAACTACGCGGGCATGCTGCGCAAGGGCCTGGCGGACGCCGGGTTCGGCCAGGTGCCGGTCGTCGCGGTCAGTGCCCAGGGCTTCGAGGAGAACCCCGGCTTCAAGGTGACGCCGGCGCTGGTCCACCGCGGGGTGCAGGCGCTGGTGCTCGGCGACCTGCTGCAGTCGATGGTGCTGCGCCTGCGTCCGTACGAGGCGGTCGCGGGCAGCACCGAGCAGCTCTACCGGCGCTGGGACAGGGTCTGCCAGGAGTTCTTCACCACCGGCGGCCACGCGCCCAGCCTGGGCCGGCGCGTCGGGTACGGCTGGATCATCGACCACATGGTCGCCGAGTTCGACCGGCTCGCGTTGCGGGACATCCCGCGCAAGCCGCGGGTCGGCCTGGTCGGAGAGATCCTGGTGAAGTTCCACCCCGACGCGAACAACCACGCCGTGCAGGTGATCGAGGACGAGGGCTGCGAGGCCGTGCTGCCGGGGCTGCTGGAATTCTTCGGCCAGATGCTCTACACCGGCGACTGGAAGTGGCACCACCTCGGCATCGGCGAGAAGTCACGCCACGCCAAGAAGGTCGGCCTGTGGCTGGTCGAGCAGTACCAGGCGCCGGCGAGCCGGGCGCTCGCGCGCTGCGGCGGCAAGTTCACGGTGCAGGCGTCACTGGACACGATGGCACAACGGGCGCAGAACGTCGTCTCGCTGGGCACGACCGCGGGCGAAGGCTGGTTGCTGACCGCGGAGATGATGGAGCTGATCGAGTCCGGGACGCCCAACATCATCTGCGCGCAGCCGTTCGCGTGCCTGCCGAACCACGTGGTCGGGAAGGGCATGTTCCGCGAACTGCGTCGGCTCTACCCGCACGCCAACATCGCGTCGATCGACTACGACCCCGGCGCCAGCGAGGTGAACCAGCTCAACCGCATCAAGCTGGTGGTGGCCAGTGCCCACAAGGCCGCCCGGGCCGATGTGAGCACGCCGGCCCGCGGCGCCGCGCCCGTGCCGTCCGGGGTCACTCCTCGAACGGGGTCGGGTCGCCGACCCCGTAGCGGGTGATCTCGACCTCGTCGTCCGACAGGTCGACGATGGTGGTCGGCTCCAGCCCGCAGTCCCCGGAGTCGAGGACGGCGTCCAGCAGGTTGCCCAGTTCGTCGTTCACCTGCCAACCGTCCGTCATCGGGTCGTCGTGGCCCGGCAGGATCAGGGTGGACGACATCAGCGGCTCGCCGAGGGTGGTCAGCAACGCCAGTGCCGTCGTGTGCTGCGGGACCCGGACCCCGACCGTCCGCTTCTTCGGCTGCAGCATCACCTTGGGCGCCTCGCGCGTCGCCCTGAGAATGAACGTGTAGGCGCCCGGCGTCGCGGCCTTGACCGCACGGAACACGTCGTTGTCCATCTGCACGTACTGGCCCAGCTGGGCGAATGCGCTGCACACCAGCGTGAAGTGGTGCCTATCGTCGAGGTGCCGCAGGCCTCGGATCCGCTCGAGCCCTTCCCGGTTGCCGAGCCGGCAGCCCAGGGCGTAGCCGGAGTCGGTGGGGTACGCGACCAGGCCGCCCGCGCGGACGATGTCGGCGACCTGGGTGAGCGCGCGGGGCTGGGGGTTGTCCGGGTGGACGTCGAAGTAGCGGGCCACGCGAGGAGAGTAGCGCGCCACCGGATAGGGTGCCGGACATGCCGCTGTTGTCCCTCTCCCTCGACCAACTGCGCTCCAGGACCAGCCTGAAGTGGCACACGTTCGAGCCGGACGTGCTGCCGATGTGGGTCGCGGAGATGGACGTTGCGATGCACCCGGCCGTCGCGGAGGCCGTCGCAGCGGCGATCACCCGCGGCGACACCGGCTACCCCTACGGCACTGCGTACGCCGAGGCGTTCGCGGCGATGGCGTCCCACCGCTGGGAATGGCACCTGGACGCCACGGCGCAGGTCCGCCGGGCGGGGGACGTGATGAACTCGATCCTCGCCGTCCTCGAGGCCTGCACCGCGCCGGGTGACCACGTGGTCATCAACCCGCCGGTCTACCCGCCGTTCCGCCAGGTGATCGCCGGGTACCGTCGCTCGATCACGGAGGCTCCCCTCGCGGCGTCCGGCCGTCTCGACCTCGACGCGCTCGAGGCCGCGTTCGCCGGCCCGGACGCGCCCAGGGCCTACCTGCTGTGCTCCCCGCACAACCCGACCGGCGTGGTGCACACCGAGGACGAGCTGATCGCGGTGATGGAACTGGCGGACCGGTTCGGCGTGCGCGTGATCGTCGACGAGATCCACGCGCCGCTGCTCGACCCGGGCGCGGAGTTCGTGCCGCTGCTCGGCGTGCCCGGCGGGGAGGACGCCGTCTGCGTCACCAGCGCGGGCAAGAGCTGGAACCTCGCGGCCTTCAAGGCGGGGCTGATCATCGCAGGCAGCGAGGCGACGCACCTGCTGCGCGAACTGCCCCCGCTGGCACAGCAGTCGACCGGCCACTTCGCGAACCTCGCCCACACCGCCGCCCTGCTCTCGGCGCAGGAGTGGGTCGACGAGCTCATGGTCGAGATCGCAGCCAACAAGCGCCTGCTCGCCGCCGAACTCGCGGCGAAGCTGCCGGGGGCTGCCTACTCCCCCGCCGAGGGCACCTACCTCGCCTGGGTGGACTGCTCTGCGCTCGGGCTGAAGGACCCGGCGCAGCACTTCCTCGAACAGGGACGGGTGGCGTTCTCGCCGGGCGCGAACTTCGCGCGCGAGCACCAGCAGTGGGTGCGCGTGAACCTCGCGTGCTCCCCCGACCTGGTGGTCGAGGGTGTCGCGCGGATGGCTGCCTCCCTCACCTGAGGGACCCCGGAGGTCCCGGGTCGAGCCCCGGGACGAGGGGGGTCAGGTTCCAGGCCGCGATGCGTGGCCTGGCTGCCGACGTGCGGCGGCCGGGCTCAGCGCCAGCCGAGGGCAGGCGCCACGTGGGTGAGGACGGACTCGACCACGTGGGCGTTGTAGTCCACGCCCAGCTGGTTCGGCACCGTGAGCAGCAAGGTGTCGGCCGCAGCGATGGCGGTGTCCTCCCTGAGCTCCTCGATCAGCTGGTCGGGTTCCGCCGCGTAGCTGCGTCCGAAGATCGCCTGGGTGCTGGCGTCGATCCAGCCGACCTGGTCCTCGGAGGAGTCGCCGCCGAAGTACAGCGCGTCCCGTTCGTCGACGATCGGGAAGATGCTGCGGCTCACGGACACCCGGGGCTCCCGGGCGTGCCCGGCCGCCGTCCAGGCTTCGCGGAACAGCCGGATCTGCTCGGCCTGCTGGGCGTGGAACGGCTCGTCCGACTCATGGGTCTTCAGTGTGGAACTCATCAGGTGCATGCCCTGCTCGGCCGCCCAGATGGCGGTCGCGTTCGAGGAGGCGCCCCACCAGATGCGGTCACGGAGCCCCTCGGAATAGGGCTCGAGGCGAAGCAACCCCGGCGGGTTCGGGAACATCGGACGCGGGTTGGGCTGCGCGAAGCCCTCACCGCTCAGCACCCGCAGGAACACCTCGGCATGGCCGCGCGCCATGTCGGCGTCGGTCTCACCCTCGGCGGGGGCATAGCCGAAGTACCGGTAGCCGTCGATCACCTGCTCGGGCGATCCGCGGCTGATGCCGAGCTGGAGCCGGCCGCCGGAGATCAGGTCGGCGGCACCGGCGTCCTCGGCCATGTAGAGCGGATTCTCATAGCGCATGTCGATGACCGCTGTGCCGATCTCGATGCGCTTCGTCCGTGCACCCACGGCGGCGAGCAGCGGGAACGGCGAGCCGAGTTGGCGCGCGAAGTGGTGAACCCGGAAGTAGGCACCGTCCGCGCCGAGCTCCTCGGCAGCGACGGCGAGGTCGATCGACTGCAGCAGCGTGTCGGACGCGCTGCGCGTCTGGGAGCCGGGCGAGCCCGACCAGTGCCCGAAGGACAGGAATCCGATTCGCTTCACATCGCAGTACAACGCACGGCGGGCCCGCCCATTCCCGCGCTAGCGATTGGAGACGAGCTCCGCCTCCGCCGACCCGTGGGCGGTCAGGCGCTGGATGCCGATCAGGCTCAGGAACACCGGGTTGGCCCCGCTGCTCGTCGTCACCCGGACCCGTCCGGCGACGAGGCGCACCTCGCCGGTCACGTCCCGGCTGGCCGTGATGACCCGCTGCGCAGCCGCGATGGCGGCACCGGCGTCCGGCTCGCGCCCTGCCAGCCGGGCCCCTGCTGTCTCGTCCGCCGCCGCCCGCGCGGCCGCGGAGGCGATCAGCTCTGCCCGGCGGGTGGCAACGGCCTGCGCCCCTCCGTCCACCACCAGGCCGGCGACCAGCAGGAGGGCGAGCACCACGACGGCGACGAAGGACGACATCGACACGCCCCGCTCGTCACGCATCGCCACCCCCGATCACGAGGCACCCATTCTGCCTCCCGCTCAGCCATTCCACGCAGGTTGTGCACAGGCTGGCGAGGTAGCAGGACTCGGTAGGCTGTGGGCCGTTCACAGACTGTACGCACACGATGGGAAGCCAAGGATGGTTCAGAAAGTCGCCCTGCTCACCGCCGGGGGTTTCGCCCCGTGTCTCTCCTCCGCGATCGGGGGATTGATCGAGCGGTACACCGAAGTGGCGCCGGAGATCGAGATCATCGCCTACAAGAACGGCTACCAGGGGCTGCTGCAGGGCGACTTCCTCACCGTGACGCCGGAGGTGCGCGCCAAGGCCGCGCTGCTCCACGAGTACGGCGGCTCCCCGATCGGCAACTCGCGGGTGAAGCTCACCAACGCCAAGGACCTGGTCAAGCGGGGGCTGGTCGCGGAGGGTGACGATCCGCTGAAGGTGGCCGCGGACCGCCTGGTCGCCGATGGCGTCAACGTGCTGCACACCATCGGCGGCGACGACACCAACACCACTGCTGCCGACCTCGCCGCCTACCTGGCCGAGCATGACTACGGGCTGACCGTCGTCGGCCTGCCGAAGACCATCGACAACGACGTCGTCCCGATCCGCCAGAGCCTCGGCGCCGACACCGCCGCCGAGATGGGCGCCCGCTTCGCCAAGAACGTGATGGCCGAGCACAACGCGGGGACGCGCATCCTGCTGATCCACGAGGTCATGGGACGCAACTGCGGGTGGCTCACCGCAGCCACGGCCCGCAAGTATCACGAGTGGGTGGAGAGCGTGGAGTGGCTGCCCGAGATCGGGCTGAGCAAGCAGGCTTGGGACGTCCACGCGATCTTCGTCCCCGAGGCCGTGATCGACATCGAGGAGGAGGCCGCCCGCCTGATCAAGGTGATGGACGAGGTCGGCTGCGTGAACATCTTCCTCTCCGAGGGTGCGGGCATCGCCGACATCGTCGCCGAGATGGAGAAGGCGGGCCAGGAGGTCGCCCGGGACGCCTTCGGCCACATCCGCCTCGAGCGCATCAACCCGGGCCAGTGGTTCGGCAAGCAATTCTCGAAGATGCTGAACGCCGAGAAGGTGCTGGTGCAGAAGTCGGGCTACTACTCCCGCTCCGCCGCCGCCAACGCCTTCGACCTGGCGCTGATCCGTTCGATGACCGACCTGGCCGTCGACTCGGCCCTGGCCGGCAACCCCGGCGTCGTCGGCCATGACGAGGAGAACGGCGACGTGCTGAGCGTCATCGCCTTCGACCGCATCAAGGGCGGCAAGCCGTTCGACATCACCCAGGACTGGTACACCGACCTCCTCGCCGAGATCGGCCAGCCCGCCCCCGTCGCCGCGGAGCCCGCCGAACACTGACCGGACCAGATTGGGGACGGTTCTCAACTCGGTCCACCTTGACGTCGCGGAAGGGTGGACCGGATTGGGAACCGTCCCCAACTCGGTCCGTCAGCGGGAGAGGAAGGCCACCAGGCGGTCGAGGGCCTCGTCGAGGTCTTCGGTCGGGCCGCAGAAGCTGAGCCTCATGAAGCTCGGCCCGTGGGCAGGGTCGAAGTCGATGCCCGGCGCGAGAGCGACCCCGGTGGCATCCAGCACGTCGGCACACCACCGCTGGCTGTCCGCGGTCAGGTGGCTGACGTCACACCAGGCGTAGAACGCGCCGTCCGGTGGGGCGAAGCTGGTGATGCCGAGTTCGGGGAGCCGGCGAAGCAGCAGGTCGCGGTTGCGCGCGTAGCGGGCCACGTGGCCGTCCAGTTCGACGCGGGCATCGGCGCCGAACGCGGCGAGCGCCGCCGCCTGCGACACCGCGGGAGCGCAGATCGCCAGGTTCGACTGCAGCAGCTCGGCCGGACGCCGCAGGGCGGCGGGGAGCAGCAGCCAGCCCAGCCGCCAGCCGGTCATCGAGTGGTACTTGCTCACCGAGCCCACCACCACTGCATCCGTACCGAACTCCCGCGCGCTGGCGCAGCGGCGCCCGAAGGAGATGCCGTGGTAGATCTCGTCGCTGATCAACAGGCAGTCGTGGGCCTGGCACCACTGCGCGAGCGCGGCCAGCTCGTCGGGGTCGATGATCGTGCCGGTGGGGTTGGACGGCGAGGCGACGACCAGCCCCGCGGGCACCTCGGGGAGCGCCTCCAGCATCTCGACCGTCGGCTGGTAGCGGGAGTCGGGGCCGACGTCGAGGTCGAGCACCCGGCAGCCGAGGCTGTGCAGGGTGTTCCGGTACGCCGGATACCCCGGACGCGTCATCGCGACGGCCTCGCCGGCCTCGAACGCCGCCAGGATCGCCAGCTGGAAGCCGGCGGAGGAACCGGTCGTGACCAGCACCTCGGCCGGGTCCACCTCGAGCGCGTACCGTCGCGCGTACTCGGCAGCGATCGTGCGCCGGAGCTCGGGCACGCCGGAGGAGACCGTGTAGCCCAGCACCTCGCGCTCGACGGCCTCGACCGCGGCGCGCCGGACGGCCGCCGGTGCCGGCGTCCCGGGCTGGCCCACGCACAGCAGGATGGCGTCACCACGGCTGCTCTCCCGGGCCACCGCGGCCTTCACCACCTCCATCACGTGGAAGGGCTCCACCTGGCCACGACGCGAAGGTCGGATCACTTGCGGCGTCCGAACAGTGCGGCGAACAGCGAGGTCAGCGCGGCTCCGATGCCGAGGCCGGTGGCAGCCCCGACCACGTAACCGGTGCCCAGTCCGACGCCGAGTGTCCGCTTCGCCACGTCACTGGAGACGTACAGCTCGCCAGGCCGGCTCTCCAGCGGCATGCTCGGGCCCGGCGGCTCGACCGCCGGGATGCGGATCGGCCTCGGCGCGGGTGCGACGGACGTGGCCAGCCAGGCGGCGATGTACAGGATCAGAGTGGCGAACAGGTTCAGGAAGATCATCAGCACGATCGTCGAGCCGAACACGGCGAAGCCCAGGTTGTTGGAGAACGTCCCCCACAGGTAGCTTGCGAGCGCCTGGAGCACGAGCAGGCTCGCCGAGCCCAGGCCGGAGCCGACCCACGCGAGGTGGCTCGGCACCCAGGTCGGGCTGAACCAGGCGAACAGAAGCCGGAAACCGACCCCGCCGATGGCCAGCGAGAGCAGGAAGCCCACGAACCGGATCAGCAGGGTCCAGCCGAAGCTGCCCGCCACGCCGAGCCAGGCTCCCACCGTGCCGCCGAGCGTCGTTGCCACCAGCGATGAGGCGAAGGTGAGGGCCACGCCGACGAGGATGCCGACGAGCCCGGCGAAGTTGGCCAGGATGTCCAGCGGCATCGGCGTCTGCCTGCCCGGGTTGTCGACGTCCTCGCGCATCAGCAGCCGCACCGCGCGCTTCAGGTTGCCGACCCAGCCGGAGGCGACCCAGATGACGATCACCACGCCGAAGCCCAGGACCGAGGCCCAGTTCGTGAGCGCGTTCGCGATGACGTCGTAGATGCTCGTGCCGAGCGTGGAGTCCTTGGGCAACTGGTTGCGGACGAAGGCTTCGATCTGCGCGAGCGAGCCCGGCTGCATCACGGTGAGGAACAGTCCGAGCGCTGCGAAGGCGAGCATGAGGATGGGCACCAGCGAGAGCACCGAGAAGTAGGTGATCGCAGCGGCCAGCTGCACGCCGCCGCGGAGGTTGAACCGGTCGACCGCCCGCAGCAGGTGCGCCACGAAGGGACGCTTCGAGAACTCGTTCCACCACTGCAGCACGGGCGGCCCTCCCTCACTCGTCGTCGTACGCGGTCATCGGCGGACAGGTGCACACAAGGTTCCGGTCACCGAAGGCCTGGTCGATGCGGGCCACCGCGGGCCAGTACTTGTCCCGCGCGCCGGAGCCGATCGGCCCTGTCCGCACGCCCGCGGGGAAAGCGGCGAGCTCACGGCTGTACGGATGGCTCCACTCACCCGCGATGATGCGGGAGATCGGGTGCGGTGCGTTGTGCAGCGGATTGTCCTCGGCGGGCCACTCCCCTGCCGCCACCTGGTCCATCTCGCGTCGGATCGCGATCATTGCGTCGCAGAAGCGGTCGAGTTCGGCCTTGGACTCCGACTCGGTGGGCTCGATCATCAGCGTTCCGGAGACCGGGAAGCTCATCGTGGGGGCGTGGAACCCGTAGTCGACCAAGCGCTTCGCGACGTCGTCGACGGTGATGCCGGTCTGCCTGGTCAGCTCGCGCAGGTCGATGATGCACTCGTGCGCGACCAGCCCGTCCCTGCCGGTGTAGAGCACCGGGTAGGCGTCCCGCAGTCGCCGCGCCACGTAATTGGCGGCGAGGATCGCCGACTGGGACGCCAGGCGCAGGCCGTCGGGGCCCATCAGTGCGATGAACGCCCAGCTGATCGGCAGGACACCGGCGGAGCCGTAGGGCGCTGCACTCACCGGTCCGTAGCTGCTCTCCGGGCCGGCGGACGCCACCAGCGGGTGGTTGGGCAGGTATGGCGCGAGGTGCGCGCGCACCGCCACCGGGCCGACGCCCGGGCCGCCCCCACCGTGCGGAATTGCGAACGTCTTGTGGAGGTTGAGGTGGCTTACGTCCGCCCCGAAGCGTCCGGGACGCGCCAGGCCGAGCATGGCGTTGAGGTTAGCCCCGTCGACGTACACCTGGCCGCCGGCCGCGTGGACCAGGCTGCAGATCTCGGTGATCGTCTCCTCGAACACCCCGTGGGTGGACGGATAGGTCACCATCACTCCGGCCAGCTCGGCGGCGTGCTGGGCGATCTTGGCGCGCAGGTCGTCAAGGTCGACCGAGCCGTCGGACGCCGTCGCGACCACCACCACCCGCATGCCCGCCATCACCGCGGACGCGGCGTTGGTGCCGTGCGCCGACGCCGGGATCAGGCACACCCTCCGATGCGCGTCGCCGTTGGCGAGGTGGTAGGAGCGAATAGCCATCAGCCCGGCAAACTCACCCTGGCTCCCCGCGTTGGGCTGGAGGCTGACCCGGTCGTAGCCGGTGATCTCGGCCAGCCAGTCGCACAGCTGGCCCACGAGCTCGCCATAGCCGGACGCGTCCTCCTCCGGCACGAACGGATGCAGGCCGGCGAACCCGGGATAGCTGATCGGCTCCATGGCGGCCGCGGGGTTCAGCTTCAGCGTGCAGGAGCCCAGGGGGATCATTCCCCGGTCGAGGGCGAAGTCCCGGTCGGACAGGGAGCGCAGGTAACGCATCAACTCGGTCTCGCTGTGGTAACGGGAGAACACCGGATGGGTGAGGAAGGCGCTGTCGCGGGAGTGGTCGCCCATGCCGCCGGCCGTCCGGTCGCTGAGTTCCACCCCGAAGGCACCGCAGACGGCGGCCAGCACGTCCTCGCCGGCGTCCTCGCCCACGCTGATGCCGACGTGGTCGGCGTCGACGAGCCTCAGGTGGACCTCCGCTGCCCGTGCCGCCGTGACGACCTCGGCCGCCCGGCCGGGCACCGCGACGGTGAGGGTGTCGAAGAACGACTCCCCCGCCAGTTCGTACCCCCCGCCGCGCAGGGCGGCGGCCAGTCGGCGGGCACGTTCGTGGATCGTCCGGGCGATCCCGGCCAACCCGTCGGGCCCGTGGTGGACGGCGTAACAGCTCGCCGCCACCGCGAGCAGCACCTGGGCCGTGCAGATGTTGGACGTCGCCTTCTCCCGGCGGATGTGCTGCTCGCGCGTCTGGAGGGCGAGGCGGAACGCGGGGACGCCGTCCGCGTCCTTGCTCAGGCCGACGATGCGTCCGGGCAACTGGCGTTCCAGTCCGGCGCGGACGGCGATGTAGCCGGCCTGCGGCCCCCCGTAGAACAGAGGGACGCCGAGGCGCTGGGCCGAACCGACCGCGATGTCAGCCCCCCAGGCCGCCGCCGATCCGATGAGCGTCAGCGCGAGCAGGTCACAGGCCGCGATGAGCTGTGCGCCGTTGTCATGGGCCAGTTCGGCCAGTGAGGTCAGGTCGGCGGCGGACGGGAGCCGGCCATCCGCGCCTGGCACCTGCACGACCACGGCGAACGCCTGCGAGGCCCGCACCGCGTCAAGGATCGGGCCGTCGGGCACCACGATCTCGATGCCGGTCGCGAGGCACCGCGTCCGCAGCACGGCCAGGCTCTGGGGCAGCAGGTTGGGGTCCACCACGACGACGCCCCCCTTACGGGAGACCCGGTGGGCGACCGCGACGGCTTCGGCCACCGCCGTGGCCTCGTCCAGCAGGCTGGCGCCGGCGACCGGCAGCCCGGTCAGGTCGGTGATCACGGTCTGGAAGTTGGCGAGCGCCTCGAGCCTGCCCTGGCTGATCTCCGGCTGGTAGGGCGTGTAGGCCGTGTACCACGCGGGGTTCTCCAGCACCATCCGGCGCACGACGGGCGGGGTGATCGTGCCGGAGTACCCCAGCCCGATCATCGCGGTTCCCGGCACGTTGCGTGCGGCGAGGGCGGACAGGGCACGCTGCACGTCGAACTCACTGAGAGCGGGCGGCAGCTGCAACGGCTCGGTGAGGCGGATCGCGGCCGGAACGGTCGCGTTGGTCAACTCGTCCAGGCTCGCGAAACCGAGCGTGGAAAGCATCTGCGCGCGTTCTTCGTCTGCTGCGCCCAAGTGGCGTCGGGTGAAGTCGTCCATGGCAGGCACAAACCTATCCCGGCGACGGCGCGACCACGGCGAACGACCGTGACGCAAGAGGAACCGTCCCCGGTGCGTCTGACGC
>JAEVYS010000065.1 GCA_023392635.1 Actinomycetes bacterium | reverse complement strand
ACGCAGGCGATCCTGGCCGACCTGCAGAAAGATCATCCGAAGCTCGACGTCGCGGTCTACCCCGACGCCACGCACGGCATTGTTCGCTTCAGCGAGGACAAGGACGGCAACCGCACGAGGCTGAGCTACGCGGCCAGCTATCAGCCGCTGGTGCTCGAGTGGGTTAAATCCGGACGGCTTACGCCGGCACCTGACGTCGAGTTGCGCCCGGGCACAGCATCCCGCTAACCGATTTTTTCCGCAACGGCGATACCGTGGTTCATCACGACATCAGGCAGCGCCGCTTACCGTTGGAGCTGCCCAGCTGCGAGCGGCCCGTGCCCGACCGAAGCTCGTGCTTCGGACCCGAAGCAGCCAGCCTCCGGTCTGGGGCCGAAGCGGCCGCAGATGATCGCGTCACGGTCGTATCCTGAAGATCAGCTTCTCACGACAGAGCCAGCGGACCGGCAAGTCGATCACGCCAGGGCAACCCGGGGTGGGCGGTCCACCTTGGGCATCTGCGATGGTCTCCGAGGCATGGGCCAGCTATGCCGGCGTTCCCGATCAACGTTGCGGAGTCACTCGGATGAAGGCTGGCGGGCCATTCGTAACAGTTCTGCTCATGCTTGCCGCCTGTGAGCCGCAGACGAGCGAGGAGCCGACTATAACGTCGCCGGACACTGCAGCCCCAGCGCCTCGTTCGAGCACACCCCCGGCCGAGGTAACCCAGCTGCGCTGGGCGGTGGCCGGTGGCAGCGAAGGTGCGCACGCCCACCTGCTGGCCCCGGACGGCACGATGGTGCTGAGCCTCGGCTGCCGGCTGGGCAGCGGACGGCTCGAGGTGTCTGTACCGGGCCTCACCCGCATCGGTAGCGAGGACCGCCTGAGCCTCGGGTTCGGTGATGATTCGATTGCGCTGGCCGCCGACATGACGGCGCCTGGTAAGGGGGTTCACGCCACGGGCGCGGTGCCGCCCGACATTGTCGATCAGCTCACCTCGGCCACGGCGATCGGTGTCGCCTACGGCAATCAGAACCTGGGGCCCTATCAACCGCCGAGCAGCGATGAGGCACGCGCGATGGCGACCGCCTGCACCCCGGCAGCCGATCGGAGCGAACCATGAAGCTGATCGGGGTGCTGGGCGGCACGAGCTGGCCGTCGACGATGCTGCCCTACCGCCTCTTGAACGAGGACGTGCAGGCGCGGCTGGGCGGCTACCACTCGGCGCGCGTGCTCCTCTACAGCATCGACTACGACGCGATAAAGTCCCGCTACGCAGGCGGCTGGGAGGAGATTCCGGCGCTCCTCAAGCGCGAGATCGAGACGCTGCTGTCGTTCCAGCCGGACTGCTGGATGCTGGCGAACAACACGTTGCACAAAGCTTACGACCGGATCGCACCCGAACTCGATCCCAGCACTCCATTCTTTCATGCGGTCCGCCTCGTGCGCGATCACCTGCTTGAGCGCGGCATCGGCCGCGTGCTGCTGCTGGGCACGAAGTTCACGATGGAAGACGGCTTCTATGCCGTGCCTCTCGAGGCGGTGGGCATCCGAGTGGATGTGCCGGACGCAATCCAGCGTGAGCAGGTGCAAGCGATTCAGTCGCGGCTGGCGCGGGGCGAGATGGACCTGAGCTTTGCCCCGGCCTTTGCTGAACTGCTCGCCGGCCATGCAGCCGCAGGCTGCGAGGCGGTGGTTACCGCCTGTA
Source organism: Actinomycetes bacterium (assembly GCA_023392635.1). Lineage (GTDB taxonomy): Bacteria > Actinomycetota > Actinomycetes > Propionibacteriales > Propionibacteriaceae > Propionicimonas. Next base: position 5,096 of record JAEVYS010000065.1, on the reverse strand, counting down.
CCGAGCTGCCGCTGGTGATTACCCAAGAGCTAACGGACATGGCGGTCATCGACCCGCTCGTCCTCCAGTGCCGAGCCTGCGTTGACTTCGCGCTGAGCTGAAGCTTGGCGGCGGCATCGATCGCATCGGAAGGTGAGGGCGCTCGGCAAGTCCCGCTTACCTGAACGAGAAAAGCCCGGGCGCGTCTGTCAACTCATCAGCGTGGCCGTAGCGCGCTAAGCTCAGGCGAGGCCTTTAGTGCGCCGACGTAATCGCCGATGTGTAGACGGACGGTTGTGCGATGGCCGGTAAATATAATGGGGCAGGCTCTATCCCGGTGCCTCCACGCCATGAGGCTGGACTCAATCTGCTCGTTGGCTGTCGACTTGTCTCTGACCTGCTGACGTGGCTGGCTGCAGTCGTCGCCCCTACTGCCCCGGTCATTATGCCGGCGCGTGCCGACCTGCAACGCGCCGGACGGTTTGCGGCGGCTGGCCGGTAATCTTGACGAAGGCGCGTCGCATCCGCTCGGTGTTACCAAAACCGGTTTGCCGAGCCACAACCTCGAGTGAAGGAGCTCCCGCTTCGATCATTGATCGTGCTTCCTCAACCCTGAGCCGCTCAATCGCCTTGGCTGGAGGTACACCAGTCGCTTCAGTGAAGGCGCGTGTGAACTGCCGCACACTGAGCGCTGCTTGGTCGGCCAGTCGCTCAACGTCTAACGGTTCGTTCAATCGCTGCCGCGCCCACGCCAGGAGCGGCGCGAAACGGTTGTCCGGCGTGATCAGCTCAAGAAGCGCCGAGTGCTGCGACTGGGTGCCGGGCCGTCGGTGGTAGACCACCATTTTCTGCGCCACCCTGCGCGAAATCTCATCGCCATGATCGCGAGCGACGATGCCGAGCGCGAGGTCAATCCCGGCGGCAACCCCGGCTGATGTCCAGACGCCCCGGTCTTCAACAAAGATGCTGTCCGCGTCGACCGTGATCGTCGGATAGCGGCGCCGAAGGATCGAGGCAGCGGCCCAGTGCGTAGCCGCGCGCCGACCGTCGAGCACGCCAGCGGCGGCCAGCGCGAAAGCACCAGAGCAGACACTTGCAACTCGGCGACCGCTGCGAGCCGCCTCGGCTACAGCCTCCAGCATTTCCTCAGGCCACACCGCCTTCCACGCATCATCCGAGCCAGGCAGGAGCAGCGTATCGCAGAGCGTTGCTTCGTCGAGCGGTGCGGTATCAACCTTGATACCGCCGGAGCTGGCGATGCTTCCCCCATTAACGCTCGCCAGAGCGACGGAGTAGGACGCGCCAAAATGCCCGGCGATCTCGAAGACGGCGGCTGGTCCAGTGACATCCAGGATCTGGAAACCCGGATAGACCACGATGGTGACTCGCGACATACGTGATGACTTAAAACAAGGGATCAATGTCCTTCAAGTCATTTGGGGATTGCGGCACATCGCAATCAGCTCCCCAGAGGACACAGATGCCATCAACCGAAATCCTGTTCGTGCTGTACCCGAAGGTGGCCCAGCTCGACTTTGCCGGACCGTACGAGATCCTGTCTCGTATCCCCGGTGCGCGCGTTCGGCTGGCCAGTCCGGACGGGGGGGATCTTCGAACTGAGCTGGGGCTTATCTATCGAGACACAGAACGGCTGGCCGAGGTCGAGGGCTGCGATCTTCTGTGCGTTCCGGGAGGCATCGACCTGTCGCGGATCATGGCCGCTGATAGCCTAGCTGAGATTGCGCGCCTCGCCGAAGCCGCCCGCTGGGTTACATCGGTCTGCACCGGCTCCCTAGTGCTTGGCGCTGCCGGGCTCCTCAAGGGCAAGCGGAGCGCGTGCCACTGGGCGCAGCGCGAGCGCCTGTACGCATATGGCGCCATCCCCGACGCCGCTCGGGTCGTACGCGATGGTCGCTTCATCAGCGGCGGCGGGGTCACCGCCGGGATCGATTTTGCGCTGACCTGTGTTGCAGAGATCGCCGGCCCGACAGTCGCTCAAGCGATCCAGCTGCTTGTCGAATACGCGCCTGAGCCTCCGTACTCCGCTGGCCGTCCGGAACTTGCTTCAGCTGAGGTCAGGCGCACCTGTGCAGCGCTCCTCGCGCAGGCTCAAGCGCGCGGGCCATCGCCTGCATCCGACCCACCCGCTCATTGATCGCTGCGCATCGCCCTGTGCTCCGTGATCGCCCACTCAAGCCTTAGCCGCGTTAACCGGGGAGAACGCCATTGTACCGCCGCCTTGCTCTAACTCTGCTCATAGGCACATCCGCAGCACTCGTTGCCCAACCGATTGAGCCAGCAGCGCCATTGATCGAGCGCACCAAGCTGTTCGGCAACCCATCGCAAATGCAGGCTCGCCTGAGCCCGGACGGCCGGTGGCTGGCGTGGATCGCGCCCAAAGAGGGAGTGCTGAACATCTGGGTAGCGCCCGCTGCTAATCCGACGCAGGCGCGGGCGCTGACCTCCGAGAAAAAGCGGCCGATCGAGCAGCACTTCTGGGCCCCGAACTCGTCAATGATCCTGTTCGTTAACGACGAGGGCGGCGACGAGAATTTCCGCCTCTACGGGGTCGACGTTCGGACAGGGGCGCAGAAGACGCTGACGCCGTTTGACAAGACTCGGGCCGAGGTCGTCGCGATCAGCAACCTCGTGCCCGATCGCATCCTGGTTGGCCTCAACAACCGCGATCCACGATGGCACGACGTCCACAGCTTGGATCTCAAGAGCGGCAAGCTCACGCCGGTGATGATGAACGACGGCTACGCCAGCTTCGTTGCCGATCGGTCGTTGAACCTGCGGGTTGCGTCGAGGGCACGCGCGGACGGTGGAACCGACTTCTTCCGCATCGTGGACGGTAAGGTCGAGCCGCAGCCGTTCAGCTCGGTTTCGCTCGACGATGCAATGACCACACGCCCGTTGAGCTTCACGTCCGACGGCAAGACGCTGTACTGGGTCGACTCCCGCAACCGCAATACGGCGGCTGTGGTGGCGCAGGACGTGACCACCGGGGCGACGCGGGTCCTCGCCGAAGACCGCCGGGCCGACGTCGGCGACATTATCGTCAATCCGATCCTCGTCGACCCTGAGACAGGGCGGATGCAGGCTTACCTCGTCAACTATCTCCGTAGCACCTGGGTGCCGACCGACACTGAGGTCGCCGACGGCCTGAAGTTCCTTGAAGAGCGCTTGGGCGGCGAAATCACCGTCACATCCCGAACCCTGTCGGATGACAAGTGGACGGTCGAGGTTGATCGGCCATCGGCGTCGCCCACGACGTACCTGTACGACGCCAACTCCAAGAAGCTGTTGGAGCTTTTCGTCAGCCGGCCCGAGTTGGCGCCGTACCGGCTCGCCGATGTGCACCCGATCGAGATCAAGACCCGGGATGGTCTGGTCTTGCCTTCCTACCTGTCGCTCCCGCCGGATAGCGATGCCAACAACGATGGCCGGCCCGAGAATCCTGCGCCGATGGTGCTCCTCGTGCACGGCGGACCGTGGATCCGCGACTCGTACGGATTTGATCCCTATCGGCAGTGGCTTGCAAATCGCGGTTATGCGGTCCTGTCGGTCAACTTCCGCGGGTCCTCCGGCTTCGGCAAGAAGTTCCTGTCAGCAGGCGATCAGGAATGGGGGCGCAAGATGCACCACGACCTGCTCGACGCGGTCGAGTGGGCTCAGAAGGCTGGCATCACCACGAAGGGCAAGGTCGCGATCATGGGCGGCTCCTACGGTGGTTACGCGACACTGGTCGGGCTCAGTTCGACGCCGGAGACCTTTGCGTGCGGCGTCGACATGGTTGGTCCCTCAAATCTGATCACGCTCCTCGAGTCGACGCCACCACACTGGGAGTCTCTCAAGAAGCAGCTGTTCCAGCGCATCGGCAACCCGACTACCGAGGCCGGGCGTCAGCTGCTGCGCGAGCGGTCGCCGCTGACGCGGGCGAGCGCGATCACCAAACCGCTCCTGATCGCGCAGGGAGCCAACGACCCGCGGGTGAAGAAGGCCGAGGCCGACCAGATCGTCGCCGCCATGGCCGCGAACAATATCCCGGTCACATACCTGCTGTTCCCGGATGAAGGGCACGGCTTTGTTCGGCCCGAGAACACCATCGCTTTCGGCGCCATTGCCGAGAACTTCCTGGCCCGCTGCCTGAACGGGCGGGCGCAACCCATTGGTGATGCACTGAGAGGCTCGAGCGTGCAGGTCCCACATGGCGCCGAGTTTGCGCCGGGTCTCAAGGCGGCATTGGCCGCCAATCAAGAGCTGAGTGCGTCGACCAGGCCCTAACGGAGAGATTGAATGACAATTGATCGACGGGAATTGTTGGCGGCGCTCGCGAGCGCTGCCGCACTGATGCCGGTGGCGGCGCACGCGGCCGGCCAAGCGCCCATGACGCAGGAGCAGCTGCTTCAGCTGTTTGGCGCCAAGCTGATGGGCAATGAGCGGATTGCGATGCTGCTCTACCCCGGATTTACCGCCCTCGACTTTGTGGGACCTCATCATTTCTTGGCCGCAATGCCGGGAGCGAAGGTCCATCTCGTGACCAATCAGCCTGATCTGCGTCCGGTCTCGAGCGATCTCGGACTTCCGGTGCAGCCGACGGTCACGATGGCCGACTGTCCGCGTGACGTTACGATCCTGTTTGCGCCGGGCGGCACGTCGGGAACGCTGGCGGCGGCACGCGACAAGGCCACAATCGAGTTCATTCGCGACCGCGGCAGCCGCGCACAGCTCGTGACCAGCGTCTGCACCGGTTCGCTCAACTTGGGGGCGGCAGGCCTCCTGCGCGGCAAGCGCGCGACCTCGCACTGGTGCGTGGTGCCGATGCTCGGCCAGCTTGGAGCGATTCCAGCTACCGAGCGGATCGTGCGCGATGGCAATGTCATCACGGCGGCAGGTGTGTCGGCCGGTCTCGACTTCGGCAGCGCGCTCGTTGCCGAGCTCAGGGGTAAACCGCTGGCTGAAGCTGCCACCCTGATTGCCGAGTATGCGCCCGAACCGCCGTTTCCAGGCTCGATCGAAACGGCACGCCCGGAGATCGCGGCGGCGGCGGCAGGCATGCTTCAGGGCTTCGTGGCGGACGCCAAGACGCTCAAGCTCGCCTAGCAGTACAGCAG
>JAEVYS010000036.1 GCA_023392635.1 Actinomycetes bacterium | reverse complement strand
GACCGGCACCGTGCCCGACCGCAGGTGCGCCTCCTGCCCACCGCCGAACCCCGCGGGCCGCAGGGGCGTCCCGCGGCGGACGAGCAGGGCGCCGACCCCGACCGGCCCGCCGAGCTTGTGGGCGGAGACGCTGAGCAGGTCGAGGCCGGACGACGCGAACGCCACGGGCAGGTGGCCGAAGGCCTGGACCGCATCCGAGTGGGCCAGCGCTCCGACCGCGTGCGCGAGGTCCACGACCTCCGCCACCGGCTGCGTCGCGCCGGTCTCGTTGTTGACCCACATCACCGACACCAGGGCCGTCCGCCGGTCCACCAGGGCCCGCGCCGAGGCGACGTCGAGGTGGCCGGTCGCGCCCACCGGCAGCACCACCACGTCTGCGCCGCGGCCACCCACCGCCGCCACCGAGGGGTGCTCGATCGAGGACACCGCCAGCAACGGGCGGGCTTCCGACAGCGACCCGAGCAGTGCGAGGTTGTTGGCCTCGGTGCCGCCGGAGGTGAAGACCACCTCGCCGGGGGCAGCCCCGAGGTCGTCCGCGAGCGATTCCCGCGCCTCCTCCAGCACCCGCCTGGCGGCGCGCCCGGACGCGTGCAGGGAGCTGGGATTGCCGGCGACGCCCAGCACCCCGGCCATCGCCTCGACCGCCTCCGGAATCGTCGGAGAGGAGGCCGCATGGTCGAGATAGGTGCGCGTGACCATTCGTTCTCCTCTCCCGGGTGCTTGTGAAACGATTTCCTGTTTCGGAGGGTTGCGGTTGGTCCCTCCACGAAGGTTAGGCGACACTAGGGAGGTTCGCGTTCCAGGAGGGGGAGCTGGGTCCTTTGGATTCAACAGATGCGGAGCGGCCGGGCAGGGCCGTGCCCGCGCCCGCACTCGGTGCACGCGTCCACGGCGACGGCACCGTATTCTCGCTGTGGGCCCCCCGCGCCACCCGGGTCGAACTCGCCCTCGTGGACGAGCACCGGCGACAGACCAACCACGACCTCCTGGAGGGGGACGGCGGCGTCTGGTCGGTCGAACTGCCCGGGGTGGGCGACGGCCAGCGGTACGGCTATCGCGTGCACGGCCACTGGTCCCCGGAGACCGGCCAGCGGTTCAACCCCGCGAAACTGCTCCTGGACCCGTACGCCCGGGCGATCACCGGTGGCGTGGACTACTCCGGGCCGATCACCGACCACACCCCCGAGTCGAACTTCCTGCCCGACCTCGAGGACTCCTTCGCCGCCGTGCCGCTGAGCGTCGTGGTCGCCGACACGCCCCCGCCGACGCCGCTCCTCCGCCCGATCCCCCCGGCCGAGCTCGTCATCTACGAGACGCACCTCAGGGGCTACACCCGCCAGCACCCCGCCGTCCCCGAGCACCTGCGCGGCACCTACGCCGGCATGGCGTACCCGGCGGTCATCCAGCACCTGGTCGATCTCGGCATCAACGCGGTGGAGTTCCTGCCACTGCACCACTTCGTGTCCGAGCCGTTCGTCGTGGGGCGCGGACTCACGAACTACTGGGGCTACAACACCCTCGGCTTCTTCGCCCCCCACGGCGCCTACGCGTCCTCCGGCGCCGGCACGCTCGGTGGGCAGGTGGCCGAGTTCAAGGACATGGTGTCCGCGCTCCACGAGGCCGGCATCGCGGTGATCCTCGACGTGGTCTACAACCACACCGGTGAGGGCGGCCACGACGGTCCCACCCTGAGCTTCCGCGGGATCGACCACGGCGCCTACTACCGCCTGACCGACGACCACCGCAACGACTACGACGTGACCGGCTGCGGCAACGCCGTCGACACCTCGAACCCGGGCGTGCTCCAGCTGGTGCTCGACTCGCTTCGCTACTGGGCGGTCGACATGGGAGTGGACGGCTTCCGCTTCGACCTCCAGACCACCCTCATCCGCGATGCCCAGCACCACGTCGACCAGAACCACCCCTTCAAGCAGGCGATCGCCGCTGACCCCGTCCTGTCCGGCAAGGTGATGATCTCCGAACCGTGGGACCTCGGCCCGTACGGCTACCAGGTCGGTCGCTGGGGCCAGGGCTGGTCGGAGTGGAACGACCGGTTCCGTGGGTTCACCCGTGACTTCTGGCGGGGCGCGATCGGCGGGGTCCAGGAGTTGGCCACCCGCCTGTCCGGTTCGTCCGACATCTTCGACCACGGCGGCCGCCCGGCCACCTCCTCGATCAACTTCGTGACGGCCCACGACGGCTTCACGATGCGCGACGTGGTCACCTACGACCTCAAGCACAACGAGGCCAACGCCGAGCGCAACCGCGACGGGGCCGACGACAACCGGTCCTGGAACCACGGCTACGAGGGCGAGACCGACGACCCCAGGATCATCGCCGACCGCCAGCGCACCGCACGCAACCTGATGGCGACGCTCGTGCTGAGCGCGGGGATCCCGATGATCCTGGCCGGCGACGAGATGGGACGGACCCAGGGCGGCAACAACAACGCCTACTGCCAGGACTCCCCGGTGTCGTGGCTGAACTGGTACAGCCGGGAGGACTGGAGCGCGCAGGAGGAACTCACCCGGACGCTCCTCAAGCTCCGGGCCGAGCACCCGCTGCTGCGTCCCGACCGCTGGCGCTACCACGGCGAGGTGACCGACGCCAACGGGCACGGCCTCGGGCGTTCGCCGGTGGCGTGGTTCACCGAGTCCGGAACGGAGATGACCACCGAGCACTGGCACGACCCCGGCCGCCGCACGCTCGGCATGTACCTTTCGGACACCCGTGAGGCCTTCCTGATCTACTTCCATGCCGCGGAGAACCCGGTGGAGCTCTCGCTGCCCGGTGCGCCGTGGGCGTTGCGCTACGCCGTGGTCGCCCACACCGGGCTGGCGAACGAGTTGCCGCGCAAGAAGCTCGCCCCGGGTTCCACGGTCACGCTGCCGGGGCGGACCGTGGCCATCCTCACCGCGGAGGTCCGCACGTCCGCGCAGCTGGTCACGGCGTCTCCACTCACGCCGGGCGAAGCGGCCGCCGAGCCGGTGGTGGTCCTTCCCGCGAGACCCTAGGGGCCGGAGGCGGCGACGCGCCGGCCCCGCCGTCGGTGCGCAGCGAGCGGCGACGCATGGCGAGCACGAGGATGGTTGCCGCCAGGCTCAGGCCGCCGGTCACCCATCCGAACGCCGGAAGCGTGACCGCGATCGCGAGGCCGGCGAGGCCCGGGATCGTGGCCGCGCCGATCGACGAAGCGGCCGCCTGGAGGCCGATGACCCGGTCTGCGACGAGGGCGGACGTCCGTCGTGCCGTGGTGAGGACGAGCAGGGGGTACACCGGGGCGGCACCCACGCCGAAGAGCAGGACCGCGGCCATCGCAGGAGCCGGCAGGGTGAGGTTCGCGAGCAGTGACGCCACGAGGAGGATCGTGACGGAGATCACCAGCACTCCCCACGCGCCGATGCGTTCCGCGAGCGACCCGAGGACGACGCGGCCGAGGACGAGCGTCAGCCAGTAGCCCGAGGCCAGGCCTCCGGCCACGACGGTGGGAACTCCCAGCCCGACGAGATGGGTGAAGGCCCAGATCGCCACTGTCGACTCGATGCCGTTCTGCACCGCAGAAAGCACGATCCCCAGGAGCGAGTCGAGGTTCCAGACCCGCGTCGACCGGAGTCGCCGCGCCGCCGTCTCCGGCATCGGGACGTCCCAGCGGTGCCTGGTGAGCGCGAACGTGGCGGCGACGACCAGTTGGAGCCCCAAAACGATCAGGTAGGACCACCGCCAGCTGAGCCCGGAGACGAGCACGGCGGTCACGATCAGCGGGGACGCGGCCGCACCGAGGCCGTACGACGCGTGCATGAGGTTGATCCGTCGGGGGCCGAACCTGCGCGCAGCGAAGACGTTCAGGGTCGTGTCGAGGGCGCCGGCGGCGAGACCGCCGACGGCCACGCTTGCGAGGAAGAGCCCCATGGACGTGCTCGCCGCCGACAGGGCGAGCGCCAGGGCCGAGCCCCCGGTGCCGGCGGCGAGCACCCGTCCCACACCGAAGCGCCGGACGAGCCAGGGAGCAAGGCTGGTCGACACCAGCCCCGCGAGCACTCCGACCGGGGGGACGAGCCCGACGGCGGTGAGTGGCTGCGCGAGCGACAGCCGCATCGTCGGCCACACGACGCCGAGCATGGACGGCGGCAGGGCGAGGCTGACGAAGGCGAGATAGGCCAGGGCGACGAGGAACATGCGGAACTCCCGGTGGGTGGAACGGCGGGCGGGGGCGCGCAGAACCGTGCGGCGGCGCCTGCCGGCGCGTCAGGGTGTGGACGGGGCAGGCACGCGTGCGGCCGGAATCAGCGCCGCGTGCCCGGTCGCCCGGGAAGTCCCTTCACGGCCGCGATCCTAGTGTCTCGGGAGCCGGAGCGAGGGTGCCGGGGCAGCACGGCCGCCGGATAGCCTCCGGGAATGGCGGACGCGTACACGCACGGGCACGCGGAGAGTGTGCTGAGGTCGCACCGGACGAGGACGGCGGCGAACTCCGCCGCGTACCTCGTGCCGCACCTGCGTCCCGGGCAGACGCTGCTGGACGTGGGCAGCGGCCCCGGCACGATCACGGCCGACCTTGCCGAGCTCGTCGCGCCCGGGCGGGTGATCGCCCTCGAGACCTCCGAGGAGGTCCTCGCGATCACCAGGCAGGGGGTCGAGGAACGCGGCTGCGGCAACGTCGACTACGTCGTGGGCGACGTGCACGCGCTGGAGCTGCCGGACGACAGCGTCGACGTGGTCCACGCCCACCAGGTTCTCCAGCACGTCGCCGACCCGGTGCAGGCGATCCGGGAGATGGCCCGGGTCTGCCGTCCCGAAGGCCTGGTCGCCGCCCGCGACGGCGACTACGGGGCCTTCACCTGGTTCCCGGCCAGCGTGGAGCTGGACCGTTGGCGCGAGCTGTACTCCGTCGCCGCGCGTGCCAACCACGGGGAGCCGGACGCGGGTCGCCGGCTGCTGGGCTGGGCGCACGCCGCGGGCTGCACCGACGTGGTGGCCTCCGCGTCCACCTGGTGCTACGCCGATCCGACGTCCCGCGCCGCGTGGGGCCACATGTGGGCCGACCGCATCACCGGTTCCGCGATCGCCGACCAGCTGGTGGACTCGGGCCTGGCGAGCCGGGGAGAACTGGAGGACATCGCCGGGGCCTGGCGTGCCTGGGCCGCGGCCCCCGACGGCTGGATCAGCGTCCTGCACGGCGAGATCCTGGTCCGGATCGAGGCCTCGAAGGGCTGAACCGCACCGTCATGGGTAACCGCCCGGTGTGAACGCAACTCCCTCCCGCTGCCCGAAGCCAGACGCTAGGTTGGGCCTGTGAGCGCCACAGCAAAACCGTCCCGCCCGCTCCAGCAGCCGGCCACGTCCGCCCCGGCAGCGCCGCCGGCCTCCGCGGCGGCGAAGCCCGCCCCGCTGGACCTCACTCCTTCCCGGACCGTGGTGCGCGGGTTCGGCCGCATCCCGGTCACGGGAGTCAGCCCGGTGGTCGAGGGCGGCGCGTACCCGGCGAAGGCCGTGGTCGGCGAGCTGATCCCGATCCGGGCCAAGGTGTTCAGGGAGGGCCACGACGCGGTGAACGCCTCGGTCATCCTCACCGCTCCCGACGGCCGCGAGCAGCGCGTCGACATGACTCCGCTCGAGCCGCGCGGACTCGATCCCTGGGAAGCGTGGGTGCGGCCGGACGCACCCGGCGCCTGGACGTTCCGCGTCGAGGGCTGGTCCGACCCGTGGGGAACCTGGCTGCACAACGCAGAGGCGAAGCTGCCGGCCGGGGTCGACATCGAACTGGTCTGCCTGGAGGGCCGCGACCTGCTCGAGCGCACCGCGGCCCTCGCCGAGAAGGCGGGCGATCCGGTCCAGGCCTCCATCCTGAAGGCCACGTCGATGCTGCTCATCCCCGAGCGTCCGGCGGCGGACCTCATCGAGGTGGCGACGGCCAAGGGCATCCGCCACGCGATGGAGCAGTTCGGCCCACGGGAACTGCTCTCCCCCACCGCCGAGTTCCCGCTGTTCGTGGACCGCAAGCGCGCCCTCTACGGCAGCTGGTACGAGTTCTTCCCCCGGTCGGTCGGCGCCACGTACGACCCGTCGACGAAGAAGTGGACGTCGGGCACGTTCGACTCCTGCCACCAGCGGCTCGAAGAGGTCGCCGCGATGGGTTTCGACGTGGTCTACCTGCCCCCGATCCACCCCATCGGCACGTCGTTCCGCAAGGGTCGCAACAACACCCTCATCCCTGCCCCCGGGGACCCCGGCTCCCCATGGGCCATCGGCGCACCCGAGGGCGGCCACGACGCCATCCATCCCGACCTGGGCGACGGGGACGCATTCGACCGCTTCGTGGCCAAGGCCAGGGAGGTGGGCCTGGAGGTGGCGCTGGACTTCGCGCTGCAGGCCTCACCGGACCATCCGTGGGTCACCGAGCACCCGGAGTGGTTCACCACCCGGCTGGACGGGACGATCGCCTATGCCGAGAACCCGCCGAAGAAGTACCAGGACATCTACCCGATCAACTTCGACAACGATCCCGAGGGCATCTATTCCGAGGTGCTGCGCATCCTGAAGTTGTGGATCGCCCGCGGCGTCCGGATCTTCCGCGTGGACAACCCGCACACCAAGCCGGTGCAGTTCTGGGCCTGGATCATGCGCCAGGTCCGCGAGACCGACCCCGACGTGATCTTCTTCGCGGAGGCGTTCACCAAGCCGGAGATGATGCATGCGCTCGGCAAGGTGGGCTTCCACCAGAGCTACACCTACTTCACCTGGCGCAACACCAAGTGGGAACTCGAGGAGTACCTCACCGAGCTCTCCACCCGGACCGACGCGTTCTACCGTCCGAACTTCTTCGTCAACACGCCGGACATCAACCCGTTCTTCCTGCAGTCGGGGAACCCGGCCGCCTTCGCGATCCGCGCCGTGCTCGCTGCCACCCTCGCCCCCTCGTGGGGCGTCTACTCCGGGTTCGAGCTGTTCGAGCACGAGGCGCTCAAGCCGGGCGGTGAGGAGTACCGGAACTCGGAGAAGTTCGAGTACCGTCCGCGCGACTTCTCCGCACAACCCAACCTCAACGTGCTGCTCGGCAGGCTGAACGACATCCGGCGCAACCACCCCGCGCTGCAGCAGCTGCGCCAGATCCGGTTCCTCGAGGTGCCGCACGACGGCGTCATCGCCTACGCCAAGCGGGACGCGGAGGACGCGGTCGTGGTGATCTGCAGCCTCGACCCGAACCAGGGTGTGGAGAGCGAGGTCCGCCTCGACCTCGCCTGGCTGGGAGTGGACGGCCCGACCATCGGCCTCAGGGACGAGCTCACCGGCGCCACGTTCACCTGGGCGGAGCGCAACTTCGTCCGGCTCACCCCTGCCAACCCCGCCCACATCCTGCACGTCCAGCGAGGCTGAGGGACCTGCCGTGAGCACCGCGCCGGCCTGGGAGGGCTACCTGCGCCAGGCCCGCTGGTTCGGCGGCAAGGGCCTCGGGGCCCGGGTCGCCGGCATCACTCCCCTGCCCTGGTACACGGCGGAGGGCCAATGGCCCGCGGTCCGCTCCGAGCTCGCCGAGATCGCCTACAGCGACGGGCGGACCGAGTACTACCAGCTCCTGGTGGCCTACGTGCCGGCGGGCACCGCTCCGGCCGGGTTGCCGGTGGGCACCACCGTGCTGGACGGGCTCGGGCAGGTGGACGTGCTGGACGCACCGACCCACCCCGCTGCGGTGGCCGCCCTCGTGTCGGCACTGCTCCACCGCCCGCCGGTCGGCATGGAGTGGTCGGACGCCTCGCAGGTCGACCCGACGGCCGGGATGCGGCTGTTCACCGGGGAGCAGAGCAACACGACGGTGATGATCGGCGACCACACCCTGCTGAAGCTCTTCCGCAAGCTGGAACCGGGGCGCAACCTCGATGCCGAGGTCCTGGGCGCGCTGAACGGCTCGGGGATCACGCCCGACCTCTATGGGCTGCTCAGCGCCGAGGGGTACGACCTTGCGATGTTCTGCGAGCGCATCCAGGGCGTCACCGACGGCTGGGTGTACGCCACCAGGGCCTGCGCGGAGGACCGCGACATCACCGGCGAGTGCCGCCGGCTCGGCGTGGAGCTGCGTGACCTGCACGCGCGCCTCGCCGGCGCCTTCGGCACGTCGGTTCGTCCGGGGGCCGAGCTCGCCGCCGACATGCTCGACCGCTTCACCGCCGCTGCCGAGCAGGTGCACGAGCTCGACGGGTACCGCCATGCGGTCCAGTTGCTGTTCGCGGCGCCCAGTACCGGTCAGCTCGCCACGCAGCGGGTGCACGGCGACTTCCACCTCGGACAGGTGCTGCACCGTGAGGCGCCCGGGCTGTCGCCATGGGTGATCATCGACTTCGAGGGCGAGCCGCTGAAGACGCTGGCCGAGCGCCGCGAGTTCGACTCGGTCTGGCGCGATGTCGCCGGACTGCTTCGCAGCCTGGACTACGCGCGCAGCGCCCACCCCGATCCCGAGGGCCACGCCGCGCGGGACTGGTGCCTGGCCGCGCGGGAGGCCTTCCTCGACGGCTACAGCGGCGAGCGCCGTGCGGAACCGGCGCTGCTCCGGGCCTACGAACTGGACAAGGCGGTCTACGAGGTCGTCTACGAAGTACGCAATCGTCCGAATTGGGCGCACATCCCCTGGCGGGCGGTACAGGATGAGGCCAGGCGGGTCTCCCTCGATCCTCCGGCAGCTACCGAAAAGGAGCAGTGATGGCACACGACCTGGCAGGCGGGCTCACCGGATGGGACCTCGAGGGATTCCACAACGGGGGCGACACCGAGTGCTGGCGGCGGCTCGGCGCCCATGAGGTGACGGTGTTCGACGACGAGCGCGGTGAGGTCAAGGGCACGCGCTTCGCGGTGTGGGCGCCCAACGCCCGCGACGTCCGGCTGAACGCCGACTTCAACTGGTGGACCGGCGACGCCATGCACCTGATCCCCGGGTCGGGCATCTGGTCGCTGTTCGTCGAGGGCGTCGGCACGGGCGCCCTCTACAAGTACAACATCCTCTGTGCCGACGGCGTCTGGCGGGAGAAGGTCGACCCGATCGCCTTCTTCGCCGAGCAGGCCCCCGCGAACTCCTCGATCGTCTACACCAGCCAGTACGCCTGGGCCGACGACGCCTGGATGACCAAGCGCGCCCAGAGCGAGCCGCATGCCGAGCCGATGAGCATCTACGAGGTCCACCTGGGCTCGTGGCGAAAGGGCAAGACCTACCTCGAACTGGCCGACGAGCTGGTCGAGTACGTGACCTGGCAGGGGTACACCCACGTGGAGCTGATGCCGGTCACCGAGCACCCGTTCGAGCCCTCCTGGGGCTACCAGGTGACGAACTACTTCGCCCCGCAGTCCCGGCTCGGCCGTCCCGACGAGTTCCGGCACCTCGTCGACAAGCTGCACCAGGCAGGGATCGGCGTGATCCTCGACTGGGTCCCGGGACACTTCCCCAAGGACGAATGGGCGCTTGGACGCTTCGACGGCACCGCGCTGTACGAGCACGAGGACCCCCGCCAGGGGGAGCACCGGGACTGGGGCACCTACATCTTCAACTACGGCCGCAACGAGGTGAAGTCGTTCCTGGTCTCCAACGCCCTGTACTGGGTGACCGAGTTCCACATCGACGCCCTGCGGGTGGACGCGGTCGCGTCCATGCTCTACCTGGACTACTCGCGCAACGACGGCGAGTGGGTGCCGAACATCTACGGCGGCAACGAGAACCTCGAGGCGATCGACTTCCTGCGTTACGTGAACAAGCACCTGTACGAGCGCGTACCGGGCGTCGTCATGATCGCCGAGGAGTCCACCTCCTTCGGCGGGGTCACCAAGCCGGTGCACCACGGCGGCCTCGGCTTCGGCTTCAAGTGGAACATGGGCTGGATGAACGACTCCCTGCGCTACCTCGCGCTGGAGCCGATCCACCGGCAGTACCACCACAACGAGATGACCTTCGCCATGGTCTACGCGTACTCGGAGAACTTCGTGCTGCCGATCTCGCACGACGAGGTGGTGCACGGCAAGGGCTCGATGATCAACAAGATCCCCCAGGACACCTGGCGCCAGTTCGCCACGCTGCGCGCCTTCTACTCCTACATGTGGGCGTTCCCGGGCAAGAAGCTGCTGTTCATGGGCTGCGAGTTCGGCCAGCGCTCGGAGTTCAACGAGGCCAACAGCCTCGAGTGGTGGGTCTGCGACCTGTGGGGGCACCACGGCCTGCAGCGGATGTTCAAGGACCTGAACGAGCTGTACCGGTCGCACCCCGCCCTGTGGGAACTCGACTCCGACCCCGCCGGCTTCGCCTGGCTCAACGCCGACGACGCCAGCGGGAACACCTACTCCTGGGTGCGCAACGACTCCAGCGGGAAGCACGTGGCGGTCGCGGTGAACTTCTCCTCCGAGCCCTGGACGCGGTACCGCCTCGGGCTGCCCGCGGCGGGCACGTGGAAGGAGATCTTCAACTCCGACTCCGGCATCTACGACGGCTCCGACAGCCATGGCAACCTCGGCCAGGTGGAGGCAACGGCCGAGGGCTGGAACGGCCAGCCGGCCAGTGCGAACATCGTCGTGCCACCGCTGGGCGCGGTCTTCTTCGAGTACGTCGGCGAGGAGTGATCCGCGACTCCCTGCCCGCCTCGGTGGTCGACGGCGTCGCCGTCGTCGACTTCCGCGGTGAGGACGCACCCGAACGCTTCGACCTGCTGCTGAACACCACCCGGCGACTGCTCCTCGAGGACGGATCGGTGCGTCGTATCGAAGTGGTGGTGCCCGCCCACGACGCCCCACGCCGACGCGCGCTCCACCGCGCCGGCTTCCGGCTGGAAGGCGTCGCGCGACAGGGGGCCACCGGCCCGGACGGCCCCCATGACCTCGCCCGCTACGCAGCGCTGCGTGACGACCCGGTCGGGGGACGCGAGGGCTTCACCGCGGTGATGAACACGGTGACGCCACGCAAACGGCTGATCAGCCACCTGCTGCTCACCGACGCGGAGGGTCGCGTCTGCATCCTCGAGACGACGTTCAAGCCGGACTTCGAACTCCCCGGCGGGATCCTCGAGCCGGGCGAGAGCCCTCGCGCGGGGCTGGTGCGAGAGATCGAGGAGGAGCTCAACCACACCCTGAGCGTCGGCCGCCTGCTGGTGGTCGACTGGCTGGCGCCCTATCTCGGCTGGGAGGACGCGGTCGAACTGATCTTCGACGGCAGCGAGCTGGCGTCCCACGCGATCGGCCGGCTCCGGCCCGACCTGCGGGAGATCCGTGCCGTCCACTGGCTCGAGCCGGCCGCCGCGGCGGCGCGCATGGCGCCCTTCGCCCGCGGCCGCCTGATGGGCGCGCTGGCGGCGAGGGCCGAGGGGCGCACGCTCTACCTCGAGGCCGGAGTCCGGGTCAGCTGACCGCTGCGGGGTGGACAATGCCGGGGTGAGCGGTGCGCAGGTCTCCGACGCCGTGCTGGCCTGGCTGCTCGCCGGCGATGTCGCCGTGCGGTACCAGGCGACCCGCGACCTCGTCGGCATCGACGACCTCCGGCTGCAGGCGAGGATCGCGACCGAGGGCGACGGCGCCGTGCTGCTGGCTGCCCGCGGCCCCTCCGGCCACTGGGGTCGCGGCTTCTACCAGCCGAAGTGGACGTCGAGCCACTACACCCTCCTGGAGTTGCGCGAGCTGGGATGTCCCCGCCAGACGCCGGCCGCCGTCCAGACGGTGCAACTGGTCCTCGACCGGGAGTTCGGTGGTGGCGCGGGAATGCCACGCTCGACCGCCGCCGGTGACACCTGCGTGGTGGGGATGGCGCTCAACTACGCCGCCTGGTTCGGAGCCGCCGGGGAGCAGTTGCGTCCGCTGGTGGACTTCCTGCTCGCCGACCAGATGCCCGGCGGCGGCTTCAATTGCGAACGGAACCGGACCGGCGTCAGCCATCCTGCGCTGAACACCACGGTGTGCGTGCTCGAGGGAATCACGTCCTACCGGAGGGCGGGCCACGACTACCGCCGCGACGACCTCGACGCCGCTCGCGCCGGTGCCGCGGAGGTGCTGCTCGCCCACCGGCTGTACCGCAGCCACCGCACCGGCGAGGTCATCCGGGAGGACTTCACCCGGCTGCACCACCCCGCCCGCTGGCACTACGACGTCCTGCGCGCGCTGGACGCCCTTCGGGATGCCGGGGTTCCGTACGACGACCGCATGGACGACGCGCTCGCGCTGCTGGACGGGCGACGCATGGCCGACGGGCGTTGGCCGGTCCACCGCGGCTACCCCGGCGAGACCCACCTCCCGGTGCCGCGGGCGGGCACCGCCCATCCGTGGACCACTCTCAGGGCGCTCCGGGTGCGGGCGGCCTACCCCCTGGATCCGCGGCCTCCCGCACGTACGCCAGGAAGTCCGCCTCGGACGACGCCAGCCGCCCCATCACCTGACCCCCGTCGCAGCTGACCAGGTCCACCTCGGCGACCCCGTCCGCCAGGGACAGGAGCAGCCAGGTCGCCCCGGAGGCCTCCCAGCGGAGCAGGGCGTCCAACGCGCGCTCGTTCACCCCCTCACGTTAGGTCACCGGGGAACGGGTACTTCTGCAGGGACCGCAGGTTCGCGATCGAAGGAGGAGCAGACATGGACATGTGGATGTGGATCGTCGTGGCAGTGGTGGTCGTCGCCGTGATCGTGGTCGCCGCCATCCTGGTCAACCGGCGCAGCCGCGATCGCATGCTGGCCCAGCGACGGGCGAAGGCCGAGGAGTTGCGCACCCGCGGCCAGGAGGCGGAGCTCCACGCGAAGGAGCAGGCAGCCGCCGCCGCGCAGCAACAGGCCGACGCCCTGCGCGCCCGGATGGAGGCCGAGCGCCTCGAACGTGAGGCCCGGGAACGCAGCGAGGAGGCCGAGCGCGCACGCCAGGCCGCCGAGTCACACCTGGCGAACGCGTCCCACCTGGATCCCGGGGTCGCCGACGGCACGGCGCGCCGCGCGGGCGACGTCGTCGCCGAGGACCGGCCGACCCCACCCGGTGAGCGGGTCGTCGCTCGCGAAGACGGGGTGGCCGGCGACCGCACCGACCCGGAGGTGCGACGGGCCTGACGGGTCACACCGGGGGCGGGCCGCTGGTCAGCCCTCGGTGTCCGGGAGCCCGTCCAGCACAGCCATGTCGTCGGCGGACAGCTCGAAGTCCAGCGCCAGGTTCTCCACGATCCGCGTGGGCGTGACCGACTTCGGGAGCGGCAGGACGTCCTTCTGCAGGACGTACCGCAGGCAGACCTGGGCCACCGTTCGGCCATAGCGGGCGGCGACCTCGCCGAGCTCCGGGTCGTCGAGGACCGACCCGGTGGCGAGCGGGGAGTAGCCCTCGACGAGGATCCCCCGCTCCTGGCAGTAGGCCGTCACGGCGTCCTGGGTGTGCCCGGGGAAGAACCTGATCTGGTTGGCCATCGGGACGACGCCCGTGGCTTCGACCAGCTTCTCCAGATCGCTCACGACGAAGTTCGAGACGCCGATCGAGCGGACCCGCCCCTCGTCGTAGAGGCTCGCCATCACCCGCCACACCTCCGCGTTTCCCGCTGCGTAGTCGGCGCCCTGCTCCGACCACGGCCACGGCGCATGGATGAGGTAGAGGTCGACCCGGTCGAGGCCGAGCGCGGCGATCGACTTCTCGAAGGCGCTCGCCGCGCCGTCGGCGTCCTTCACTTCCGCAGGCAGCTTGGTGGTCACGAACACCTCTTCGGCCTCCAGCCCGCTGTCCCGGATCGCGCGACCCACCGAGGCCTCGTTGCCGTACGCGCGAGCGGTGTCGATGTGCCGGTAGCCGGCGCGCAGGGCGGCGAGCACGGAGTCATAGGTCTGCGCACCGTCCGGGATCTGCCAGGTGCCGAAGCCCACGGCCGGCACCTGCACGCCGTTGCTGAGGGAGAAGAAGTCGGAAGGATCCATGGTGGTTGCTTTCGTCCGGGGTTCGGGGCGTCCGATCGGCCCCATCCTCCCGTACCCGGTTACGTCCGTTCCCCACAACGAGCCGCGACCTTTCGATTGCTTACTGTCAACGGTACTGTTAGCTATGTGCTAATCAGTCCGGTGGTCACCCTCCCGTGAGTGCCGTCACGCTCCCCGCTGCTCCGCGCCGGTTCGGCGCGCTCCTGGCCGTGTACCTCCTGGGCATCTTCATGGGCGCCATCGACACCGGCATCGTGACACCCGCCCGCACGATCATCCAGAACGACCTCGGGGTCGGCGACCAGACCGGCATCTGGATGCTGACCATCTACACCCTCGCGTACGCCGCCTCCATCCCGGTGATGGGCAAACTGGCCGACCGCTACGGCCGCAAGCCGGTCTACCTGCTCAGCATCACCCTGTTCGGGATCGGGTCGCTGCTGTGCGGGCTCAGCCAGGACGTGGGCAGCTTCGGCATGCTGATCGCTGCCCGGGCGATCCAGGCGGTCGGTGGGGGCGGCATCATCCCGATCGCGACGGCCGAGTTCGGCACTTCGGTCCCGCCGGAGAAACGCGGCATGGCGCTCGGACTGGTGGGCGGGGTGTACGGGGTCGCGAACATCTTCGGCTCCAGTGCCGGCAGCCTCATCCTCGATGTCTTCGGCACGGCGAACTGGCAGTTCATCTTCTACGTCAACGTCCCGATCAGCGTCGTGATCATCGCCGCCGGGCTGGCGTTCCTGCCGAACCACAAGGCGGGGAGCGTCGCGAAGATCGACCTGCTCGGGATCACGCTGCTCGTGACCATGATCCTTTCGCTGCTCTACGGCCTGCGCAACATCGACTTCTTCGACTTCGCCGACTCCATCACGAGCACCGACGTGTACCCGTTCCTGCTGGGGTTCCTCCTGCTCCTGCCCCTGCTCCTGCTCGCCGAACGCCGGGCCGACGATCCCGTCCTCAACGTGGGCTACTTCACCGACTTCACGATCGGCGTCACCCTCCTCCTGGCCCTGCTGTCCGGCGTCGTCCTCATGGGGGTCGTCTTCGTCCCGCAGTTCGCGGAGAACGCCCTGCGCATCCCCGCCGGCGAGGGCGGCTACTTCGTCATCATCCTGGGGCTCGCCTCCGGAGTCGGGGCGCCGCTGTCGGGCCCGCTCACCGACCGGTTCGGTCCCAAGGTGGTGCTGGGGTTCGGCCTCGGCGTCTCCGCGATCGCCGCAGCGGCCGGCGTGTGGTGGGCGATACCGTCCCCGTCGTGGGCAAGCGTCTGCACCACCCTCGCCCTCATGGGCCTCGGCCTCGGGTTCACGATCGGCTCCCCGCTGAACTACATGATGCTCGACCGCACCCCCGCGGAGGAGTCGAACTCCGCACTGGCCACCCTGTCCCTCGTGCGCTCGATCGGCACGACCCTTGCCCCCGCGTT
Source organism: Actinomycetes bacterium (assembly GCA_023392635.1). GTDB lineage: Bacteria > Actinomycetota > Actinomycetes > Propionibacteriales > Propionibacteriaceae > Propionicimonas. The sequence goes on along the minus strand of JAEVYS010000036.1, from coordinate 33,927 downwards.
CCTGGTCGGCTTCCTGGCCCAGGCGGGGACCAACCTGCAGGACACGCTGGTGGCCCAGCTCCCCACGAAGGTCGCCGCGCCCGCACTGCCCTACGCCGCCGAACTCCAGCTGAGGTTCGCCGAGCTCGCCTCGAACGACAAGCTGAAGGACAAGCTCAAGGGCGTCGCGTTCCCCGACCTCGCGTCGAAGACGACTCTCGACATCGACATGGACGCGGGCGGGAGCCTGCCCGACGACCTCGTCGAGCTGCTCAAGACGGCGGACGCCACCACCATCACCGCGCGCACGAGGATCGTCGCCGACCGCATGTTCGCCGCCCAGACCCCGTCGGTCATCGCCGACATCACTGACGGCGTCGACACCGGACTGGCGAGCCTCACCACTGCGCAGCATGACGTCGACAAGGCCCACGCGAAACTGGTCACGGCGGTCGGGGGGATCGACAAGGGCATCGCAGGCATGCGCAGGGCCGCCGCGGGCATGCGGTCGGGCATCGCCGGGACGAGCAAGGCGATCTCCGGCATGACACACGGCATCGCGGGCATGTCGAGGGGGATCGCCGGACTCGACCACGACCTCGCCGGGTTGCGAACCGCGTTGGCGAAGCTGCAGGCGGCCTACGACGCGATCATGTCGGCACTGCCCCCGGGGACCCCGGAGCCGCCCCCCGCACAGGAGCTGCACGGCCGGATCGACGAGCTCAGGGCCGCGATCTCCGGCGCGGCCAAGGGGCGGTCGGCGCTGGTCGCCAAGAGGGCAGCGCTGATCGACAACCGCTCGGCGGTGTCCGCCGAGCGGGCAGCACTGACCGCCAGGCTCGGCACGATCGAGAAGAAGCTCGAGGACGCGCTCACCAGCAGGAGCAAGCTCGTGAAGGCGCGGAACGAACTCGCCGCCACGGTCGTGGAGCTGGCGGGGACGCGCCGGAAGCTGACCGTGCTCAGGGACGCCGTCCCGGGGGCGTTCGCCACGGCCCGGGACGACTACCTCGCTCAGATCGACGCCCTCGCACCCACGCTCGAGACCAGCTTCGCCGACACGCTCAACGGCGGCTTCCGCGGCATCTACCTCTCCACGATGGCGGTCTGCCTGCTGGCTGCGCTGTCGCTCGTGCTGTACCCCGGGCGGGTACGGCCGTCCGCACAGCCACCCGACCGTGCCGCAGGAGCGGGAACCGGTCAGGCAGCCGGACCGTAGGCCCGCCAGAGGCGGTCCCGCTCCGGACCGAGGACACGCTGGGCGTCATACGTGAGGGCACGCAGGTCGTCGCCCACGAACCGTCCCGCCTCGAGCCCCGCCACGACCGTCCAGCCGGGCCCGTGGTCCTCCCCGGGGTGCTCGCGCCTGCCGTCGGCCCAGACCACCTGGTACCACATCAGCTCGCCCTTCGCCCAGGCGCTGGCGAACGAGCGTGTCGGCACGACCCTGCAGATCAGGCACCCCTCCACCCGGCCGGCCCTGGAGAGCAGCCACACGGCGTTGCGAAACGGGTCGAGGCGAGGATTCGACGGCCACCGACGCTGCACTTCCACCCCGCCATTGTGACGGCCGGAGGCACCCCTCCTGGCTGGTGACCGGCTGAATTGCTCCAACCACTGCCCTTCGGGGAGGGAAACCGCCTAGCGTGGGCCTCGGCAGTGTGCGCACCGAAGCGCACCCCACAGACGAAGGAGCAGGCATGGCTACCGATTGGGCCGCAGACATCAAGAAGTACGCTCCGAACGCTGACGACGCAGTGGTCGCGAAGCTGTTGTCGACCTACCGGCTCGTGCTCAGCAACCGCGACTCGGCGAACGTCGCGGCGAGCGACCCCAAGGAGCTCGAGACCGTCCGCGAGAAGTTCCTCAAGGGCAAGCTCGGCCTCACCCTCGACGACGCCGCCCTCGACGCGGGCATCGCCGACGTCGTGGCGCGCCTCAAGGACGACCGCACGAAGAGCCGTGCCACCGTCTACTACCTGCTCGCCGAGAAGTTCGGAAAGCTCGGCGTCTTCGCGTAGCCAGGGTTCGCGACACCCGGCCGGTGAGCCTTACGCATCGGCCGGGTGACCGTCCCGACGACCGCGACCCGGCGGCCCCCGCTCATCCGGTGCGCGCCGCGTCCCACCAGTCGAGGACGCGCTGCGCCCGGAGCGTGAGCCAGCGGGAGGGACGTCCCACGCCGTCGTCGAGGGGGAACCAGACGCGCCCCCGCAGGTCCCAGTCCAGCGCCCAACGTCCATCGAGCGCCCGCCCGCGAAGGAGCTCGACGGCCTCCGCGAGCCGAGGGTCCGGTGCCGAGCCCGTGAGCAGGGACGCCGTCCGGAAGTGGTCGAGGCCGCGCAGGATGTCGTAACGCCAGCGGCTCGGATGCAGGAGACGGAGATAGCGCTGGTCGGCGGGCTCGCCCGTCCCGAGCCGTCGGAAGAGGGCACGCGTGAGGAGGTACTCCTCCCCGGCCGCCCTCGCCCGCCGCGACGCGTCCGTACCGCCCGTGACCCGCTCGTACTCGAGCAGGCCCTCCAGCACGTTGATCGTGGTGTCGAACGACGACCGCACCGAGCCGTTCGCGCGCTCGCAGTTCCACCCGCCGTCCTCGAGCCGTTCACCGACCAGGCGTTCGACGAGGGGGGCCATGTCCACCCCGAAGTAGCAGCCGATCGCCACGGTCCGGCCGTTGATGCACTCCTCGACCTCACCGTCCCAGAAGAGCTGGTCCCCCTCCTCCCACCGGCAGTTCTCGCCGACCAGTGCCACCGCGCGGCGCGCGCTCGCGCTGGACGGCTCGAGCCCGAACTCGCGCAGCTGGAACAGTGTCCAGCAGGTCGCTGTCCAGGGCTGGCCGTCGCGGCGCCACTCCTCCTCCGTGAAGCCTGCGGGCCAGAACGCCGCGCCGTCCCATTGGCCGTCGGCGTCCTCCAGGGCCAGCAGTCGAGCCCCCCAGCCCTCCGTCTCGACCAGGGCACGCGTCGTACGCCACGCCGCTTCGGGCAGGCCGAGCAGGTCGCGCTGCACCTGCCAGCGCAGGGCGGGATCGGCGTCGAGCAGCCACTCGGTCACACGGGTTCCAGGTGCCATCGGGCCACGCTATCCGCTGCCGGGGCGGACAGGGATCAGAACAGGGCGCTCATCAGGTCGCGACGGGCCTTGAGGACGGCGGGATCGGACGGACCCACCGTCTCGAAGAGCTCGAGCAGGCGCACGCGGACCGATTCCCGCTCCGCGCCGGAGGTGTTGCGGATCAGCTCGATCAGGCGGGCGAAGGCCAGTGGGGTGGCGCCACCCATCAACTCGGCATCCGCGGCGTCGAACTGTGCCTGGACGTCGGTCGGCGCGGCGGCGGCCCGCGCGAGCACCTCCGCGGGGTCGGACGTACCGAGACGGGCGAGCAGGGCGGCCTGTGCGCGGCCGGCCCTCGCCTCCGGGTCGTTGGGCGCGGCGGCGAGCAACCTGTCGAACTCCTCGACGGCCAGCGCGAAGTTGCCCTCGGCCAGCGCCGCGTCCGCCGCCGCGAACCGGGGGTCGGGGCCGGCGTCGGCGTCGATGCTGACCGGCTCCGCCCGTCCGACGATGCCGTTGGCTGCGGCCGCCTGCATCAGCTGGGCGATGTAGGCGCCGGCCTCCTCCTTGCTCTTGGTCCCCTGGAACAGGGGGGCGAGCTGCCCGCCAACAACGCCGAGCACCGCGGGCACCGCCTGGATCCCGAACGCCTGGGCGATCTGGGGGCTGGTGTCCACGTTCACCCGGGCCAGCAGGTACGCGCCACCGGCTTCATTGGCCAGTTCGGCCAGCGCTTCGGACAGCGACTGGGCGTTCGCGCGCGGCGAGTACAGCTCGAGGACCACCGGGTAGCGCACCGACTGGGACAAGACGGCCTCGAAGGTCTTCTCGTCGATGTCGAGGACGTAGGTGGCGCCGGGAGGGGGCGGCGGGGCCTTCGCCGCCGCAACGATGCCGGACAGGTCCATGGCGCGGGAAGGGTTGAAGCCTGCAGGAGTCACGAGAATGCATTCTGCCAGCCTGTCCAGAAGCAGGGCGAATGTTGCCACCGCCTCCCCACCCGGGGTGGCAGGAGGGCAAGATGGGCCCATGGCTCACGAACGCGCCGGGCAGGTGGCACTGCCCCAGGACCTGATCGACGTCGATGCGCTGGTCGGCGCCTACTACGACCTCGTGCCCGACCCGGACGACCCCGACCAGCAGGTCGTGTTCGGAACGTCCGGCCACCGCGGCTCCAGTCTCGACACCGCCTTCAACGACGCCCACATCGCCGCCACCACCCAGGCGATCGTCGAGTACCGGGCCGGGCAGGGCATCATGGGTCCGCTGTTCATCGGCAAGGACACCCACGCCCTCTCCGGGCCCGCCTGGCGCACGGCGATCGAGGTGCTGCACGCCTTCGGGGTCACCATCCGCGCCGAGCGGGACGAGGACTGGACGCCGACGCCCGCCGTCTCCCGCGCGATCATCGTCTACAACCGGGACCACGAGGGTCCCCGGGCCGACGGGATCGTGGTCACCCCGTCGCACAACCCCCCGCGCGACGGCGGCTTCAAGTACAACCCGCCGCACGGCGGGCCGGCGGACACCGACGCCACCGGCTGGATCGCGTCCCGGGCCAACGAACTGCTCCGCGACCCCTCGTCGATCAAGCGGACGCCGTACGAGCGCGCGGCCGCCGACGTGACCCGCGTGGACTACCTCGGTGCCTACTGCGAGGACCTGCGCAACGTCCTGGACATCGACGCGATCGGCTCCGCAGGGGTCCACATCGGTGCCGACCCCCTCGGCGGCGCGTCGGTGCAGTACTGGCAGTACATCGGCGACCGGCTGGGCGTCGACCTCACCGTGATCAACGCCGAGGTGGACCCGACGTGGCGGTTCATGACGCTGGACTGGGACGGCAAGATCCGCATGGACTGCTCCTCGCCCTACGCCATGGCGAGCCTGATCGCGAACCGCGACCGGTTCGACATCTCGACCGGCAACGACGCCGACTCCGATCGGCACGGCATCGTCACCCCCGACGCCGGCCTGATGAACCCCAACGCGTACCTCGCGGTCGCGATCCAGTACCTGTACAGCCACCGTCCCGACTGGCGCGCGGACGCCGGTGTCGGCAAGACCCTGGTCTCGTCCTCGCTGATCGACAAGGTGGCCGCGGACCTGGGTCGACGCCTCGTCGAGGTGCCCGTGGGCTTCAAATGGTTCGTGCCCGGCCTGATGACCGGCGACCTCGGGTTCGGCGGCGAGGAGTCGGCCGGAGCCTCGTTCCTGGCCAGGGACGGCTCCACCTGGACCACCGACAAGGACGGCATCCTGCTGGCCCTGCTGGCGAGCGAGATCACGGCGGTCACCGGCAGGTCCCCGAGCCAGCACTACGCCGAACTGGAATCCCGGTTCGGGGCGTCCAGCTACGCCAGGGTGGACGCCCCAGCAACCCGTGAGCAGAAGGCGAAGCTGGCCAAGCTGAGCGCCTCGGACGTGACGGCGACCGAACTCGCCGGGGAGCCGATCACCGCCACCCTCACCCACGCGCCCGGCAACGGCGCGGCGATCGGCGGGCTGAAGGTGACCACCGCGTCGGCGTGGTTCGCCGCGCGCCCGTCCGGCACGGAGAACGTCTACAAGATCTACGCCGAATCGCTCAAGGGGCCCGAGCACCTAGCACAGGTGCAGCAGGAGGCCAAACAGGTGGTCGACGGGGTATTGGCCTGACCAACGGGAATAGTCTGCTGCCATGAACAACGACGATGTCTTCATCTGTATCGACCACGTCGGCTATGCCGTCCCCAACCTTGACGACGCCATCAAGCTGCACACCGAGGTCTTCGGCTGGCGCGTGCTCCACCGCGAGATCAACGAGGAGCAGGGCGTCGAGGAGGCCATGCTCGGCACCGGCGACCAGGGCGCGGAGAACGCCCAGGTCCAGTTGCTCGCGCCGCTGAACGAGAACAGCACCATCGCCAAGTGGCTCGAGCGCAACGGTGGCCGCGGCGGCGTCCAGCAGGTCTGCTACCGCGTGGCCGACATCGACGTGGCCAGCGCCACGCTGCGCGACCGCGGCGTGACCCTGCTCTACGACACCCCCAAGATCGGCACCGGCGGCTCGCGCATCAACTTCGCGCACCCGAAGAGCACCGGCGGCATCCTGCTCGAGATCGTGGAGCCGGCCGCGTCCGCCCACTGATTGCCCGCACGCGTGGGACTGGCCCGGCACCGGTGGGTACCGGGCCAGTAGCATCGATCCCGGACGGGCGAAAGGGGCGACGAACATGAGCGACGTGACTCGGGGCCTGGAGCTGTTCGACGAGACCGCCTCTGCGGTGGGCAACTTCCCCCAGACCCTCCGCGGCTACGATCGCGGCGCCGTCGACGCCTACGTCCGCGACGTCGAGGCGCAGCTCGCCCGCGCCAAGGCCCAGGTCCGCCACCAGCAGCGCCAGCTCGCCGAGGCCAACACGCGCGCGCACGACACCGACTTCGCGAAGCTCGGCGGGCACACCCGCGGGCTGCTCAAGATCGCCGAGTCGCAGGCGGAGGAGCTGGTCACGTCCGCCGAGCACCGGGCTCGCCAGATCCTCGCCCAGGCGCATGCGGACGCCGAGCGGAGCGCCGCCGAGGCCCGGCTCGCACTCGACACTGCCCGGGCCACCTCCACCGAGGAACTGGCCGCCCTGCGCCAGCGGTTGAGCGAGCAGACCGCCGCAGAGCTCCAGGCAGCCAAGGACGAGGCGGCAGCCGTCCGGGCGTTCGCGGAGCGTGCGGCCGCCGAGGTGCTCCACGAGGCGGAGACCCGCGCGAAGGTCATCGCGGAGCAGTCGCGGCTCGACGCCGAGGCCGTGCTGGTCGCGGCGGAGCGCGAGTCCGCCGAGCACCGGCTCGGCATCGTGGCACAGCGCGAGGCAGCCCTCGCCGAGGTCAAGGCCGCGCACGAGGCGGCCGCGGCCGAGGTGGAGCAACTGCAGGAGCAGGCCCGCCGCCAGTCGGCCGAGTACGCCGCCCGGCTCGAGTCCGACGCCGTCACCTGGGACCAGCGGCGCCAGGCTGCGCACGCGGAGGCCGCCCAGATCACCGCGGCGGCGAGGGCGGAGGCCGAGCGCATCACCGCTGCCGCGGAGGCGGAGGCCAAGGCACGTCGCGCCGACCTGCTGCGGGAGGCCGAGGAGGCCAAGGGGCGGCTCGAGGCCGAGATCGCCCAGCTGATCGGGCGGCGCAAGGCGATCGTCGCCCAGCTCGGGGAGCTCTCGGCCCTCGCCGGCGCCAGCGCCGTCGACTACGGGGACGGGGATCCTGCCCAGTGACCACGGCAGAACCGGAGCAGCACACGCAGCCGTCGACGGCGCCGGCGGTCCGCACGCCCACCTCGGCGACGACCCCACCAAGCCCTCCGCCGACCCGCAGCTGGCTGCGCAAGTGGCGCCGCACCACCCAGCCGACTCCGCCCGACCCCAGCGACGGCTTCGCCACCACTCGCGAGCACCGCATTTCGCTACTGGACCGCAACCCGTTCCAGATCGGGTTCTTCCTCGCCATCGGCGGCATGACCGCCTTCGGCCTGGTCTCGCTGGTCGTGTCGCTGCGCACGGTCATCGTGCTGGTCATGTTGTCGCTGGCGATCGCCCTCGGGCTCAACCCCGCGGTCGAGTGGCTGCATCACCACGGCGTCCGGCGCGGCGTGGCCGTGCTCCTCGTGGCGTTGGGGCTGATCGGCCTGATCGTGCTGGCCGGCTGGGCGCTGGTACCGGTGGTGAGCGAGCAGGTGAACCGGCTGCTCTTCCAGGCGCCCGGCTACCTGGAGAACCTCAGGCAGAATCCGCAGATCGCCGCCCTCGACGCCCAGTGGCACGTCATCGACCGCGCGGTGACCTTCCTCACGTCCGGTGAGCTCATCTCCGGCCTGTTCGGCGGACTCGTGGGTGCCGGGGCGGTGGTCGCCAACACGGTGTTCTCCGTCATCATCACCACCGTGCTCACGCTGTACTTCCTGGTGACGTTGCCGGCGATCAAGGAGGTCATCTACCAGCTCGCCCCGTCATCGCGACGGGCCCGCGTGAAGTACCTCGCCAACGAAACCTTCAAGCGGGTCGGCGGCTACGTCTCGGGGCTGTTCCTCGTGGTCCTGATCGCCATGACTGTCGCCTTCCTGTTCCTCAACATCGTCGGCCTCACCCAGTACGCACTCGCCCTGACGGTGGTGGTCGGCATGTTCGCCTTCGTGCCGCTGGTCGGCACCACGATCTCGATGGTCATCGTCTCGATCGTTGCGTTCTCGTTCTCCCCGACCACCGGGCTGATCACCCTGGTCTTCTTCCTGGCCTACCAGCAGTTCGACGCCTACTTCATCCAGCCCCGGATCTTCTCCCAGTCGGTGCAGATCCCGGCTGTGCTGGTGATGCTCGCAGCGATCTCCGGCGGCCTCCTGCTCGGCTTCGTCGGGGCCGTCCTCGCAATCCCCGTGATGGCCGCGCTGCTCCTGCTGTACCGCGAGGTCCTGGTCCCCCACCTCGACCGCACCTGAGCCACTCCCTCCTCGCACCGCGTGCGCCAACCGCCGACATCACCCTGACTCCCGGCGTGTGGTGCAGCAGGGTCAGAACAGGCGGTCCTCGGCGTTGTCCAGTCCGCGAAGGGTGTCGTAGTCGACCAGCACGCAGTCGATCCCGCGGGTGCCGGCGAGCGTGCGCGCCTGCGGCTTGATCAGCTGGGCGGCGAACACGCCGCGGACCGGAGCCAGCAGGGGGTCGGCGTTCATCAGCGCGAGGTAGCGGGTGAGCTGCTCCACCCCGTCGATCTCACCGCGGCGCTTGACCTCCACGGCGACATAGGCGCCCAGGTGGTCGCGGAACAGCAGGTCCACCGGACCGATCGGGGTGGGGTGCTCGCGGCGGACGAGCGTCCAGCCCTCGCCGAAGGTGGCCGGGTTCTCGGCCAGCAGCACCTGCAGGTGGGCCTCGACGCCGTCCTTCTGCAGGCCCGGATCGACCCCGAGGTCGTGCAGGGAGTCGTGGAACACCTCGCCGATGGCGATCTGGAGCGTGTCTCCGACGGCGTTGCGGACCTCCCACACCTCGCTGAGCGAGGCGGCGTCCGGGCCGACCAGCGGGTCGCCCGCCGCCGGGGCGCTGATCCGGAGTGTGCACGGTGCGCTCATCCAGTTGAGCGGCTTGTAGGCGCGGTCGTCGGCGTGGACGGAGACGGAACCGTCCGCCTTGACCATGATCAGCCGGGTGGCCATCGGCAGATGCGCGGAGAGCCGTCCGGCGTAGTCGACCTGGCAGCGGGCAATCAGCAGACGCACCCGGACAACCTACACGCTGAAGCGGCTGATCCTGGTCGCGGGAACGAGGCCATAGGCTGGGGACCATGGCCAAACGTCCCTCCAAGCACCTGCGTGCGCCCCGGCCACTGAACTCGGGCGCGTTCGCCCGCCTCGAGCACAAGACGGACGGGCCGTGGATGGTGCAGACGATGCCCGCGGACTCGGCCACCAAGACCTACACCTGTCCGGGCTGCAACCGGCAGGTCAGCGTCGGAACCGCGCATGTCGTCACCTGGCCCCGCGAGGCCAGCCTGGGCTCGACGTCGGCCGTGGAGGAACGCAGGCACTGGCACGGCTCCTGCTGGCAGCGGCGCCAGTGATGGGCATCCACACCGAACTCGTCGGCTCCGGCCGGCCGCGTTTCGCCTTCCTCCACGGGCTGTTCGGACGTGGCCGGAACTTCACCGGGATCGCCCAGGCCCTCGCCGCCGAGGACCGGACCAGCGTGCTGTTCGACCTGCCGGACCACGGCGCGAGCGGCTGGACCGACCATTTCAGCTACCCGGGCATGGCGCATGCGGTGGCCGACGAGATCGACCTGCGACTCGGGTCGGCGGCCGAGGTGATCCTGGTCGGCCACTCGATGGGCGGGAAGGTGGCCATGCTCACCGCCCTCGCCCACCCCGCCCTGGTCTCCGGCCTGGTGGTGGTGGACATCGCGCCGGGGCACTCCGACCAGGTGGACACGTTCACCCCCCTGGTCCGCGCCATGCGGTCCCTCGACCTGACCACGCTGGAGTCCCGGGCGCAGGCGGACGAGCGGCTGCGCGCGCAGGTACCTGACGACAGCGTCCGCCTGTTCCTGCTGCAGAACCTGCGGCGCAAGGGCGGGTGGCACTGGCAGCCGAACCTCGCGATGCTGGGCGACTCGCTCGCCGAGATCGGCGGGTGGCCCGATCCGGGCGCGGTCAGCTACCCCGGGCCGGTGCTCTGGCTGACCGGCGAGCGCTCGACCTACGTCCGGGCCGAGCACGAGCCGGTCATGCGTCGCCTCTTCCCGGCGGTCGAGCGGCGCGTGGTGGCGAACGCCGGCCACTGGGTGCACGCGGACCAGCCCCAGGCCGTCACGTCCGTCCTGCGGGACTTCGCCGAGGCGCTGGACGCGGTCAGCCGGCGACCACGCCCTTGATCTGCGCCGGCAGGTTCGGCTTGCCCGACCCGTCCGGGTAGCTGCCGTCCTGGCCGCCCGCGCCGATGGCCGCGACGACCTTGATCCCGGCGGCGTCCACATGGCCGAACACGGTGTAGTTCGGCGGAAGCTGGCTGTCGGCGTAGACGATGAAGAACTGCGACCCGTTGGTGCCGGGCCCGGCGTTGGCCATGGCGAGGGTGCCGGCGGGATAGGTCTCCTTCCCGCTGAGCTCGTCGGCGAACTTGTAGCCCGGGCCGCCGGAGCCCGTCCCGGTGGGGTCGCCGCACTGCAGCACGAACAGCCCGCCGTCGACGAGCCGGTGGCAGGACGTCTGGTCGAAGTACCCCTGCTTGGCCAGCGAGATGAAGGAGTTCACCGTGCACGGGGTGTGCGCCTGGTCCAGGTTCACGGTGACCCGGTCGGAGTTGAGCTGGATCGTGTAGGGCACCGTGCCGGTGTTCGGCACGTGCGACCCCGGCGGCAGGGCCACCTGCTTCGCTGCCGTGCCCGTGGCCGTGTACGTGCAGTTCACGCCACCGGCGGCCGGGGAGGCGCCCGTCGAGCAGGCGGACAGGAGGGCACCCAGCAGGAGCAGGGGCATCAGCAGGAGCAGCTTCTTCACCGCCCCACCCTGTCATATTGCGCCGTCCTCCACGGGCAGAACGGCCCGGTCGGGACCGTCCCGGGTGGACGTCTCGGTGCGACCGGCGGGCCCCTTGCGTCCGTGGTGCGTTGGATAGGTTGGAGGCATGGTCAACCTCACCCGCATCTACACGCGCACCGGCGACGCCGGGCGGACCAGGCTGTCGGACATGTCGGAGACTGCGAAGACGGATCCGCGGGTGGAGGCGTACGGCCACGTCGACGAGGCGAACTCCGTGATGGGCATGATCACCACTCAGGCCGACCTGCCACCGCGCATCCGTGAGGTTCTCCGCCACATCCAGAACGAGCTGTTCGACTGCGGGGCGGACCTCTCGAACCCGCTCGCGGCCGACCCGCCCTACGAGCCGCTGCGGATCATCCAGTCGAACGTCGACCGCCTCGAGGGCTGGTGCGACGAGTTCGGCGACCCGCTGCCGGCCCTGCGCTCGTTCATCCTGCCCGGGGGGACACAGACGGCCGCGATGATGCACCTCGCACGCAGCGTGGTCCGCCGGGCCGAGCGGGCCGGCTGGCGCGCCGCAGAGGAGTACGGCACGGAGGAGGCGGCCGACGACCGGCCCGGAGGCGTGAACCCGCTGGCCCTGCACTACCTGAACCGGCTCTCCGACCTGCTGTTCATCCTCGCCCGCGTGGTCGGCCAGGACGCCGGAGAAGTCCTGTGGGTCCCGGGCAAGGACCGCGAGGTGGCCGACCCGAAGGGCAGGAAGCAGCGGAAGCGCCTGACCGGCGACGCCGGCTGACCTCCGTCCCTCGGACCGAATTGGGGACGGTTCCCAATTCGGTCCACCCGCACGGGACCTTCGACCGGACCGAGTTGGGGACGGTTCCGAATTCGGTCCACCGCCAGGCGACGAGCGATCGATCAGGGAGCGGCGGAGGGGCCGCCGTCCGCCTGGATGCGCTTCAACGTCGTACTGCTCAGGCCCGTGTGTCGTGCGAGCTGGGCGAACGGGACGGAACGCATCCGCAACGCATGGACGGCGCGCCGCCTCGCCTGTGCGTCCAGGGCCAGGAACTCCGCGGCCGATCCTGCTCCGCTGACCTGTTCGACCAGAATGGCGACCTCCTCGTCGGAGTAGCGCGAACGTGGGCCGGTCCGCCCCGGCGTGTCCCAGAGCTGGCCCGGACGGGGATGGTCGATCGCCAAGGGATCGGTGGGCACCAGCCGGTGGAGCAACTCGAGGTCGACCAGGCGGCGCCCATGCAGATGCCTGCTGCTCCACCGGTACTCGTCCGGGTCGTTCGCGAGGCCGGCCTCGACCGGGTTGTTCCATACGTAGCGCAGCAGGGTCACCAGATGGGCGTCCGCCTCCACCGGGACGCTCTTGAAGCGATCCTGGAACAGGTGGCCGACGCGCTGATACTTGCGGTTGAACCAGCCGGCGTACCGCACCCCCACCCGCCGGACGGCCGCCCCTACCGGCTCCGGTCCCTCCTGCATGGCCAGATGGACGTGGTTGTCCATCAGGCAGTAGGCCAGGATGCTGAAGCCCGACACGTCCCTCGCTGTACGCAATGCTGTCAGGAAGCGTTCGCGGTCTTCGTCCTCCAGGAAGATCATGTCCCGGTTCACTCCGCGCAACATCACGTGGTGAATTCCGGACGCACTCGCTCTCCGCGCTCGACGAGGCATCCCCGCTCCTTCCGACGATTCTGGACGGAGGGTAGGCGGCGCCCCGGCCGGAGATCGAGAGACCCGGAGAAATCTGTGGATAACGAGGACGCAGGACGGGGGCCAGGCGGCGGTGGACCGAGTTGGGAACCGTCCCCAATCCGGTCCAGGCGGCGGTGGACCGAGTTGGGAACCGTCCCCAATCCGGTCCGTCAGCGGTAGCGGGAGCCGGGAGGGGCGGACTCCAGCCAGCTCAGGAGGCCGGTCAGGGACGCCACCGACATCGCGAGTTCCCAGGACGTGCCGTCGGAGACCTCCATGCGCACGATGCGCTGGTCGTCGAAGAGCAGGACGGACTCGATCGAGTCGGGTTCGCGCTGCTGGCCGGCCCGCGCGCGGGATCGGGGGAAGATCATCCGCGGCCGCAGGGCGATGGAGAACGCACGAAACCACTCCAGGTTGTCACCGGAGTAGCGAGCGACGCCGAGCACCCAACCCGTTCCCGGCGTCTTCGTCGACAGCCGCAGCGAACAGTCGAAAAGGCCGCCCTGCCGCGACAACCAGCGGCGGCGGACGCCGAGGAAGGCGACCGGAACGAGCAGGACCACGACCAGCGTTAGCGCCACCATTTCGGTGATGCCCAGCCAGTCCATCCGCGAGGTCCCGCCTTACTTGGACTGCTGGGCGAGGTGCGCTGCGCGGACCTGGGCCTGGGCCCGGAGGAAGTGCTGGCGGGTCTCCTCGTCCAGCTCGCCGGCGTCGAGGCGCTTCTCCGCCGCCGCCAGCTCGTGCTCGGCGGCCCTGAGGTCGATCTCCCTGGCGATCTTGGCGAACTGCGACAGCACCGAGACCCGGTTGTCGGCCACGGAGATGAACCCGCCGTCCAGCGCGAGCACCTCCCGGTTGCCGTCGGCCGTCAGGACCTCGGCCGCACACGGCACCAGGGCGGCGAGGAACGGCTCGTGGTTGGGCAGCACGCCGAGGTCACCCTCGGTGGTGCGGGCGATCACGCTCAGCGCCTCCCCTTCCCACGTGATGCCGTCCGCCGACACCACCTCCACGCGAAGGACGTCCGCCACGTCAGCCTTCCTTCTGGATGCGGTCCCAGTTCTCCATGACCATGTCCATGCCTCCGACGTTGAAGAAGGCCTGCTCGGCGACGTGGTCGACCTCGCCGTTGCAGATCATCTTGAACGACTCGATGGTGTCCTTCAGTGGCACGGTCGAGCCTTCGATGTTGGTGAACTTGGTCGCCATGTAGGTGTTCTGGCTGAGGAACTGCTGGATCCGGCGCGCACGCGCGACGATGATCTTGTCCTCCTCGCTCAGCTCGTCCACACCGAGGATCGCGATGATGTCCTGGAGCTCCTTGTTGCGCTGCAGGATCTGCTTCACCCGGGTGGCCGTGTCGTAATGGTCCTGGCCGACGAACTGCGGGTCCAGGATCCGCGAGGAACTCGACAGCGGGTCCACCGCAGGATAGAGGCCCCGGGACGCGATCTCGCGGCTCAGCTCCGTCGTGGCGTCGAGGTGGGCGAACGTCGTCGCCGGAGCCGGGTCGGTGTAGTCGTCGGCGGGGACGTAGATCGCCTGCATCGAGGTGATCGAGTGGCCGCGGGTCGAGGTGATCCGCTCCTGCAGCTGGCCCATCTCGTCGGCGAGGTTCGGCTGGTAGCCCACGGCGGACGGCATGCGACCGAGCAGCGTCGACACCTCCGAGCCGGCCTGCGTGAACCGGAAGATGTTGTCGATGAACAGCAGCACGTCCTGGTTCTGCACATCACGGAAGTACTCCGCCATGGTCAGCGCCGACAGGGCCACGCGCAGGCGGGTGCCCGGCGGCTCGTCCATCTGGCCGAACACCAGCGCGGTGTCCTTCATGACGCCGGCCTCGATCATCTCAGCGATCAGGTCGTTGCCCTCACGGGTGCGCTCCCCCACGCCCGCGAACACCGAGGTGCCGCCGAAGTTGTGGGCGATGCGGTAGATCATCTCCTGGATCAGCACGGTCTTGCCGACGCCCGCGCCGCCGAACAGGCCGATCTTGCCACCCTGCACGTACGGGGTGAGCAGGTCGAGCACCTTGATGCCGGTCTCGAGCATCTGGGTCTTCGGCTCCAGCGCGTCGAACTTCGGCGCCGCGCGGTGGATCGGCCAGCGCTCGGTCACCTCGATGGCCGCGTTGTCCTCGTTCAGGCACTCCCCGGTCACGTTCCACACGCGGCCCTTGGTGACGTCGCCCACCGGGACGCTGATCGGTGCGCCGGTGTCGGTCACGCGGGCGCCGCGGCGCATGCCGTCCGTCGGCTTCAGCGAGATGGCCCGGACGACGTTGTCGCCGACGTGCAGGGCGACCTCGGCCGCGATCGTGCGGGTCTGGTCGCCGGAGTCGATCTCGATCAGCAGCTTGTTGTTGATGTCGGGCAACTGGTCGGCGGGGAACTCAACGTCCACCACCGGCCCGATCACCCGGGCCACGCGGCCGGTCGCGGCACCGGCGTCGGTATCGGTCGGGGTCTGTGTCGTCACGGTCATCGCTTCTCTGCCTTCTGCTGCCTAGTCGGTTTCGGTCAGGTCGGCCAGCGCGCTGGCGCCACCGACGATCTCGCTGATTTCCTGGGTGATCTCCGCCTGCCGGGCCTGGTTCGCTTCCCGGGTGAGGCGTTCGATCAGTTGCTGCGCGTTGTCCGTGGCGGACTTCATGGCCCGCTGCTGGCTTGCGAGCTGGGAGGCGGCCGACTGGAGCAGGTAGAACCAGACCCGGCTGCGGATGTACAGCGGCAGCAGCGCGTCCAGCACCGTCTCGGGGTCTGGCTCGAACAGGTAGAGCGCCTCGGCGTGCTCGGGGTCGGGCTCGCGGACGCCCTCCACCACTTCCAGGGGAAGCAAACGCCGGACGCGTGGGGTCTGGGTGAGCATCGACTCCATGCGGGTGTACACGGCCCAGATCTCGTCGACCCCACCCTCCTCGGTGGGCCTCAGGAAGTCCTGGAGGAGCCGATCAGAGATCTCGACGGCACGGTCGTAGGTCGGGGAGTCGGAGAAGCCCTCCCACGACTCGGCGATCGGCAGCGACCGGTACTTGAGGTAGCCGATGCCCTTGCGGCCGACGACGTAGCGGAGCAGCTCCTTGCCCTCGCTCTCGGCGCGCTGCCGGAACTGGGCGACGGTCTTGATCACGTTGGACGAGTACGCGCCGTTCATCCCGCGGTCGGAGGTGATGAACAAGATGGCGATGCGCTTCGGGTTCTCGACCGGCTTCGTGAGCGGGTGGTTCATCCGCGACTTGCTGGCGACGGCCGACACCGCCCGGTTCAGCTCCCGGGTGAACGGCAGCGCCCGTGCGGCGACCTGCTGCGCCTTGATGATCCTCGAGGACGCGATGAGCTCCATCGCCCGAGTGATCTTCTTGGTCGCGGTCACCGACTTCCGGCGCTGTCGCAGCTCCCGCAGGCTGGCTGGCATCCGTCTAGCTCCGCTTCTTCCGCACCACGATCTGCTCGTGGTCGAGTTCTTCCTCCGCGATCGCCCGGGCCGGCTGGTCGCCCTCGACGAGGGCCTTGCCGTCGGTGCTGACGTACTGCTCGCGGAACTTGTCCAGGGCCTCAACCACCGCCTGTTCGGTGTCCTTGGTGAACTGGCCGGTCTCGGCGATCGTGTCCAGCGCCTTGGTGTTGTGCCGCAGGTAGTCGAGGAACTCGCGTTCGAAGTGCAGGACCTCGTTGACCGGGACGTCGTCGAACTTGCCCGTGGTGCCGGCCCACACGCTGACCACCTGCTCTGCGACCGGGTAGGGGCTGTACTGCGGCTGGCGCAACAGTTCCACCAGGCGGGCGCCGCGGTCGAGCTGGCGCCGGGACGCGGCGTCCAGGTCGGAGGCGAACATTGCGAACGCCTCCATGTCGCGGTACTGGGCCAGGCCGATCTTCAGCGTGCCGGCGACGCCCTTCATCGCCTTCACCTGGGCGGCGCCGCCGACGCGGGACACCGAGATGCCCACGTCGATGGCAGGACGCTGGTTGGCGTTGAACAGGTCGGACTGCAGGAAGATCTGGCCGTCGGTGATCGAGATCACGTTGGTCGGGATGTACGCCGACACGTCGTTGGCCTTCGTCTCGATGATCGGCAGGCCGGTCATCGAGCCCGCGCCGAGCTCGTCGGAGAGCTTCGCGCAGCGCTCGAGCAGGCGGCTGTGCAGGTAGAACACGTCGCCGGGGTACGCCTCGCGGCCCGGCGGACGGCGCAGCAGCAGCGACATCGACCGGTACGCCTCGGCCTGCTTGGTGAGGTCGTCGAAGACGATGAGCACGTGCTTGCCCTGGTACATCCAGTGCTGGCCGATGGCAGAGCCGGTGTAGGGGGCGATGTACTTGTAGCCCGCAGGGTCGGACGCCGGGGCGTGCACGATCGTGGTGTACTCCAGCGCGCCGGCCTCCTCCAGGACGGTGCGCAGCGACGCGATCGTGGAGCCCTTCTGCCCGATCGCCACGTAGATGCAGCGCACCTGCTTCTTCGGGTCGCCGGTGGCCCAGGCCGCCTTCTGGTTGATGATCGTGTCGACGGCGATCGCGGTCTTGCCGGTCTTGCGGTCGCCGATGATCAGCTGGCGCTGGCCGCGGCCGATCGGGGTCATCGAGTCGATGGCCTTGATGCCGGTCTGCAGCGGCTCGTTGACGCTCTGGCGGTCCATGACGCCGGCGGCCTGCAACTCGAGGGCACGCAGCTCGGGCACGTCCGTGATCTCGCCGAGGCCGTCGATCGGGTTGCCCATGGCGTCCACGACCCGTCCCAGGTACCCGTCGCCCACGGGAACACTCAGCACCTCGCCGGTGCGCTTGACGATGGAGCCCTCCTCGATGCCCTCGGAGTCACCCAGCACGACGACGCCGATCTCGCGCACGTCGAGGTTCAAGGCGATGCCGCGGGTGCCGTTCTGGAATTCGAGCAGCTCGTTGGCCATGGCCGACGGCAGGCCCTCGACCCGGGCGATGCCGTCACCGGAGGTCGCCACGGTGCCCACCTCGTCCCGGGTAGCGGTGTCCGGGTTGAAGTTGGACACGAACTTGTCCAGCGCGTCCCGGATCTCCTCGGGGCTGATGGTCAGTTCCGCCATTTGTGCACCTTCTGCTTTCGTTCTCTACTGGGTCAGTTGTTTCTCGGCAGCCGCGAGCCGGCCGGCGACGGTGCCCTCGATCACTTCGTCGCCCACCCGTACCCTGGCGCCGCCGAGAACCGATGGGTCGACGATCACCTGCAGGTTCACGCTGCGGCCGAGCTGGCGCTCCAGCGCCGCCTGCAGCCGCGCCCGCTGCTCCGCTTCGAGCGGACGGGCGACGGTCACCGTCGCGACCGCCCGCGCACGGACGGCGGCGGCGAGCCCGAGGTAGCCCTCGACGGTCGCCTCGAACGAGACGGTGGCGCGGGCCACCGCACGGCGGGCGAGGTCGACGGTGTCGGGATCGGCACGGCCGTCGAGCAGGTCACTCACCAGCTGCTGGCGCAGCGCCACGTCAGCCGTCCGGTCGTCGATCGCGCTGCGCAGCGGGTGGTCGGCGACCACGGTGCGGCTGAACCGGAACAGCTCCTCCTCCACGGTGTCGAGCGTGCCGGCCGCCAGCGCGTGCCCGAGCAGTGCCCGGACGCCCTGGCGGTCGATGGCCGAGACGAGCCAGGCCGGAGTGCTCCACCGCAGCGCGGCCGCCGCCGACACCACGCTGGCTGCCGCCTCGCCGACGCGGGTCCCGAACACGGCGGCAGCGAGCTCGCTGCGGCGCTCGTCGTCCACGGTCAGGTCAGCCAGGGCGTTGCGCAGCTGCGCCTGGCGGCCGAGCAGGTCGGCCACGGCGAACAACTCCGCCGCGAGGTCCGGGCTCGCCGCCTGGGCGTTTAGCGCCCGGTCGAGCTCGGACTGCCGGGCCTCGGCCGCCGCGCTCATGCGTGGCCCCCACAGGGGTGTCCGGAGGAGCGCACCGGAGGAGCAGGACTCTTCGGCGTGCTCATCCCGCCTCCTGGGGCTGGGCCTCGAGCTCGGCGATGAACCGGTCGACGCTGCGGCGGGCCCGCTCGTCGTCCTCGAGCGACTCCCCTACGATGCGTCCGGCGAGCTGGGTGGCCAGTCCACCGACCTCCCCGCGCAGCTGGGCGATCACCTGGTTGCGCTCGGCCTCGATCTGCGCCTTGGCCGCGGCCAGCATGCGCGCGGAGTCGGCTTGCGCCTGGTCGCGGATCTCCGCCGCGAGGGTCACGGCCTGCGCCCTGGCCTCCTCGCGGATCCGCCCGGCCTCGGCACGCGCCGTCGCCAGCTGTGCCTGGTACTCGGCGAGGGCGGCGGCCGCCTCCTTCTGGGCGGCCTCGGCCTTCTCGATACCACCGGTGATCTCCGCGGTGCGCTCGGCGTAGGTGGCCTCGAACACGGGCACCACCTTCTTCGCGACCACCCACCAGATCACCAGGAACAAGACGATGCCGGCGATGATCTCGGACAGGTGCTCGGGCAGCAGTGGCCCGAGTGAGATCTCCAGCGGCAGCATGCCGACCAGCCTCACTGAATGACGAAGGCGAGGGCGATGCCGATGATCGCCAGCGCCTCAACCACGGCGAAGCCGATCCACGCGGTGCCCATCATGGCGCCGCGGGCCTCGGGCTGCCGTGCGGTGCCGTTGATCACCGACGAGAAGATCCAGGCAACGCCGAGGCCGGGGCCGAGCGTCGCCAGGCCGTAGCCGAGCATGTTCATGGAGCCGGCGATTTCCAGAGGGAGCATGTGCTCTTTCCTTTCGAGGGTTACGTGGACGATCAGTGCTCCTCGGCGAGCGCCGAGGAAACGTATTGGGCGGTGAGGACCGTGAAGATGTAGGCCTGAAGGACCCCGACGAAGATCTCCAGGCCGAAGATCGCGAAGCTGAAGATCAAGGACACGCCGCCGGCCGCCATGTAGAAGGCCTGCCCGCTCTCCAGCAACAGCGTGCCGCCGACCACGAACACCAGCACCACGAGGTGTCCGGCGAACAGGTTGGCGAAGAGTCGCAGGGCGAGCGTGATCGGCCGGACGATGAAGTTCGACAGGAACTCCAGCGGGATGATCAGCACCCACAGCGCCTTGGGCACGCCGGCCGGGAGGGTGCTCTTCTTCAGATAACCGAAGAACCCCGACTTCCAGATGCCGGCGGCGTTGTACAGGATCCAGCTCAGCAGGGCCAGGCCGTAGGCGTAGCCGATCTTGGAGAACGTCGGGAACATGAAGACGAAGACCTGGCCGAAGAGGTTGTTGACCAGGATGAAGCTGAACAGGGCCACCAGGTACGGCAGGAACGCGCGGTAGTCGTGGCCGAGGATGTCGCGCGCGATCGTGTTGCGCAGCACGTTGTAGAGGTACTCGCCCACGAATTGCCTGCGGCCCGGCACGACCTTCTGGCCGCGCGCGACCCACAGCCAGAACCCAATCACGAGAGCGGCGCCGAGGACGGCCTGCAGGAGGTGGTTGTTCACCCAGTCGGGCAGCACGCCGGGCAGGAGGGCGCGGGAGCAGAAGCTGGTCACACCGGGCGGAAAGCCCGTCGAGGACGCGCCCTCGGCACCGTGCTCGCCTGCCGGCTCGCCGAGGCAGACTGCCCACTCCAGTGGGATCAGCAGACCGACCAGGCCGGACATTCACTCTCCTGTCTGTCGATCACGAGGACCGTCCATACCGTGCGATCACCAGGTAGACCCCGGCAGCGGTGCCGACGACGATCCCCACTGGCAAACACCAGGATGTCTGCAACCAGCGATCCAACAGCCAGCCCAGCCCACCGTAGAAGACCAGCCCGGCGATCAGAATGCTGAGAACCCGTAGACCGGCGTCCATACCGCTCTGCTCACCCATGGCCCTAGGGACCTTACCAGCCGGGGCGCGAGGAATTCACCCTCCGTGGGCCCTCGTGTCCGAGGGGTGTTCGCTTTCGTCGAAAACCGGCATTCGCAGCCTGGAGAAGGCCCTGATCTCCATGCCCAGCCACCCCAGGACGACGGCGATGGTGGTCACGGCCACGGCCGTGGGATCCATGGCGGTGAGACGGTCGGCGTTCGCCAGAGCGGCGGCAAGGAGCGCCCCCAGCCCGACCACGCGGCCGATGTAGGACGCGAGCGCCGCAGCCAGGACGGTGCGCGGATCCGCATCCGCGACGATGACCTGCACCGCCTGCCCGATGGTGAAGAACGCGATCGTGAGAATCCCGGCGAGGGCTGAGGACACACCGCCGGCGAGCCCGCCGACAAGCCCGAAGACCACCACACAGATCACCAGCGCGATATGGCCGCCGGCCGCGCCGGCCACGAGCAACCGCCGCGCCCTCAGGACGTTCGGGCTGGGCGTGCGTCCCTTCGCGGGCTCAGCCATCGGCCGTCCGCCGGGGGCGCAGGCCCCAGGTCAGGTAGGCGGCCAGCAGCACGCCTGCGAGGAGCACGGTGACCGTGACCGGATTCGGCAGGAGACCGATCAGGACGACGCCGAACGCGACCAGCGCCGACCACAGCCACAACAGGGCGACCGCGCGTCCGTGACTGTGGCCGAGGCTCAGCATGCGGTGGTGCAGGTGCTGCTTGTCGGCCTGGTACCAGAGCTTTCCGGCCAGCGTGCGGCGGACGTAGGCCAGGACGAGGTCGAGGAACGGCAGCGCCATCACCGCGAGCGGGAGCAGCAGGGGAAGGTACGCCGCGAAGGCGTTCGCACCGAAGTCGCTCAACCGGGACGGGTCGAGCTGGCCGGTGAGGCTGATTGTCGAGGTGGCCAGCAGGAAGCCGAGCAGCATCGCCCCGGAGTCGCCCATGAACATTCGCGCGCGGTGGATGTTGTAGGGCAGGAACCCGAGACAGACACCGAGCGTCGCGACGGTGATCAGGCTGGAGGTGGTGGCCCGCACCAGCTCCTGGTCCCAGGAGAGCAGGTAGGCGTAGGTGAAGAACGCGCCCGCGCCGATGGCGACCACGCCTGCGGCCAGTCCGTCCAGCCCGTCGATCAGGTTGATGGCGTTGACGGCGACGAAGATGAACACCACCGTGAGCGCGATCGATGTGCCGTCGTCGAGGGAGAAGATGCGATCCGGCAGCGGGATCCAGTACACCTTCACGCCGTTGAGCACCACCACCCCGGCCGCCAGCAGCTGGCCGGCGATCTTGGCCAGCGCGTTCAGCTCCACCATGTCGTCCATCACACCGACCGCGCAGATCAGCCCGCCGGCGAACAGCACCGCCGCCGCGTCGTGGGTCACCAGCGCGAAGCCGCCGAGCCATGGCAGCTGTGCAGCGACCAGCATCGCCGCCGCGAGGCCGAACCACATGGAGATGCCGCCGAAGTACGGGATGGGCTTGGTGTGCACGTCACGGTCGCGCACCATCGCCACCGCGTTGTACCGGAACGCGAGTCGCCGGGCGAGCCCGCTCAGCAGGTAGGTCACCCCCGCCGCGACCAGCAGCACCAGCAGGTACTCGCGCATGCTCAGCCCTCGCCGGCCCCGGGGGCGTCCCCGGCGGGGTCGCCGGTCGCGTCGCTGTCCTGCGCCGGCACGGGCGACGCCGGGGCGGGCGCGAGGTTCGGCAGCACCCGCTCCAGCTCCGCGCGGCTGATCCGCCCCTCTCGCAGGACCTTGGGGGTCCCGGTGGTGAGGTCGACGATCGTGGACGGCACGCCGTCGCTCGCCGCACCGCCGTCGAGGTAGACCTCGACCAGCGCGCCCAGCTGCTCCTGCGCCTCCGCGATCGTCGTCGCCGCAGGCCGCCCGGACACGTTCGCCGAGCTCACCGCCAGCGGGCCGGTGGCACGTAACAGGTCGCGGGTGAACTCGTGGTCGGGCACCCGGACGGCGATCGTCTCGCCCCGGTCGCCGAGGTCCATGCGGAGGTGCGGATGGGCGTTGGCGACCACCGTCAGGGCGCCGGGCCAGAACGCGTCGGCCAGCGCCAGCATGTCGTCGCTCACCTCGTCGGTGAGCGCCCGCAGCATCGCCACCTCGGCGATCAGCACCGGCGGCGGCATGTCGCGTCCGCGGCGCTTGGCATCCAGCAGCGCCTGGACCGCCGGGCCGCTGGTGGCGTCCGCGCCGATCCCGTACACCGTGTCAGTGGGCAGCACGATGCAGCGGCCCTCCGCCACGGCCGTGGCGGCGGCGTCGATCGCCGCTTCCGGATCGCTGCTGATGTCGAACACCTTGGCCATGACCCTCATCCTGCCAGCTTGGCGGCCCGGACCGCGCTCACGTACCGAGGCCTGCGGTTGTAGTCACGATGGTCCTGAACGGCACGGAAGGCGCCGCTGCGCGCGAACAGCCGGACCACCGCCTCGGACTGCACCTCGGCGTGCTCGGCGCACACGTGGCCGCCCGGACGCAGCAGGCGGGCGGCCACCCGTGCCACCACCGCCAGCGCATCGAGGCCGTCGGGGCCGGAGAAGAGGGCCAGTTCGGGCTCGTGGGTGCGGACGTCGAGTGCCACGCCCTCCCACGCCTCCAGCGGGATGTAGGGGGGGTTGGCGATCACCAGGTCGACCGTGCCGTCCAGTTCGTGGAACGCGTCGGCCATGTCGCCCTCGGCGAGCACCACGCCGGTGCCGGCCAGGTTGCGTTCGGCTGCCCTCGCAGCGTCCTTGCTCAGTTCCACGGCGAACTGGCGGCACCCCGGGCGTTCCGCCGCGATCGCAGCCGAGATGGCGCCGCTCCCGGCGCACAGCTCGACGACGACGGGCTCTCCGTCCCGTTCCCGCAGGCGGTCGATCGCCCAGCCGGTCATCACCTCGGTCTCGGGGCGGGGGATGAACACCCCCGGGGACACCGCAACCTCGACCGTGCGGAACCAGGCCCGACCGGTCAGGTACTGCACCGGCTCCCCGCCCGCGCGTCGCTCGAGCAGCCTGCGGTACCCGTCCGCGACGTCGTCGGCGATGTCGCCGAGCACGGCCAGCCTCGACGGTTCGACGCCGGCGCTGTGCGCCAGCAGGGTGCGGGCCTCCGCGGCCGAGTCGAGCCGGCGCGTGCCCTCGGCCAGCAGGCGGGAGACGCTCGGCATCAGCCGACGCCGCCCAGCCGCTGGGCCAAATCCGCCGCCTGCAGCGCAGAGATCACCGCGGACAGGTCGCCGGCGAGCACCTGGTCGAGGTTGTACGCCTTGAACCCGATGCGGTGGTCGGCGATCCGGTTCTCCGGGAAGTTGTACGTGCGGATGCGCTCCGAGCGGTCGACGGTGCGCACCTGCGACTTGCGGGCCGCGGACGCGGCGCTGGCCGCCTCCTCCTCCGCGCGGGCCACCAGGCGGGACCGCAGCATGCGCATGGCCGACTCCTTGTTCTGCAGCTGCGAGCGCTCGTTCTGGCACGACACCACGATTCCCGTCGGGAGGTGGGTGATTCGCACGGCGGAGTCGGTGGTGTTCACGCCCTGCCCGCCGGGACCGGAGGAGCGGTAGACGTCGATGCGCAGGTCGTCGTCCTTCACCTCGACCTCTGTCGCCTCCACCTCGGGCATCACCAGGACGCCGGCGGCCGACGTGTGGATGCGTCCCTGGGTCTCGGTGACCGGCACCCGCTGGACGCGGTGGACGCCACCCTCGAACTTGAGCACCCCGTACGGCGCGTTCTCCGGGTCGGGGTTGCCCGACGCCTTCACGGCGAGCGTGATCGACTTGTAGCCGCCGAGGTCGGTCTCCTGCGCGTCCAGCACCTCGACCTTCCAGCCGCGGTTCTCGGCGTACCGGGAGTACATCCGGAACAGGTCCCCGGCGAACAGCGCGGACTCCTCCCCGCCCTCACCCGACTTGATCTCGATGAGCGCGTCGGCCGAGTCGTTGGGGTCGCGCGGGGCGAGCAGCCGGGCGAGGCGCTCCTCCACCTCGGCCAGCTGGGAGGCGATCGCGTCCGCCTCGTCGGCGAAGGAGGGGTCCTCGTCGGCCAGCTCCCTGGCTGCGGAGAGGTCGGAGGTGAGCTGCTCGTGGGCGGTCAGGTTCTTCACGATCGGGGTCAGCTCGGCGTAGCGGCGGCCCACCCGGCGCGAGGCCGCGAGGTCGGCGTGGATCGCCGGGTCGGACAGCTGCGCCTCCAACTGCGCGAACTCCTCGCGCAGGCCCTCGGCGGCCTCGTACATCACGATCTCCTCCTGGCGACTCCGGTGTGGGCGTTGAGCCCGGGACGACAAACGCCGGGCACCAGGTTTCCCTGGTACCCGGCGTCGACGAAGCTACTTCTTCTTGGCCTCGGCCTGCTTCGCGTAGCGCTTCTCGAAGCGGGCGACGCGGCCGCCGGTGTCGAGGATCTTCTGCTTGCCCGTGTAGAACGGGTGGCAGGCCGCGCAGACCTCGGCGTGCATGACGCCGCTCTTGGCGGTGCTGCGGGTGGTGAACGTGTTGCCGCAGGTACAGGTGACCTGGGTCTCCACGTACTCGGGGTGAATGCCCTGCTTCATGGTTTCTCCTGATTCGTCTGGCCCGGGTCGCTCGACGATGTGGTGGGGGCGGATGTTCCCCCGGAGCGTGAACCGGGACCGACCTCCCATTGTGCCGGAAAGGCCTCCGCTGTCCAAACCACGCGCAGGCCACGAACATTCCCCGTTCGCTCGCCACGGGGTCCGCCGCCTTGGCAGAGTGTCGCCATGGCTACCTATCCCGACGGCTTCGAGCTCGTCCCACTGACGTCCGACCAGCTCCCCGACGTGCTCGAACTGGACATGTGGGCCTTTCCGACGTCCGACAGCCTCGAGGACCTGTTGAAGCTGCCCAGCCCGCTCACCTGGGAGCGTACCTACGCAGTGGTCCGCGCCGGGGAGCCCGGACGGCTGGTGGCGATGCACGCCTCGTACCCGTTCGGGAACTGCCCGGTCCCCGGCGGACGGCTGCCGGTGGCCGGTCTCACGTGGGTGGGGGTGCACCCGCAGTGGCGGCGCCACGGCTTGCTGCGGGCGATGATCGACAGCCATTTCGCGCACTGCCGTGAACGCGGGGAACCGGTCTCGATGCTGTTCGCGGCGGAGCCGGCGATCTACGGGCGGTTCGGCTACGGGCTGTGCGCCCGGCAGGTGAACCTCACGCTGTCGCGCCGCGCGGCGCTGCGCCCGGTGCCGGGCTCGGACGCGGTCGGCGTGCGCATCGAGACGCGGTCCGCCGCGTCCCACGCCGAACTGGTACGCCGCCTCCACTCCGCGGTGGACCGGCCCGGCTGGGTCACCCGGGAGACCGATGAGCTCACCGCGATGTGGTTCGACGACTCGCCGATCTTCCGCGACGGCAGGGAGACCGGGCGCATCATGGTCGCCGAGCGGGACGGCGAGGCGGTCGGGTACGCCCTGTTCCGCCGCCAGTCCAAGTGGGGCCCGGGCGGAGCCGAGGGCACGGTTCGCGTCTCCGAGGTCGTGGCCACCGACGCGGCGGTCACGCACGCGCTGTGGACGCGGTTGCTCGACCTCGACCTGACCGTCGAGGTGAGTTCAGGGACGCTCGCGGTGGACGACCCGCTGCTGAGCCTGCTCGTCGACGCCCGCGCGGCGCGGGGCACGTGGCAGGACAACACCTGGCTGCGCATCGTCGACCTTCCCGCCGCGCTGGCCGGACGGCAGTACCAGGCGCCGGTCGACGTGGTGCTCGAGGTGACCGACCCGCTCCTGCCCGACAACGCGGGACGCTGGCGGCTCGTGGCCGACGCCTTCGCGCCCGCGTCGGTCCGGCGCACGGACGATCCCGCTGACCTCGCGCTCGACGTCCGTGAGCTGGGAGGGGCCTTCCTCGGCGGTACGACCCTCGCCGAGCTGTCCGCAGCCGGGCTCGTGCGCGAGCTGCGACCGGGGGCACTGGTGCGCGCGTCCGTGGCGTTCGGCTGGCCGGTCGCTCCCGTGGCGAGCTGGATCTTCTGACCACGCCGGAAGCTGCCGAAAAGCGCGTTCGCCACCGAAATCTCGGTGGCGAACGCGGTTTTTGGGTGGTAAACCGAGCAACTACTCCGGGTTCGGAGTGGTCTTGGAGATCACCATGAGGAACTCGCGGTTGCTCTGCGTCTTGCGCATTCGGTTGAGCAGCATCTCCAGGCCGGCCTGCGGGTCCTGGCCGCTGAGCACCCGCCGCAGCTTCCAGATGATCGCCAGCTCGTCGCGGCCGAGCAGGAGCTCCTCGCGGCGGGTTCCGGACGCGACCGGGTCGATCGCGGGGAAGATGCGCTTGTCCGCGAGGTCACGGCGCAGGCGCAGTTCCATGTTGCCGGTGCCCTTGAACTCCTCGAAGATCACCTCGTCCATCTTCGAGCCGGTCTCGATGAGCGCGGTGGCCAGGATGGTCAGCGAGCCGCCGTTCTCGATGTTGCGGGCGGCACCGAAGAACTTCTTCGGCGGGTAGAGCGCCGCGGAGTCGACACCACCGGACAGGATGCGGCCCGACGCCGGTGCGGCCAGGTTGTAGGCCCGACCGAGGCGCGTGATGCCGTCGAGGAGCACGACCACGTCGCGACCCATCTCGACCAGGCGCTTGGCGCGCTCGATCGCGAGCTCGGCGATGGTGGTGTGGTCGTCCGCCGGACGGTCGAAGGTCGAGGCGATGACCTCGCCGCTCGTCGTCCGCTGGAAGTCGGTGACCTCTTCGGGACGCTCGTCGACCAGCACGACCATCAGGTGGACCTCGGGGTTGTTCGCCGTGATCGCGTTCGCGATCGCCTGCATGACCAGTGTCTTGCCCGCCTTCGGCGGGGAGACGATCAAGCCGCGCTGGCCCTTGCCCACCGGTGAGACCAGGTCGATGATGCGGCCGGTCATGTTCAGCGGGGTCGTCTCCATGCGGAAACGCTCCTGCGGGTACAGCGGGGTGAGCTTCTGGAACTCGGGGCGGTCCTTCGCCTTCTCGGGTGCATCGGCGTTGATGGTGTCGATGCGCACCAGCGGGTTGAACTTCTCCCGGCGCTCGCCGTCCTTGGGCGCCTTGATGGCCCCGGTGACGATGTCGCCCTTGCGCAGGCCCCACTTCTTGACCATGGACAAGGAGACGTAGGCGTCGTTCGGGCCGGGCAGGTAGCCGGTCGTGCGGACGAAGGCATAGTTGTCGAGGACGTCGAGGATGCCGGAGATCTCGAGCACGACGTCGTCGTCGCTGATGACGGGCTCGGCCTCCATGCGCTCGAAGCCCATGCCGCCGGAAGTGCGCCCGTTCGAGCGGCGGTTCTGGCGGTCACGGTTCCGACGGCGCCGGCTGCGGCGGCCGCCGCCGAACTCGTCGTCGTCGCCGGCGTTGCCGCGGGGCTGCTGTTGCTGCTGGGGACGCTGCTGCTCGGGCTGGCGGCTCTCCGCGGGCTGCTCGTCGGCACTGTTGCCGTTGCGACGGCGTACGTTGCGTCCTCCCCCGCCCTCCGCCTTGAGGGCCTCGAGGCGGGATGCGACGTCGTCACCAGCCGGGAGGGCGGGCTGGGAGTCGGCGGACTCGGGGCGGGCCTCGCGCGGGGCCTCGGCTGCCGGTGCCTCGGACGCGGCGGCGCGGTCGCCGCGCGACCTGCGTGCACGCTGTCCGGACGGTGCGCCGTCGCGGGGGGCCTGGCCGGCTGCCGGCTGCTCGCCGTTGCTCGCGCCTGCGGTGGGCTCCTCGGTGCGGGCGGCGCGCGCGCTGCCGGCCCGGGACGGACCTTGCGCGGCCTTGATGGCGTCGATGAGGTCGCCCTTGCGCATGGCGCCGGTGCCCTTCAGGCCCAGCGACGCGCCGAGCTGCTTGAGCTCGGGCAACAGCATGCCGTCCAGCCCTGAACCACGGCGCTTGTCCCGGGTCGCGGTTTCGATGGTGTCGGTCACTGACTTCCTTTCGGATCGGACGGCCTGCGGCTGGTGCCGGGCAGACGCGCCCAGTGCTCACAATGAGCTGCTCGAAATGACATCCAGATCTGAAATGCCGGGCAGCCGGTACGAAAAACTGGCTGGCTGCAGGGGATTCCTCGACGTATCGGTGGCTACTTCGCGTCCGTCTCGCCCGATCTGAGGGGCGGTGCGCCTTGAGCGCGTCCCCACTGTAGCACCGAGCTCAGCGCAGTAACGAAGCGGCTAGCCGAGCGCGTGTGCGAACGCTTCGCTGAGGCCCTCGTAGTCCGTGACGACCGGGAAGCGGGGGAACTCGGAGACCACGTTGGCGGGCGGGCGGAAGAGGATGCCGGCGTCGGCCTCGGCCAGCATGGCGACATCGTTGTAGGAGTCCCCCGTCGCCACGACCTTGTAGTTGAGGTGGTGGAACGCCCGCACGGCAGCCCGCTTGGAGTCGGGCTGGCGCAGGGTGTAGCCGACGATGCGGTCGTCGTGCACCTGCAGCCGGTGGCACAGGAGCGTCGGGTGGCCGAGCTGGGCCATCAGCGGCATCGCGAACTCGTAGAAGGTGTCGGACAGGATCACGACCTGGAACCGTTCGCGCAGCCAGTCGAGGAAACCGGCCGCGCCGGGCATCGGACCCATGGCGGCGATCACCTCCTGGATCTGCGAGAGGCAGATCCCGTGCGCGTCCAGGACGCGCAGGCGGTGGCGCATCAGCTCGTCGTAGTCGGCGATGTCCCTGGTGGTGAGCCGCAGCTCCCCGATCCCGGTGCTCTCGGCCACCCGGATCCAGATCTCGGGGACGAGCACACCTTCGAGGTCGAGGCAGGCGAGGTTCATCAGGCGCCCTCGACCCGCATGATCGCGATGCCCTCGCGCACCTCGTCCATGCCGTTGAGGCCGGCCAGCGCTGCGTCCACCTGGGACTGGGTGGCGAGGTGCGTCATGACGCCGAGGCGCGCCTGCGCACCCTCGCTCTCCTGCCGGACCGCCTGCAGGGAGACCCCGTGGTCGGCGAAGCAGCTGGCGACCTGGGCGAGGACGCCGGGCTCGTCGTGGACGGTCATCGAGACGTAGTAGCGCGACCGGACGTCGCCGGGCGGGGTGATCCCCCGGGCCGAGTAGGTGGACTCGGCCGGGCCGCGCACGCCGCGAACGCGGTTCCGCGCGGCCGTGACCAGGTCGCCGAGCACGGCGGAGGCGGTCGGCGAACCTCCGGCCCCCGGCCCCATGAACATCAACCGCCCGGCGTGGCGCGACTCGATGAAGACGGCGTTGTAGGCGCCGGGGATCGAGGCGAGCGGATGCGACACCGGCACCATCGTCGGGTGGACCCCGACGGCGATCGTCCCGTCGTCACTGAGCGCGCAACGGGCGAGCAGCTTCACGACGCAGCCCATCTCCCTGGCGGCGGCGATGTCGGCGCCGGTGACGCCGGTGATGCCCTCGCGCGAGACGTCGCCGAGGTTGACCCGGGTGTGGAAGGCGAGGCTCGCCAGGATCGCCGCCTTGGCCGCGGCGTCGAAGCCCTCGACGTCGGCGGTGGGGTCCGCCTCCGCGTAGCCCAGTTCCTGCGCCTCGGCGAGCACCGCGGCGAAGTCGCTGCCGTCGGAGTGCATCCGGTCCAGGATGAAGTTCGTGGTGCCGTTGACGATGCCCATCACGGCGGTGACCTCGTCGCCGACCAGCGACTCGCGCAGCGGCCGGATGATCGGGATCGCACCGGCCACCGCGGCCTCGTAGTACACGTCGACGCCCGCGGCCTCGGCCGCGCTGTAGACCGTCCCGCCGTCGGAGGCCAGCAGCGCCTTGTTCGCCGTGATCACCGAGGAGCCGGCAGCGATCGCGGCCAGGATCAGGCTGCGGGCCGGCTCGATCCCGCCGAGCAGCTCGATCACCAGGTCGACGTCGGGCCGGCTGGCCAGGGCCATCGCGTCGTCGGTGAGCAGGGTCCGGTCGATGCCCGGACGCTCGAGCTCGAGCCGGCGGACGGCGATGCCCACCAGCTCCAGCGGGCGCCCGATGCGTGCGCGAAGGTCCTCGGCCTGCTGGATGAGGAGCCGCGCCACCTGCGACCCGACCACGCCACAGCCGAGCAGCGCGACCTTCAGCGGACCCTGCTCGGCGCCGGGGAGCCCGGCATCCGCCGCCCTGGCCGAAGCCGGGTTCAGTGGCGTGGACGCGTCCATCGTCATTCCTCGTTCCCGCCGAGCCCGGCGTCCAGCGCCAGGAGGTCGTCCAGGGTCTCGCGGCGCAGCAACGTGCGCACCTGCCCGTCCCGCACGGAGACCACAGGGGGTCGCGGGGTGTGATTGTAGTTGCTCGCCATCGACCGGCTGTACGCCCCGGAAGCCGGCACCGCGAGCAGGTCGCCGACGCCGACGTCGGCGGGCAAAAACTCGTCGCGCACCAGGATGTCGCCGCCCTCGCAGTGCAGGCCGACGACGCGCGAGACCACCGGCTCGGCGATCGAGGCGCGCGAGGCCAGCGACGCCGAGTACTCGGCCGCGTAGAGGGCGGGCCGGATGTTGTCGCTCATCCCGCCGTCCACCGAGAGGTACCGCCGGTTCAGGCCGCCTCCGACGTCGACGGCCTTCACGGTCCCGACGCGGTACAGCGCGAGACCGGAAGGGCCGACGATGGCGCGTCCCGGCTCGATGGAGACCGCGGGCACGTCGAGGCCGAAGCCGCGGCACTCGTGCTCGACGATCTCCCGCAGCCCGGACGCCAGCTCCTCCGGCGTCGCCGGGTCGTCCTCCTTGGTGTACGCGATGCCGAACCCGCCACCGAGGTCGAGTTCGGCCAGTTGCAGTCCGGTCGCCTCCTTGAACTGGGCGAAAAGCTTCAGCGTCCGGCGTGCCGCCACCTCGAAACCATTGGTGTCGAAGATCTGGCTGCCGATGTGGGAGTGGATGCCGAGCAGCTCCAGCCGCGCGCTGTTGTGGCACCGGAAGAGGCTGACCAGCGCCTGCCCGCTGGAGATCGAGAAGCCGAACTTCTGGTCCTCGTGGGCGGTGGCGATGTATTCGTGGGTGTGGGCCTCGACACCGGTGGTGACGCGGATCATCACGCGGGCGGTGGTGCCCAGTTCGTCGCAGAGACGCTCCAGGCGGGTGATCTCGTCGGCGGAGTCGACGATGATGCGACCGACCCCGCGCTCGAGTGCCAGCCGCAGCTCAGCCTCGGACTTGTTGTTGCCGTGCATGCCGATCCGGGCCGGGTCGAACCCGGCCCGCAGGGCGACGGTGAGCTCGCCCAGGGTGCAGACGTCCAGGCTGAGGCCCTCCTCGTCGATCCAGCGGGCGACCCCGCCACACAGGAAGGACTTGCCCGCGTAGTACACCGTCCACCCGGCGAAGGACTCGCGCCAGGCGCGCGCCCGCGCGCGGAAGTCGTCCTCGTCGAGCACGTAGGCGGGCGTGCCGACCTGGCCGGCAAGGTCGGTGAGACGGACGCCGCCGACGGAGACGACGCCGTCGGCATCCCGCTGCACGGTCGAGCTCCACAGCTTCGGCGCCAGCACGTTGACGTCCTCGGGCCGGGTCAACCAGACCGGTGCGGGCGTCGTGGCGTCGGCGTGGATCGAGCCCGCCACGTGCATGTGCGTCATGGGACAAAACAGTGCCACACCCGCTCGCTCAGCTCCCGCTGGCGACCCGGATCTGGACGTCGGCAACCTCGGCCAGGCGGAGCGCGGCGGGGTCGGTCACCGGCCGGCCGCCGGCGGTCACCAGGAGGTCGCGGCACGCCGCGCCGAGGCAGCGTCCGTCGAACCGCACGCCCCAGATGGTGAAGAACTGGCCGAGCGTCACCTCGGCTGCGCCGGCTCCCTCCAGCCAGACCGTGCCCGTGTCGTCGTGCGTGTGCGCCGGCGCCTGGAGCGCGCGCGGACGGTCGAGCCCGATGTTGGGCACCAGGGGGACGGCGGCGCCGTCGAGCTCGATCGCGATCGTGACGATCCTCTGGTTCGACCGGTCGTCCAGCCGGGAGGACGGCACCCCCGCCAGCCCGAAGTAGGAGATGCCGTCACGGGGGGCGGGCCAGGGCGGAGGTGTCTGACGGAGCACGGCCGGCTCCGGTGGCGCCTGTCGGACACAGCCCACGAGAAGCAGCACGAGCAGCAATCCGGCCCCCAGCCGGCGTGCACCCGCCGCGAACATGGCGATGAGACTAGTCGGATCCTTCTTTGCTAGAGTCACACGCGGCCCTGTTGGGCCGGGCCCCCGTAGCTCAGGGGATAGAGCACCGCCCTCCGGAGGCGGGAGCGCGCGTTCGAATCGCGCCGGGGGCGCCCGTTTTCCCTCCTGTTCCACGA
This sequence comes from Actinomycetes bacterium, assembly GCA_023392635.1. Lineage (GTDB taxonomy): Bacteria > Actinomycetota > Actinomycetes > Propionibacteriales > Propionibacteriaceae > Propionicimonas. The sequence goes on along the minus strand of JAEVYS010000036.1, from coordinate 1,122 downwards.
CCAGGTGATGCCCGGTTGAGCGTGAATGGGCCTGCGGGTTGGATGGACCCATGAAGCTCACTGTCATCGGGGGAACCAGCGGGACCGGAGCCCGGCTCGTACAACTCGCCGTCGCTGCCGGTCACGACGTGACCATCGTGTCGCGGCGCAGTCCGGAAACGCCGTCTCCCGGCGTGAGCCACCGACCCGGTGATGCCGGCGACCGCAGGGTGGCCGACGCGGCGGTCGCCGGCGCGGATGCCGTCGTGGTGACCGTCGGGGGTGCGAGCGGACGCGAGGACAACCGCACCCGGGTCACCCGAACCGTGGTCGATGCGATGCGGGCGGCCGGCGTGCGCCGACTCGTCGTGCAGTCGTCGCTGGGCGCGGGAGATTCGATGGCCCTCATGCCGGTGCCGGCCCGGGTCTTCGCCCGGACGGCCCTCGGCAAGGCGCTGGCCGACCACGAGGGGCAGGAAAGGGCCGTCCGCTCCTCCGGACTCGACTGGACGGTGGTGCGGCCGGGCGGTCTGGTCGACGGCGGAGTGTCCGGCGTCGTCGTCGCCCAGGAGACCGCGGAGCGACGCCCCATGAAGAGCCGCATCAGTCGGGCCGAGCTGGGGGCGTACATCCTCGCGATCCTCGAAGATCCCGCGACCTACGGGAAGGAGATGGCGCTCGGCACCGCGTGAGGCACGTCACCTGAGCCGCCGGAGCGACAGAATTCATCGAATCGAAGAAAACGCCCAGCGGGGCGGCGGGTGCGTTCTCTGCGCAGCGTGCCGTGGGTAACATCGAGCCGGACACCAGCCAGCCGCTGATCAGGGAAGAAGGCGATTGTGGCCCACACGCCGCAGGACGTGAGGAACGGCGAGAACCCCACCGATTTCGGAGCCAACGACTGGCTCATCGACGAGATGCGTGAGCAGTTCCTTGCCGACCCCGCCTCCGTCGACCCCGTTTGGGTCGAGTACTTCACCAGCCACAGCAACGGCACCGGGCCCGAGCCTGCTCCGGTCGCCGCGCCACCGGCGGCTCCGGCAGCCACAGCGGACAGCTCCCCGGCCCCCCGGACGGCCCCCGCTGCCCCGTCTCCGACGGCTCCGGCCGCCCCCGCGCCGGCGCCGGCGACCAGCTCGACAC